>DATJXU010000211.1:0-17025 GCA_035499915.1 Acidocella sp.
CGAGCAGATGCCGAAGATGGAAAACCGGCAGATGGTGATGGTGCTGTCGCCGAAATAAGGCGCCAAGCTCTCGCAGGCCATGAAAAAGCCCGGCTTTTGGCCGGGCTTTTTGTTTATGCAGCAAACGCAGGCGCTGGTTACTCGGCCTTGGCGGCCTCAACCGTCTTGGCGCGGGGCGGGCGGCCGCGGCGCTTGGGCGCGGGGGCGGGCTCGGTCAAGGTCAGCTCAGGCGCGCCAGCCGGGGGCGCATCGGGGATGATGGGGATGGCGCGCGGCTCGGTGGCGGCCGGGGCCTGGGTCTTCACCACCTCCGGCTGCTCGCCGAGGCCGGCGGGCTCTTCCTGGCTGGCGGCACGCAGCTCCGCTTCCAGCGCGGAGCTGATATCGATCGGCGTATCGGCGATGGGGGCGGTGGGACGGTAGGGGCGGTCCTGACGGTCCTGACGGTCCTGGCGCTCCTGGCGGTCACGGGGCTGGAATTCCTGGCGCTGGCGCGGCTCGAAGCGGCGCTCCTGGCGGTTCTCGCGATTGTCGCGGAACTCCCGGCCCTCGCGGTGGTCCTGCCTTGTGTCCTGCCGGGGTTCGCGGCCTTCCTGGGCCTCGCCTTCGGCGCCCGGCTCGCGGCGCTGGAACTCGCCCTGAGGCTGGTTGCTGTAGCGCTGCTCGCCGGTCTGGGTGCCCTGGCCCGGCGGCGGCAGGCCCTGGGCGGCGTTGATGGCGCTCACGATCCGGAAATAATGTTCGGCGTGCTGGTAATAGGCTTCGCCCAGCACACGGTCGCCCGAAGAGGCGGCGTCGCGCGCCATCTGCGAATATTTCTCGTAAAGCTGCTGGGCCGTGCCACGCACCCGCATTTCCGGTCCGGAACTGTCGAATACGTGATTGCGGTTGAGCGGAATCCCATTCTGCTGGTTGCGAAACCCGCCTCCGCCGCCACCGCCCGAACGGTGGTTGCGTCCACGCATGCGCTTCATATTCATAGGCTCGTGTCTATCCTCGTCTGCTGGCTAGCGCTGTGCGGTATATAAATTCATCGCCCTTTTTGGCTCCGGTATTTGCCGGAGACTCGTGAGCAAGACGGCACGCGCCGTTTGTGCTTAGCGGCAAAATTTCATTCTGCCAATCGCTTATTTGCAGAATTTGAGCGTTATGGCGCGGTCTATGCCGGAAAGGTCGGGGCGCAGGGTAAACATGAACCCCGCCTTCCGCGCCAGCTCGCCTACTAATTTAGCCTGTCCGGCGCCAAGTTCAAGCACCGCCAGCCCGCCGGGGGCTAAAATACGCGCCAGGTCGGCGATGATCGCTTCATAGGCGGCCAGCCCGTCTGCCCCGCCATCCAGTGCCGAGGCGGGCTCATGCGCCGCCACCTCCGGCATCAGGCCAGGAATATCAGCGCTTTCGATATAAGGCGGGTTGGACAGCACCAGATCGAATTTCTGCTCCAGGGCGCTGGCCCAGCTGCCGGCCAGGAACGCGGCGCGGTCGGCCAGGCCGAGATGCCGGGCGTTCCGGCGGGCAAGGCGCGCCGCCTCCGGGTTTAAATCCACCCCCACGCCAAAGGCGGCGGGGAATTCATGCAGGCAGGCCAGCAGCAGGCAGCCCGTGCCGGTGCCGAGGTCCAGAACCGTGCGCGGGGTCAGACCTGCGTCCAGCGCGGATTCCACCAGCGTTTCCGTATCCGGCCGGGGGATGAGGGTGGCGGGGGAGGTGAGGAAATCCAGCCCCCAGAATTCCTTATGGCCGGTGATATAGGCCAGCGGCTCACGCGCGGCGCGGCGCGCCAGGGGGGCGGCGTAGCATTGCGGGTCCACCGCATCGCGCGCCAGCAGCCCGGCGGCGTTGGTGCCCAGGGCGAAGGCCAGAAGCAGCCGGGCTTCGCGGCGCGGCGCCTCGATTCCGGCCAGCCTCAGCCGCTCGGTGATCTCGGCCAGCGCCTGGGCGGTGGGGATCACGCCTGCTCGGCCAGCCGGGCCGCCTGGTCCTCGGCGATCAGCGCGTCGATAATGTCGTCGAACTCGCCCAGCATCACCCGGTCGATCTTGTGCAGGGTGAGGTTGATGCGGTGGTCCGTGACGCGGCCTTGCGGAAAATTATAGGTGCGGATTCGTTCCGAACGGTCCCCGGTGCCGACCTGGCCCTTGCGGTCGGCGGCGCGGGAGGCGTTCACGCTGGCGCGCTGCTGGTCGTACATGCGCGAGCGCAGGATCTTCATGGCTTTGGCGCGGTTTTTGTGCTGGCTGCGCTCCTCCTGCATCGCCACCACGATGCCGGTGGGGATATGGGTGATGCGCACGGCCGATTCGGTCTTGTTCACATGCTGCCCGCCCGCGCCCGAGGCGCGGTAGACATCGATGCGCAGATCGCTCTCGTTGATGTCCACATCCACCTCCTCGGCCTCCGGCAGCACCGCGACGGTGATGGTGGAGGTATGGATGCGCCCCTGCGTTTCGGTGGCCGGCACGCGCTGCACGCGGTGCACGCCGGACTCGAATTTCAGCTTGGCGAAGACGGATTTGCCGGTGATCTCGGCCATCGCGCTCTTGACGCCGCCCAGCTCGTTTTCCTCGTAATCCATCACCTCGAAGCGCCAGCCCTGCAGGGCGGCGTATTTCTGGTAGGCGCTGAAGAGTTCGGCGGCGAAGAGGCCGGCTTCATCTCCCCCGGCGGCGGGGCGGATTTCCAGGATGCCGGAGCGGTCATCCGCCTCGTCCTTGGGCAGAAGTGCCAGGCGCACGGCCATTTCCAGCTCCGGGAGCTGCTTTTTCAGCTCATGCAGCTCGGCCTCGGCCAGCTCCTTCATGTCCGGGTCGGCGAGCAGCGCTTCGGCCTCCTTGGCCTGCTTCTCGGCGCCGCGCAGGGCGGAGATTTTCTCCTCCACCGGGGTGAGTTCCGAGAGCTCTTTCGAGGCTTTCACGAATTCATCGCCCGAGAGGGAGCCTGAGAGCATGAAGCGCAGCTCCTCGGCCCGGGCCATGATCCGGTCCAGCTTGCTTTCCAGAGATGAACTCATGCGGAGAGGCGCTCCAGCAATGTTTCGGCGGTCACGTCTTCCTGGGTGCCGTCGGTGAGGTTTTTCAGCTTGATCTCGCCGCCCACCAGCACCGCGAAGGCGGCGCCGGATTTATTGGCGCGCTCCAGCCGCTTCTTGGCGTTGCCGGAATAGCCGATCTCGGCCGCGATGTTTTGCTCCCGCAGCAGGTTGAGAATCTCCAAGGCGCGGCCTTCTGATTCTCCGCCCATGGGAATCACGGCCACAGGCTGCGCGGCGGCGGGCGGAGCGGAAATCAGCATGGAGAGGCGCTCGATGCCCGCCCCCCAGCCGATGCCGGGCACGTTGGGGCCACCCATCTGTTCCACCAGCCCGTCATAGCGCCCGCCCGCCATCACCGTGCCCTGCGCGCCCAGGGCGGTGGTGACGAACTCGAAGGCAGTGTGGTTGTAGTAGTCAAGGCCACGGACGATGCGCGGGTTTTCCTCGAACGGCACGCCGAAGGCGGTGAGCGCGGCTTTCAAACCGGCGTAGAAGGCGGCGGCTTCTTCGGTGAGGTGCGCGTAGATCAGCGGGGCGTTTTCAACCAGCGCCTTGTCGCCCTCATCCTTGGAATCCAGGATGCGCAGCGGGTTTTTCTCAAGCCGCAGCTTGCTGTCTTCCGACAGCTTGTCCGCATGGGCGGCGAAATACGCCACCAGCGCGTCGCGGTAATTCGCACGGCTTTGCGCGTCGCCCAGCGTGTTGATGTTCAGCACGACATCCTGCGCGATGCCCAGCTCGTTTAAAATCCGCCAGCCAGCGGAGATCACTTCGGCATCGGCAAGCGGGGAGGCGGGGCCGAGCAGCTCGACGCCGATCTGGTGGAATTGCCGGTAGCGGCCTTTTTGCGGGCGCTCGTAACGGAACATCGGCCCGGCATAGAACACCTTTTGCGGCAGGGTTTGCGTCAGGCCGCCGGTGATGAGCGCGCGGCACACACCCGCCGTGCCCTCGGGGCGCAGCGTGATGGAATCCCCGCCGCGATCCTCGAAGCTGTACATCTCCTTGGTCACGACGTCCGAGGTTTCGCCCAAGGTGCGGGAAAATACGCGTGTATCCTCGAAGATCGGCGTTTGCCACTCGGAGAACCCATACAGCCCGGTCACGCGCCGCGCGGTCTCGACCACGTGAAAATGCCGCGCCGCGTCCTCGCCGATCAGGTCACGCGTGCCGCGCACAGGTTGCAGTTGAGTTGCCATATACGTACCACCATCAAAACAAAACTCCGGAGCGGATGCCCGCCCCGGAGGACTTGGAATTTCAAAAAGGCGAAGCTATTCGGCGGCGATTTTCGCCGCCGCCTTCTGCGCCTCGACCTGCGCGGCCTTGGTCTCGACCAGCTCGACCAGATGGTCGATCATCTGCTCCTCGGAGATGGTGTGGTCGGTCTTGCCGGAGGCGTAGACCATGTGCCGCCCGCCGCCACCGCCGGTGAGGCCGAGATCGGTCATCAGCGCTTCGCCGGGGCCGTTCACCACGCAACCGATGATGGAGAGGGTGACCGGGGTTTCGATATGGGCGAGGCGCTCTTCCAGCGTCTCCACCATCTTGATGACATTGAAGCCCTGGCGCGCGCAGGAGGGGCAGGAAATGATGCGCACGCCGCGATGGCGGATGCCAAGAGACTTCAGGATATCCCAGCCGACATGCACTTCCTCTTCCGGCTCGGCGGAGAGGGAGACGCGCATCGTATCGCCAATGCCGGCCCAGAGCAGGGAGCCCAGCCCGATGGAGGATTTCACCGTGCCGGCGCGCTTGCCGCCGGCCTCGGTGATGCCGATATGCAGCGGGTGGTCGCATTGCTCGGCAAGCTGCTGGTAGGCCGCGACGGCCATGAACACGTCAGACGCCTTCACGGAAATCTTGAATTCGTGGAAATCGTGGTCCTGGAGGATCTTCGCGTGTTCCAGGGCGGATTCCACCAGCGCGTCGGGGTTGGGCTCGCCGTATTTTTCCAGCAGGTGCTTCTCCAGCGAGCCCGCGTTCACGCCGATGCGCATGGAGCAATTATGGTCGCGCGCGGCCTTGATGACCTCCTTCACGCGCTCGGGGCTGCCGATATTGCCCGGGTTGATGCGCAGGCAGGCGGCGCCGGCGGCTGCGGCCTCGATGCCGCGCTTATAGTGGAAGTGAATATCCGCGACGATGGGAACATTCACCTGTTTGACAATGTGCTTGAGGGCGGCTGTGCTTTCCTCATCCGGGCAGGAGACGCGCACGATGTCCACGCCCGCCTTCTCGGCGCGCAGGATCTGCGCCACGGTGGCCTCCACATCGGTGGTCAGCGTGTTGGTCATGGTCTGCACCGAGACCGGCGCATCGCCGCCCACCTTCACATTGCCGACGCTGATCTGCCGGGATTTGCGGCGGTCGATCTGCTGATATTCGCGGTAATTCATGCGGATTCCTTTACGGGGCGGTCCCGGTGGTGGGGGCGGGGGCCGGTGTGATTGAGGGGGCCGGCGTGATTGAGGGGGGCGCAATGGTTGAGGTGGCCGGCGTGGTGGAGGCGGCTGGTGCCGTGGCGCTGGCGCCCGCTTCTGGGGTGAGCTGGTAGCTGTGCATCACCACGCCGACGGCGCCGAGCGGCTGGCCCGGCTTGCCATCGGTGGTGATGATGGTGCCGCCGGCATTGCCGGTGGTCATTTTCAGCCCGTCCTCCTGTGGCACGGGCCAGCTATCGCCAGGGTGCAGCACCTTGCTGAACAAGATATTGCCGCTGGAATCCGTGACCTGGATCCAGGCATCCTGGGTGGCGGTGATCGCCATGCCCGCGCCGGGCGCGGCCGGGGCGGCGGGCGTGGGGGCGGCAGGCGGGCTGACCGCGCTGGGGCCGTTGGCCGGTGGCGGGTTGGCAGCGGATGGCGCGGGTGCGGCGGACGGCTGTGCCGCGCTGGTTTGCGCTGGGCTGGCTTGAGCAGGGCTGGGCTGGGCCTGACTCGGGGCCGGCGCCGGGGGCGGCGTGACCTTCGGCGGCGTGGCCAGGGGGGCCAGCTCCGCAGGCACTTGCGGCACGGATTGCGCGAGGCGGCGCTCCTGCTCCGTATGATGATACCAGAGCCCGTACCCGGCCAGGACCACCACGATGCCGATCAGCACGATGGCGCCCTTGGGCACGCCGCGGTCTGGCACCGGGGCCAGAAACTGGATCTCGGATTTGACCGCCTCGCCCATCTGCCCGGCTTCGCGGAAGCGGCGCAGGATCTCCTCGCCATCCAGCCCCAGCGCCTGGGCGTAGGAGCGCACAAATCCGGCGCGATAGGCGGGGCCCGGCAGGGAGGAAAGATCGCCGCGCTCCATGGCGGCGACGAAGTCCTGGCGGATGCGCAAGCCCGCCGCGACCTCGGGCAGTTTCCAGCCCAGGCGTTCGCGCACCTCCCGCAATCCGGCGCCAACGCGCGCGGCCGGGGACATCGCATCGGGTTCGATAGTTTCTGTTCCGGTTAGATTATCTGGCATGCCGCAGTCTTTTAGCCCGGAACGGAGCTTCCCTCAAACTGGGAGATTATGTTCACGCGCCCACACCGCCAGCGGCTCGCGCAGGCTGCCGCCCGCCGCCCCCGTGCGGCGCAATTCCCGCAGCACCGGGCGCAGGGCGTTGAGATCGGCCTCCACCAGCACGGCTTTCACCGGCAGAATGGCGTTTCCGGCCATTGAAAGCGTGGTGACGCCCAGCGCCGCGAAGGCCAGCGCGTCCAGCGGCCGCCCGGCGGCCTCGCCGCAGACGGAGAGCGGCACCCCTGCTTCCTGGCAATAGGTGACCAGCTTTTCCAGCATCTCCAGCACCGGGGCGGAGAGCGTGTCGTATCTGTCCGCCAGCTCCGGCGTGCCGCGATCGGCCGCGAAGAGGAACTGCATGAGGTCGTTGGTGCCCACCGAGATGAAATCCGCCTCCGCCAGCAGGCCGGGGAGCTGGAAGAGCAGGGAGGGCACCTCCAGCATGCTGCCGGCCTCCAGCCGCTCGGGCGCGGGGCGGATGCGCCCGGCCTCGGCCTCCAGAAGGTCGCGCGCGGCGCGGAATTCCTCCACCGTGGCCACCATCGGGAACATCACCCGCAGCGGCCGCCCCTGGGCGCCCAGCAGCAGGGCGCGCAGCTGGCGGCGCAGAATGGCCGGGCGGTCCAGACCGATTCGCAGGGAGCGCCAGCCCATGGCGGGGTTTTCCTCGGTCTGCGCGGTTTCGCCGGGCAGCAGCTTGTCGGCGCCGAGATCGAGGGTGCGAAACTGCACCGGGCGGCCCTTGGCGCGGTCCATCACCCGGCCATATTCCGCCGCCTGGCCCGCCACATCCGGTATGCCGCCCGCCGCCAGCGCCGCGATTTCCGTGCGGTAGAGCCCGATGCCATCGGCCCCGGTGCGCTCCAGCTGGTCCAGCTCCAGCGCCAGCCCGACATTGAGCATCAGCTTCAGCTCGGTGCCGTCCTTGGTGATGGTGGGCAGGTCACGATAGCTGGTGAGGGCGGCGGCGCGTTCGTTGCGCGCGGCCAAAGCGCGCTCATAGACCTGGATGACCTCCGGTTCCGGGCGCAGTACCAGCGTGCCTTCCTCGGCATCCAGCAAGGCCAGCTCGCCTTCCACCGCCGCCTCCACGGCGCCGCGTTCAATCTGCAGGGCGGGAATGGAAAGGGCGCGGGCCAGGATGGCGGCGTGGCCGGAGGCGCTGGCCTCCTCGATGGCGATGCCGGCGATGCCGCGTGTGTGCCAGTCCAGCAGATCGGCGGGGCCGAGGCGGCGCACGATCAGGATCATGCCGTCCGCGCGCTCGGGCTTGGGCGCCATGCCGCCCAGGGCGACCATCAGCCGGCCGACCATGTCCTCGATATCGGCCAGGCGCTCGCGCAAATACGGGTCGGCCACGCGGCGCATGCGCTCGCGCAGCTGGCGGGCCACCTTGTCCACGGCGGTTTCGGCGGTGAGGCCATCGGCGATGGCGGCGCGGACCTGGGTGAGCCAGCCGGAGCTTTGCGCCACCATCCGGTAGGCATCCAGCACATCGCGCGAGGCATTGCCGCCGGGCATGTTGGCGGTGATCAGCCCGTCGAGCGTTTTGTTCGCGTCCTCCACCGCCGTGTCCAGGCGGGTCAGCTCGGCCTCGGTATCGTCGGTCAGCAGGTTGGTGATGGGCGCGGTGGCGCCATAGGCCAGCACTTGGCCGCGGGCGATGCCGGCGGAGAGTACATGCCCGCCATAGCGGCGGGGCAGGGTTTCGGAGAAGCCTTCCTCGCCGACATTCGTGGCCCCGGCGCGGGCCAGGATTTCGGCCAGCAGCATGGCCACGGTGGCGAGCGATTCCACCTCGACCGGTGCGTAGGTGCGCACTTCCCTGGACATGACGGAGATCACGCCCAGCGTGCGCCCGGCGCGCTTCACCGGCACGGCGAGCAGGGAGGCCATGTTCTGCTCGCCGGTTTCGGCGCGGTAGACGAAGCGGGGGTGGTTCTGCGCGTCCGGCAGGTTCAGCACATCGCCGGAGGCCGCCGCGAGGCCGATAATGCCTTCCCCCACGCGCAGCCTGGTGCGCCCGACGGCGTAGAGATTCAGCCCATGGGTGGCGGCGAGTTCCAGGATCTCACCCGGGCGGGTCACGTAGATGACGGAGGCGTCGGCGGAGAGGCCCTCCGCCACCAGCTTGGCAAAGTCAGGCAGGGAGGCGGTGCCGGCGGCCAGATGCTCCCGCAGCGCGGCAAATAAATGCCGCGTATCGCCGAATTTCGGTTTTTTGCGCCGGCGCGCCGGCGGGGCGGGGGTGTTAGGCTCTTGTGCCACGCGCCACCAGTGCGGCGATGGCTTGTGCCCGCAACGCCGCGATGATCTCCGCCACGGGCTGCACCGCCGTGACCATGCCGACCGATTGGCCCGCCATGACGGAGCCGTTCTCGACATCGCCCTCGATGACCGCGCGGCGCAGCGCGCCGGCCCAGAAATGCTCGATTTCCAGCTGTGCCGCGGCCTTGTCCAGCTCGCCGCTCTGGAATTTTTCCACCACGCCGGCCTGGTGGCGCATGAAGCGCTTGGTGCCCTCATTCACCAGCCCGCGCACGGGGATGACGGGGAAGCGCTCATCAAGCTGCACGCTGGGCACGGCATCGCGCGCCGCGGCGCGGACGAAGGCTTTCTTGAAATTCTCGTGCGCGATGCTCTCCGTGGCCGCCGCGAAGAGGGTGCCGAGCTGCACGCCCGCCGCCCCCATTTCGAGATAGGCGAGGATCGCCTCGCCGCGCGCGATGCCGCCCGCCACGAATACCGGCACCTCGGTGATGGCGGGCAGGATTTCCTGCGCCAGCACGGTAAGCGAGACCGGGCCGATATGCCCGCCCGCCTCGGAGCCCTCGATCACCAGCGCATCGGCGCCGGACCTGATGAGGCGCTTGGCCAGCACGAGCGCCGGCGCGAAGGCGATGACTTTGGCGCCGCCTTCCTTGGCCGCCTTGATGCTGGCAGCCGAGGGAATGCCGCCCGCGAACACCACATGGCCGACCTTCTGGCGCACGCAGACCGCAACCAGCTCATCGAGCTGCGGGTGCATGGTGATCAGGTTCACGCCGAAGGGCTTGTCCGTCAGCGCCTTGGTCGCCTCGATCTCTTTTTCCAGCAGGGCAGGGGGCATCGCGCCGCAGGCGATGACGCCGAACCCGCCGGCATTGGAGATGGCCGAGACCAGATGTCGCTCGGAAACCCAGCTCATCGCCCCGCCAAGAATGGCGTGGCGCGTGCCGAGGAATTCGGCGCCGCGTTTTTGCAGGGCGTCGAGTTGCTGGGAAGCGGCTGCGGTATGGTCCATGGCGTCAGGCATCGAGACCGTAGGCCGTATGCAAGGCGCGCACCGCAAGCTCGGTGTACTCGGCGGCCACCAGCACCGAGACCTTGATCTCGGAGGTGGTGATGGCCTGGATATTGATGCCGCGCTCCGCGAGCGTCTTGAACATCGTGCCCGCCACGCCGGCATGGGAGCGCATGCCCACGCCGACCACGGAGATCTTCGCCACGTTCGGGTCGGAGGTGATCTCGGCAAAGCCGATCTCGGCCTTGGCGTGGTCCAGCACCTGCAGGGCGCGGGCCATGTCGGTCTTGCCGACGGTGAAGGTCATGTCCGTGGTGCCGTCGGCGGAGACGTTCTGCACGATCATGTCGACGTTAATGCTCGCGTCGGACAGCGGCACGAACACGGCGGCGGCGATGCCGGGGCGGTCCGGCACGCGGCGGACGGTGATTTTGGCCTCATCTCGCGAATAGGCGATGCCGGCGACGATTTCCTTTTCCAAAACCTCTTCCTCATCAACAACCATGGTGCCCGGGATGTCAGCGAAGCTGGAGAGCACCTGCACGCGCACATGCTCTTTCATCGCCAGCTCCACGGAGCGGGTTTGCAGAACTTTTGCGCCCACGGAGGCGAGTTCTAGCATTTCCTCGTAGGTGATCTTACTCAATTTCCGCGCATTGGGAACGATGCGCGGGTCGGTGGTGTAAACGCCGTCGACATCGGTATAAATATCGCACTGGTCGGCCTTGATCGCGGCGGCCAGCGCCACGGCGGAGGTGTCTGACCCGCCGCGCCCCAGCGTGGTGATGCGGTTATCCGGCCCCACGCCCTGGAACCCGGCCATGACCGGGATTTGCCCGGCCTTCATGCGCTCGATCAGCTCCTCGCCGTCGATGCTCTGGATGCGGGCCTTGCCATGCTCGCCGTCTGTCTCCACCGCCACCTGCCAGCCCTGCCAGGAGCGGGCTTCCTGCCCCAGCTCCTGTAGCGCGATGGCGGTGAGGCCGGCGGTGACCTGCTCGCCGGTGGCGACCACGGCGTCATATTCACGCGCGTCGAACAAAGGCGAGAGGGACTGGCAATAATTGACCAGCTGATTGGTGACGCCCGCCATGGCGGAGACAACCACGGCAACCTCATGGCCCTTGTCGGCCTCGGCCTTCACCCGTTTTGCCACATTCTTGATCCGGTCGAGGTCGGCGACCGAGGTGCCGCCAAATTTCATCACGATACGTGCCATGAACAAACCTTGTGTACAGAAAACCTTGTGGAAAACGGGCAGGGGCGTCACATAGCGGCGGAGCAAGGTTTGAGCAATGAGCCAAGGGTCAGTCATCGGGGAAGAAATCGCGCGGTTCGACGCGCTGGCCGGGCATTGGTGGGACCCGGATGGCCCGATGCGGCCTCTGCACATGATGAATCCGCCGCGCGCGGCCTGGGTGGCGGCGCGGGTGCGCCGGCATCTCGGGGCCGGGGTGCCGATTCTTGATGTTGGCTGCGGGGCCGGGCTGCTGGCCGAGGCGCTGGCGAAGGACGGATTCGCGGTTACCGGGCTGGATGCCGGGGCGGAGGTGATCGAAGCCGCGCGGGCGCATGCCGAGGGGCAGGGGCTGAGCCTGACCTACCGCCAGGGCACGGCGGAGGCGCTGGCGGCCGAGGGCGCCAAATTCCCGGTGGTGACGGCGCTGGAGGTCATCGAGCACGTGGCCGACCCGGCGGCGTTCCTGGCCAGCCTGAAGGATTTGCTGGCGCCGGGGGGCTTGCTGTTCCTCTCCACCCTCAACCGCACGCCGCAATCCTACGCGGTGGCGAAGCTGGGGGCGGAATATCTGCTGCGGCTGCTGCCGGTGGGCACGCATGACTGGAAGAAATTCTTGCGCCCCGTGGAGCTGGGGGCACTTTGCCGGGAGACGGGGTTGCGCCTGGCCGAGACCGCGGGGCTCAGCTACGCCCCCCTGGCGCGGGGGTTTAAGGTGAGCCGGGATCTTTCGATCAATTACATGGCGATGGCCGTCGCGGATTAGGGCGTATCGACAAAGCCGGCGGGCGCTCCCTAAATAAGCAAGCCGCCGGACCGGGAGGGAGCGACGCCATGCAGGATGAATTCGCAGCACAATTGACCGCGTGGCGGCATTATCTGCACGCGCACCCCGAGCTTTCCCGCCAGGAGGAAGCCACGGCGGCCTTTGTCTGTGCCCGGCTGGAGGAATTCGGCATCCCCTATGAGGCCGGGATCGGCGGGCATGGGGTGGTGGCCAGCCTCAAGCGCGGCGGCGCCAACCGGGGGGTGGGGTTGCGGGCGGATATGGATGCGCTGCCGATCCCTGAAGCCACCGGCAAGCCCTATGCCTCCCAAAACCAGGGCGTGATGCATGCCTGCGGGCATGATGGGCATACCACCTCCCTGCTTGGGGCGGCTTTGCTGCTGCGCGACGACCCGGACTGGTCCGGCCAGGTGCATCTGGTGTTCCAGCCCGCCGAGGAAGGCTTTAACGGCGCGCATGCCATGGTCAGGGATGGGCTGTTTGAACGTTTCCCGATGGAGCGCATCTTCGGCTACCATAACTGGCCGGGGCTGGAGACCGGGACGGTGATGCTGCATCCGGGGCCGGTGATGGCCGGGGCGGCGAATTTCGAGATCACGCTGAAGGGCAAGGCCGGGCATGCGGGCATGCCGCATCTCTGCGTGGACCCGGTGCAGGGCATCGCCCAGCTGATCGTGGCGGTGAATGCCATCGTGGCGCGCAATTTGCCGCCGCGTGAGTCCGGGGTGATCTCCACCTGCACCTTGCGGGCGGGCGAGGCGCTCAACCAGGTGCCAAGCAGCGCCGCCATGGGCGGGACCATCCGGGCTTTTTCCGTGGAGGCGATGGAATTGCTCAAGCGCCGTCTGACCGAGACCGCCAAGGGCATCGCCGCCGGGTTCGGGCTGGAGGCGCAGATCTGGATCGGCGGGGATCTGGCGCCGACCGTGAATTCACCGGATGAGATGGAGCTGGCCGTCCAGGCGGCGAAGGCCGCGGGGCTGGCCGTGCGGCGTGACCTGGAGCCCACCATGGGCGCGGAGGATTTCGGCCGCTTCCTGGCGGATATCCCCGGTGCCTATGCCTGGATCGGCAATGGCGACAGCGCCGGGCTGCACAACCCCGGCTATGACTATAACGACGCGATTTTGCCCGTGGCGGCGCGGTTTCTGGCGGAGAGCGCCAAGGCGGCGCTGCGGTGAGGCGGTGCGCCTGGCCGGGAGGCGGGCGGCGTGGAAATTGAGGGGCCGGGCATTGTCGTGGAGCGCGCCCTGCATGGCGAGGGCGATGTTATCGTCGCGCTGCTGACGCCCGAGGGGCTCTGGCGCGGGCTGGCCAAGGGCGGGGCCTCGCGCCGGCAGGCGGCCATCTGGGACACCGGCAATATCTTGTCCGCGCGCTGGACGGCGCGGCTGCCTGAGCAGCTGGGCGCCTATAGCGCGGAGCTGGTGCGCCCGGCGGCGGCGCTGGCGATGGAGGCGCCCGACAGCCTCGCCATTCTGCGGGCCGCCTGCCAGCTCGCGGCGCAGGCGCTGCCCGAGCGCGAGCCGATGAAGGAGAGCTTCAACGGGTTGCTGCGGCTGCTGGCCGGGATCGACATCAAGGGGTTTGCCCTGCCGGAGCTGTGCCGCTGGGAGCTGGTGCTGCTGCGCGAGCTGGGATTCGGGCTGGATTTTTCCTCCTCCGCCGGAGGAAATGACCGTTTGGCCTATGTTTCCCCCCGCACGGGGCGGGCGGTAACGCTTTCCGAGGCCGGGGACTGGGTGGACAGGCTGCTGCCATTGCCGGAATTTCTGCTGGGCGAGGGAGCTGCGGAGCTCAAGGATTGCGTGGCGGCGCTGCGGCTGACCGGGCATTTTCTGGCCCGCGACGTGTTCGGCGCCCGCCACCGCCCCCTTCCGCCGGCGCGGCAGGCTCTTTATGAACAACTTTCCCTGAGGCTTGAGAATAAGGATAGCGGCGATGCCGGATGATTTCGGGCAGGTTGAGGATCTGGCGCTGGGGAATGCGCTCTCCGAGCGTTACCTCGCCTATGCGCTCTCCACCATCATGTCCCGCTCGCTGCCGGATGTGCGCGATGGGCTGAAGCCGGTGCATCGCCGGCTGATCTACGCCATGCACCAGCTGAAGCTGGACCCGCGTTCGGGGTTCAAGAAATGCGCCCGCGTGGTGGGTGACGTGATGGGTAAGTTCCACCCGCATGGCGACAGCTCCATCTACGAGGCGCTGGTGCGCCTGGCGCAGGAATTTTCCTCGCGCTACCCGCTGATCGAGGGCCAGGGGAATTTCGGCAATGTCGATGGCGATAATGCCGCGGCGATGCGCTACACCGAATCGCGCCTGACCGAGATCGCGGAGTTTCTGCTCCGCGGCATTGACGAGAACGCGGTGGATTTCCGCCCGACCTATGATGGCGAGGAGCAGGAGCCGGTGGTGTTGCCGGGCGCGTTTCCGAATCTGCTGGCCAATGGCGCGGCCGGCATCGCGGTGGGCATGGCGACCTCGATTCCGCCGCATAATGCCGGCGAGGTGTGCGCCGCCGCGCTGCAGCTGATCGAAAAACCCGAGGCGAGCACGGCGGAGCTGCTGGCGCATATGCGTGGGCCGGATTTCCCCACCGGCGGTGAACTGGTGGAGGATGAGGCGACCATCCTGAACGCCTACGAGACCGGGCGAGGCTCCCTGCGCACCCGTGCTGTGTGGCAGAAGGAGGAGGGCAAGCACGGCACCTGGGTGATCGTGGTCACCGAAATCCCCTATCAGGTGCAGAAATCGCGCCTTGTCGAGCAGATCGCGATTCTGCTGACGGAAAAGAAACTGCCCTTGCTGGGCGATATCCGCGATGAGAGCGCGGAACATATCCGGCTGGTGCTGGAGCCCAAGAGCCGCACGGTGGATGCGGAGATGCTGATGGCCTCGCTGTTTCGCGCCACGCAGCTTGAATCGCGCTTCTCGCTGAACATGAATGTGCTGGATGGCGGGCGGACCCCGAAGGTGATGGGGCTGAAGGCGCTGCTGCGCGCCTGGCTGGACCACCGCCATGAGGTGCTGGTGCGCCGCTCCAACCACCGGCTGGAGGCGATCGCCCGGCGGCTTGAGATTCTCGATGGCTATATCAAGGTGTTCTTGAACCTTGATGAGGTGATCCGGATCATTCGCTATGAGGACAAGCCGAAGGAGACGCTCATCGAGGTGTTCGAGCTGAGCGATGTGCAGGCTGAGGCGATTTTGAACATGCGCCTGCGCGCCTTGCGCAAGCTGGAAGAGATGGAGATCCGCAACGAGCACAAGAAGCTCACGGCGGAACAGAAAGGCTTGCAGGCACTGCTGAAGGATGAGGGCAAGCGCTGGGTGAAGATCGGCGAGGAGATCGCCGAGGTGCGCGCGAAATTCGGCTCTGGTGCATTGGGCGCGCGGCGGACGAAGATTTCCGCTGCCGCACCGGTGGTGGAGATTGTCGCCGAGGCGCTGGTGGAGCGCGAGCCGATTACCGTGATTCTCTCCGAAAAAGGCTGGATCCGCGCGCAGAAGGGGCATCTGGCCGATGGGGCGGAGCTGAAATTCAAGGAAGGCGACAAGCTGCATTCGCTGTTGCCGTGCCAGTCCACGGACAAGATCGCGCTGCTTGGCACCAATGGCCGTGTCTACACCATCAAGGCCGCCGACCTGCCGCGCGGGCGCGGCGATGGCCAGGCGATCCGGCTGGTGGTGGAGCTGGCCAATGAGGATGGCGTGCTGATGCTCTTCGTGCCCGACGCGGCGCAAAAATATCTGGTGGCCTCCTCCGCCGGGCGCGGCTTCGTGCTGCCGGGGGCGGAGCTGGCCTCGGAACGCCGGGCGGGCAAGACGATCCTGTCCCTCAAGCCCGGCGAGGAGTGGGCGGTTTGCGTGCCCGCCAATGGCGACCATGTCGCGGTGATGGGGCAGAACCGCAAGCTGCTGGTCTTCCCGCTGGAGCAGCTGCCGGAAATGCCGCGCGGCACCGGCGTGCAGCTGCAGAAATACAAGGATGGCGGGCTTTCCGACGCGAAAGTGTTCGTGCTGGCCGAGGGGCTGAGCTGGGCCATTGGCGAACGCGTGCGCACGGAGCAAAAACTGACCGAATGGCTGGGGGCGCGGGCCACCGCCGGGCGCTTGCCGCCCAGCGGCTTCCCCAAATCCAACAAATTTGGCTGACGCGCGGGGGGCATGAAGCCGGTTCTGCCGAACTGGGCTTTGAATATGCGGGCGCTCTCGCTCTCGGAAGGGCTGCGCGCCTTCTGCGCGGTGGCGCTGCCGCTGCTTCTGGGGGAATTGTCCGGGGTGCCGCAGCTCGGGCTGGCGGCGTTCGGCGCGCTGCTCACCTGCTTTTCAGACCCGGGCGGCCCGGTGGCCCGGCGTGGCGCGGCTGTGATCGCCTTCGCGCTGGTGGGGGGCACGGTGTACGGGCTGTTCACCTGGCTGGGGGCGCAAAGCCCCTTCATCTCCGCGCCGCTGGCGGCGCTGCTGATTTTCTGCACCAGCTTCGCGCGCATCTACGGCCAGAGCGGGGTGCAGGTGGGCAATCTGATCAGCGTGGCGGCGGTGCTGGCGCTGGGCGCGCCTGAACCCTCGGCGCTGCAGGCTTTGGTGCATGGCGCCAATTTCTGGGCGGGGTCCGCCTGGGCGGTGCTGCTGACGGTGGTGATCTGGCAGACCCACCCCTACGCGGCCTCCCGCCGGGCGCTGGCGGAGGTGGCGGGGCGGCTGGCCAGGTTGACCCACGAGCTGGTGGAGTTTGCCCGCGACGCCGCGGGGGAGGCGGCCTTGTCCGCCTCTGCGCTGGAATATCGCGGTCAGGTGCGCGAGGCGATCGAGACCGCCCGCGACGTCGCCTATGAGACCTTCCGCCGCCGCGGGCTGATCTCGCCGCGCGGGGCGCAGATCTCGCTGCGGCTGGAGAGTTTCGACCGGATTTTCGGCGGTCTGATCGCGCTCTCGGAGCGGCTGGAGCAGGCCCCCGCGGTGCGGGCGGCGTGCGTGAAGCCGCTGCGGCTGATGGCCGGCTGGCTGGCGGCGATGGTGCCGGAGATCGAGGCGGACAGGCCGCTGGACACGCCGCGCAAGCGCGCCAGCCTGCAGCGGCTGCGCCAGGCGCTGCAGGCTTTGCCGGATGCGGCGGAGCGGCATGTGCTGGAAGCCATCGAGGAGCAGTTCGCGGTGCTGATCGCCGTGGCCCCGCCATCCGGGGT
>DATJXU010000212.1:0-18600 GCA_035499915.1 Acidocella sp.
CGAGCCGGGAGGTGTGGCTGAGCTGTCTTTCCCCCAGCTCATCCGCCTTGGATTTACGCGCGGCCCGCTCTCGGAAAGCTGGGATATATGGTCGGTGTTCCGTGACGCGCGCAACGCCACGAGCCATGCCTATGATGAAACCAAGGCCCGTGAGGTTGCGGCGAAACTCCCCGCTTTCGCGCAAGCCGCACGCTTCCTCGCCCAGCAGATCGAAGCCCGGCAGCAATGATCGACGTGACGGCGAAAGACCTGGCACTCGTGCAGCAGATTTTGCACGGCCACTGCCAGGCCGCAAAAATATGGGTCTTCGGCTCCCGCGCCAAGGGCACCGCCAAGCGCGGCTCCGATCTCGACCTCGCCATCGATGCCGGCGCGGCTTTGCCAGCCTCGGTGAAAGCACGCCTGGCGGCGTCTTTTGAGGACGCGCCATTGCCCTACACTGTCGACCTTGTCGACCTCGCCACCGTCTCTCCCGAATTCCGCGCGCTCATTGACGCGCATAAACTCCCATTTCCCGGTTTCGAGTAAGGACCCGCCATGCCCAAACGCACAGACATCAAGTCCATCATGATCATCGGCGCCGGGCCGATCGTCATCGGCCAGGCCTGCGAGTTCGATTATTCCGGCGCCCAGGCCTGCAAGGCTTTGCGCGAGGAGGGCTACCGCGTCATCCTGGTCAACTCCAACCCGGCGACGATCATGACCGATCCCTCGCTGGCGGATGCGACCTATATCGAGCCGATCACGCCCGAGATGGTGGAAAAGATCATCGCCAAGGAGAAGCCGGACGCGCTGCTGCCGACCATGGGCGGGCAGACGGCGCTGAACACCGCGATGGCGCTGGCCAAGTCCGGCGCGCTGGAGCGCCTCGGCGTGGAGCTGATCGGCGCCAATGCGGAGGTGATCGACCGCGCCGAGGACCGCTTGAAATTCCGTGACGCGATGGCGGAAATCGGCGTCATGGGCCCGAAATCGGCCATCGCCCACACGCGTGAGGAGGCCAATGCGGCTTTGGAGCAGGTGGGCCTGCCCGCCGTCATCCGCCCCAGCTTCACCCTGGGCGGCACCGGCGGCGGCATCGCCTATAACCGCGAGGAATTTTTCGAAATCTGCATGGGCGGCATCGAAGCCTCGCCCACCAACGAAGTCCTGGTCGAGGAATCCGTGCTCGGCTGGAAGGAGTATGAGATGGAGGTGGTCCGCGACAAGGCGGATAACTGCATCATCATCTGCTCCATCGAGAATATCGACCCGATGGGCGTGCATACGGGCGATTCCGTCACCGTCGCCCCGGCGCTGACGCTGACGGATAAAGAGTACCAGATCATGCGCGATGCGAGCATCGCCTGCCTGCGCCGCATCGGCGTGGAGACCGGCGGCTCCAACGTGCAGTTCGGCATCAATCCGGAAGATGGCCGCATGGTGGTCATCGAGATGAATCCGCGCGTCTCGCGCTCCTCGGCACTGGCCTCCAAGGCCACCGGTTTCCCGATTGCGAAAATCGCCGCGAAGCTCGCCGTCGGCTACACGCTCGACGAGCTGCAGAACGACATCACCAAGGCCACGCCGGCGAGCTTCGAGCCGTCGATCGATTACGTCGTCATCAAGATCCCCCGCTTCACCTTCGAGAAATTCCCCGGCACCCCGGCCCTGCTCTCCACCTCCATGAAGTCGGTGGGCGAGGCGATGGCGATTGGCCGCAATTTCGCCGAAGCCCTGCAGAAGGGCCTGCGCTCGCTGGAAACCGGCCTCTCCGGGCTGGATGAAATCCCCGCCCCTGGCGATGGCACGGCCGATGCCTTCCGTGCCGCGCTTTCCACCCCGCGGCCGGACCGGCTGCTGGTGGCCGCCCAGGCGCTGCGCGCCGGGCTCTCGGTGGAGGAGGTCCACGCCGCCTGCAAGTTCGACCCCTGGTTCCTGCGCCAGATGCAGGACATCATCGCGGCCGAAAACCAGGTCAAGGCGAACGGCCTGCCGCGCGATGCCTTCGGCCTGCGCCGCCTGAAGGCCATGGGCTTTGCCGACAAGCACCTGGCCCAGCTCACCGGGCTGAAGGAGAGCGCAATCACCGCCCAGCGCCTCAAGCTCGGCGTGACCCCGGCCTATAAGCGCATCGATACCTGTGCTGGCGAGTTCGCCTCCGCCACCTCCTATATGTACTCCACCTATGAAGGCTCCTACGGCGCGCCGCTGGACGAGGCCGAAGTGTCCGACCGCAAGAAAGTGGTGATCCTGGGCGGCGGGCCGAACCGCATCGGCCAGGGCATCGAGTTCGATTATTGCTGCGTCCATGCCGCCTACGCGCTGCGCGAGGCGGGCTATGAGACCATCATGGTCAATTGCAACCCGGAGACCGTCTCCACCGATTACGACACCTCGGATAGGCTCTATTTCGAGCCGCTCTTCGCCGAGGACGTGATCTCGCTGCTGCGCAAGGAGCAGGAGAAGGGCACGCTGCTGGGCTGCATCGTGCAATATGGCGGCCAGACGCCGCTGAAGCTCTCCCTTGCCTTGGAAGCCGCTGGCATTCCCATTCTCGGCACCTCCGCGGACGCCATCGACCTGGCGGAGGACCGCGAGCGCTTCCAGGACCTCTTGAAGCGCCTGGGCCTGCGCCAGCCCGATAACGGCATCGCCCGCTCCACCGAGCAGGCCGCCGCCATCGCCGAGCGCATCGGCTACCCGGTCATCATCCGCCCCTCTTATGTTCTGGGCGGGCGGGCGATGGAGATCGTCTATGACCGTACCGGGCTGGACCGCTATATGCGCGAGGCCGTGCGCGTTTCGGGCGACAATCCGGTGCTGATCGACCGCTATCTGAACGAAGCCTCGGAGGTGGACGTGGACTGCATCTGCGACGGCACGGATGTGTATGTCGCGGGCGTGATGGAGCATATCGAGGAAGCCGGGATCCATTCCGGCGATAGCGCCTGCTCGCTGCCGCCCTACTCGCTGTCCCCGGCCATCGTCGCGGAGCTGCGGGCCGAGACCGAGGCCATGGCCAAGGCGCTGGGCGTGGTGGGGCTGATGAATGTGCAATACGCCATCCAGAACGACACGATCTATGTGCTGGAGGTAAACCCCCGCGCCTCGCGCACCGTGCCCTTCGTGGCCAAGGCCACCGGCGTGCCCGTGGCGAAGATCGGCGCGCTGGTGATGGCCGGCGCCAAGCTCGCCAGCTTCAACCTGGATGATTCCATCCAGCCGCGCCATGTCGCGGTGAAGGAGGCCGTCTTCCCGTTTGCGCGCTTCCCCAATGTTGACACGCTGCTGGGGCCGGAAATGAAATCCACCGGCGAGGTGATGGGGCTGGACACCAATTTCGCCCGCGCCTTCGCCAAGGCGCAGCTGGGTGCGGGGGTACAGCTGCCGCTGAAGGGCACCGCCTTCATCTCGGTGAAGGATGCCGACAAGCCCGCCATCCTGCCCGTGGCCCGGCGCCTCTCGGAGCTGGGCTTTGCCATCAGGGCCACCAGCGGCACGGCGCAATGCCTGGCCGAGGCCGGGATTGCGGTGAAGCGGGTGAACAAGGTGCTGGAAGGCCGCCCGCATTGCGTGGATGCCATCCGCTCCGGCGAGGTGCAGCTGATCATCAACACCGCCTCCGGCGCGCAGTCGGTCGCGGACAGTTTCGACATCCGCCGTTCCGCCCTCACCCATGGGGTGCCCAACTTTACAACCATAGCGGGTGCCAGAGCGGCGGCGCACGCCATTGCGGCCCTGATGTCGCGCACTCTTGAAGTCGCGCCGTTACAGTCGTATTTTCACCAATCCTTCTGATCGCCGCCGGCGTTCACGCGCCGGCGGTGGTTTGACGCGTAACCTCTAACCCCATCGGGGGCGTTCAGCGCCCTTGAGGAGATACAGTGCAGAAATTTCCCATGACCGCGGCTGGTCTCGCGGCGCTCGAAGATGAATTGCGGACTCTCAAAGCCGTTGAGCGCCCGGCGATTATTCGTGCCATCGCCGAAGCCCGCGCCCATGGTGACCTCTCGGAAAACGCCGAGTACCATGCCGCGCGCGAGCGTCAGTCCTTCATCGAGGGGCGGATTGCCGAGCTGGAAGAGATCGTCTCGGCGGTGGAGGTGATCGACCCCATCTCCATCGCAGGGGATACGGTGAAGTTCGGCGCCACCGTGCTGCTGGTGGACGAGGATACCGACCAGGAAGCCACCTACCAAATTGTCGGGCTGTATGAGGCCGACATCAAGCAGAGCAAGCTCTCCGTCACCTCGCCTCTGGCCAAGGCGCTGATTTCCAAGCGTGTCGGCGACACCGTGGCCGTGCCCGCCCCGGGCGGCGACCGCTCCTACGAAATCCTGAAAATCAGCTATCTGTGAGATGATCACTTACGATGATGTCCTGGCCGCGTCCGCGCGCATCCAGGGCGCTGTGCTGCGCACCCCCTTCCTGCGCTCGGATGCGCTCTCGCGCCTGACCGGGGCGGAGCTGTATATTAAGCTCGACCATCTGCAGGCCACCGGCGCCTTCAAGGAGCGCGGCGCGGCCAACCGCATCGCGCTGCTGACGGAAGATGAACGCAAGCGCGGTGTCGTCGCCATGTCGGCGGGCAACCATGCCCAGGCCGTGGCGCGCCATGCCCAGCGCGCCGGCATCAAGGCCACCATCATCATGCCCCGCCACACCCCGGCGACGAAAGTGACCCGCACCGCCGGTTGGGGGGCGCATGTCGTCCTGCACGGCGAGACATTGGCCGAGGCCGCCGCCGAGGCGAGCCGGCTGGAGAAGGAAGCGGGTCTGCTCTTCATCCACCCCTATAATGACGAGGCGGTGATGGCGGGCCAGGGCACCATGGCGCTGGAAATGTTCCAGGACGTGCCTGACCTCGACGCGCTGGTGGTGGCCACCGGCGGCGGCGGGCTGGTGGCGGGCAGCGCCACCGTGGCCCGGCATCTGCGCCCGCAATGCCAGGTTTACGGCGTTGAGGTCGAGCATTACGCCGCCTTCGCCCAGGCCCTGGCGGGCGAGCCGATTCAAGTGGGCGGCCCCACCATCGCCGAGGGCATCGCCGTGCGCGATATCGGCCAGCGCCCGCTGGCGGTGCTGAAGGCGCTTGAGGTGCCGGTGCTGGTGGTCTCCGAGCATGCGGTCGAGAGCGCCATCGACGCCTTCGCGGAAAGCGCCAAGCAGGTGACGGAGGGTGCCGGTGCCGCTGGCCTCGCCGCGGTGATGAGCTTTCCCGAGCATTTCCGGGGCAAGAAGGTCGGCATTTCGATCTGCGGCGCGAATATCGACCCGCGCATCCTGGCCAACACCCTCATGCGCTGCCTGCTGCGCGATGGCCGCCTGCTGCGGCTGGTGCTGGAAATGCCGGACCGGCCGGGCATGCTGGCGGAGGTTTCCCGGCGCATCGGCGATCTGGGCGGGAATATTCTGGAGGTCTCGCACCACCGGCTGTTCTCCAGCCCCTCGGTGCAGGATGCGCAGCTTGAGGTGATGATCGAGGCGCGCGACGCCGCCCATGGCGAGGCAATCGAGTCCTCGCTGGCGGAAGTGTTCGTGCTGCGGCGGCTGTAAAACGGCAAGGCGGGCGATTGCCCGCCTCTTTGTTAAGAGGCTGATCACGCCCCCGGTTGCCGCACAAAGGCGCATCAACCTCAAACGATCAGGCTCTGGTTCTTTGTTTTAACGAGCAACTTTATCCAATCAAATGAAATCCATTTGATCGGATATTGCGCTAACCGCCGCCCGGTATCGGCAGCACGGGCATCACTTCCACGCCCGCGCCGGGAAAGACGGTGAAGTGCGGATGGTTTTTGAACAGCGCGGCCGCCTCCTCATGTGAGGCCGCGCTTACCAGCGTATAGCCACCCATCAGATTGCTGATATCCTCAATCCCGTCCTTGGAAATCTTCTTCGTTTTGCCGAGCGGTCCGCCCATCTCGACGATGGAAGCCTGATTCGCCTGCGCCCAGTCTTTCCAGGCGGCGATGCCCTCTTGCATTTTCTGCTGGCGCTCAGCCTCTGGCAGGGCAAGCCAGGCCGCCATTTGCGGGCCGGCTTTGTCGCCGGTGAATAGAGCGAGGAATGTTTGAGCCTTGTCCGTCATGTCAGATCCTCCGCACTTATGGGTGAGGCCCAAATCCCGGCGGCCGATGGCCGGAGCCGTTAAGCTCCCGCCTAACATTATCACGAATTCGCCTTGAAGGGCAGCGGCACGCGGTTGCGCGCCTGACGCTCAAGCATCCAGCCCGGATATTCCTGCGCCAGCGCGCTCACCGCATCCAGCTTCGCGATCTCCTCTGCGCTTAGCACCAATTCGGCCGCCGCCAGATTGTCATCGAGCTGCGCAATGCTCTTGGCGCCGATGATCACGCTCATCACATGCGGCTTGCTCAGCAGCCAGGCCAAGGCCACCCGCGCCACGGACACGCCATGCGCCGCCCCCACCTCGCGCATCGCGGCGATGCAGCCATCCGCGCGCTCGATATCCACCGGCGGAAAATCGAAGGTCACGCGCCGCGCATCGTTCGGCGTGGCGCCGCCCGGCCCGTATTTGCCGGAGAGATAGCCGCCCGCCAGCGGCGACCATACCATCAGCCCCAGCTTCTCCTCGGTCAGCATCGGCACCAACTCGCGTTCAAGATCCCGCCCGGCGATGGAGTAATAGGCCTGCAACGTCTCGAACCGCGCATAGCCTTTCGCCTCGGACATCCCCAGCGCCTTGGCGATCTTCCACGCCGCCCAGTTGGACACGCCGATGTAACGCACCAGCCCCTGGGAGACGAGATCGTCCAGCGCGCGCAGCGTTTCGTCGATGGGCGTGACCATGTCATTGGCGTGGATCTGGAAGAGATCGATATGGTCGGTCCGCAGCCGCTCCAGGCTCTCCTTCACCCCGTCCATGATATGCCCGCGCGAGGCGCCACGGTCATTCGGCCCCGGCCCCATTTCGCCATAGACCTTGGTAGCCAGCACCACATCCTGGCGCTTCACGCCAAGATTCTTCAGCGCCTGCCCCACCAGCCGTTCCGACTGGCCGAAGGAATAGACATCCGCCGTGTCGATGAAATTCACCCCCGCCGCCAGCGCGCGGGCGATGATGCCATCCACCTCATCCTGGCGAAGCTGGCCG
The DNA here is from genome assembly GCA_035499915.1 of Acidocella sp. Lineage (GTDB taxonomy): Bacteria > Pseudomonadota > Alphaproteobacteria > Acetobacterales > Acetobacteraceae > Acidocella. The sequence goes on from DATJXU010000212.1 coordinate 7,097, forward strand.
ATCGCCTTCCACATCCCCGCATCCTCATTGCCACCGAAGGTCATGGTGCCGAGGCAGATTTCGGAAACGAACAGGCCGGTGCGGCCAAGCTGCTTATATTTCATGCGCTGAATCTCCTGAACCAGCGCGCATGTGGGGTTCACCCCAGCGCCACGCAATGGCGCGGGCTGATTCAGCGCCCGCGCTTGCCCCGCGCCAGTTCGGTGATGACCCCATGCAGCGTGTTCAGCTCCTGGCGCGTCACCTCGCCGCGGGTGAAAAAATGCCGCAGATTACGCACCATGCCGGGGCGTTTCTGCGGGTTGCGCAAAAACCCGCTCTCATCGCAGGCGCGGATGAGATGCTCCATGAAATTATCCAGCTCGCCCTTGGTGGCGGGCACGGTCTCGTTCACCTGCAACTCACGCGGCGGCTGCTCGGGGCTGCGCGCCAGCCACCATTCATAGCCCATCACCATCACCGCCTGGGCGAGGTTGAGGGACATGAAATCAGGATTGAGATCGTAACGGATCAGGCTGTCCGCATTGGCGATGTCGTCATTATCAAGCCCCGTGCGCTCCGGCCCGAAGAGGATACCGGTCTTCAACCCCCTTGCCCCGGCCGCGACGATCTCCGCCGCGCCGCCACGCGCGGTGAGCACGGGCTTGATGATATGGCGCGGGCGCGGACAGGTGGCGAAGACGCGGTGCAGGTCCGCCACCGCCTCGGCCACGCTCTCGAACACACCGGCATTATCCAGAATGCGGTGCGCGCCGGAGCCGGTGATCCAGGCGCGCGGCAGCGGCCAGCCATCGCGCGGGGCGACGATGCGCAGATGAAACAGCCCGCCATTGCCCATGGCCCGCGCCACCGCGCCGATATTCTCGGCCATTTGCGGGCGCACCAGAATCACCACCGGCGAGGGATCGATGGGCGCCAGCTCCGCCCCGCCATTACGCCCGGTCATCAGGCTTTCCTGAGGGTGTAAGTGTTCTTCGGCCCGTCTTCGATGATCACGCCATGCGCCTTCAACAGCAGGTCGCGAATGCGGTCGGACTCGGCAAAATTCCTTGCCTTGCGGGCCTCGATCCGCTCGGAAACCAGCGCATCGATCGCGCTTTGATCAAGCCCCCCTCTGAACCATTCATCCGGCGTGACATTGAACAGACCCAGCACCGTGCCCGCCGCGCGCAGCGCCCCCGCCGCCGTGGCATCGCCGGCCAAGGCGGCATCGGCCAGGCTATGCAGCCCGGCAATCGCACCTGGGGTGTTGAGGTCATCCAGCAGCGGCTCCAGCACGCAATCGGGAATCTGCGCGGCGGCCGCCACAACGCCCGGATGCACCTCCAGAGCGCGGTAGAACCGGTCCAGCTCGCGCTTGGCCTCGGCCAGCCCGGCATCGGAGAAATCCAGCGTCGAGCGGTAATGGGCGCGCATCAGCATGAAGCGCACCGCCTCGCCCGGCGCCTTTTCCAGCACCTCGTGCAGGACCAGGAAATTGCCGAGCGACTTGCTCATCTTCTCGCCATTCACCAGCAGCATGCGGTTATGCACCCACACATTGGCGAAGTGTGATCCCGGGAAGGCGCAGCAGCTCTGGGCGATCTCGTTCTCATGATGCGGGAAGATCAGGTCATCCCCGCCGCCATGAATGTCGAAATCCTGGCCGAGATGTTTCCATGACATCGCCGAGCATTCGATGTGCCAGCCCGGCCGCCCGCGCCCCCAGGGGCTGTCCCAGCCCGGCAGGTCAGGCGTGGAGGGCTTCCACAGCACAAAATCCCCGGCCTCGCGCTTATAGGGTGCCACATCCACCCGCGCGCCGGCGATCAGCTCATCGGGCGTGCGGCCGGAGAATTTGCCGTAATTGGGGTTGGAGGCCACGGAGAACAGCACATGCCCCTCCGCCTCATAGGCATGGCCGTTCATGATCAGCGTCTCGATGATCATGATGATCTCGGCCATATGCGCGGTGGCGCGCGGCTCGATATCGGGCGGCAGCGTATAGAGTGCGCCCATATCCTCATGATACCAGCGGATCGGCCCCTCGGTGACCTCCTCGATGGAAACCCCGCGCTCCTTGGCACGGACATTGATCTTGTCGTCCACGTCGGTGATGTTCCGCACATACGTCACCTTCGGGTAGAGGCGCCGCAGCAGCCGGACCAGCACGTCGAAAATCACCACGTTGCGCGCATTGCCGATATGGGCGCGGTCATACACGGTGGGGCCGCACAGATAGGCCCGCACATTGGCCGGATCGAGCGGAACGAACGGCGCCTTGGCGCGGGTACGGGTATTGTGCAGCGTCAACTGGGTCATGGTGGGGCTCTTTTGGCCTGTTTTACCGCCAAATCAAGCCGCATTGATTTTTTCCGCCCCCGCGTCTCTGATGGCGCCATGGATCAAATACTGGACGCCATCGATTCCGCCCTGCCCGCCTCTCTGGAGCGGCTCTTCGCCTTCCTGCGCATCCCCAGCATCAGCGCACAACCGGCCCATGCCGGGGATTGCCGCCGCGCCGCCGAATGGGCGCGCGACACGCTGGCCGGCATGGGCTTCACCGCCCGGCTCTCGGAAACCAAGGGCCATCCCGGCGTCATCGCGCAGAATTTTTCCGCCGGGCCGGATGCGCCGCATGTGCTGTTCTACGGCCATTACGACGTGCAGCCCGCCGACCCGCTGGCGCTCTGGCACTCCGACCCGTTCGACCCGCAACTGGTCGATGGCCCGCGCGGAAAACGCATCGTCGCGCGCGGCGCGGTGGACGACAAAGGCCAGGTCATCAGCTTTCTGGAGGCCTGCCGCGCGCATCTGGCCGTCAACGGCAAGCTGCCTGTGCGGCTGACCATCCTGCTGGAAGGCGAGGAGGAAAATGGCAGCCCCTCCCTCGCCGAGCTGCTGACCAATGAGCGCGAGACGCTGAAGGCGGATTTCGTGCTGGTGGCCGACACCAATATGTGGAATTTCGAAACCCCGGCCATCACCGCCTCGCTGCGCGGGCTGTCGGCCATCGATGTAAGGCTGCACGGCCCCTCGCGCGACCTGCATTCCGGCCTGTTCGGCGGCATCGCGCTGAACCCGATCCATGCGCTCGTTCACATCCTCGGCCAGATGAAGGACGAGCAGGGCCGCATCCAGATCCCCGGCTTTTATGATGGCATTGCCCCGGTCACGCCCGAGCAGCAGGCAGCCTGGTCGGGGCTTGGCTTCGATGCGGGCGCGTTCCTCGGCGATGTCGGGCTGCACCATCCCGCGGGCGAGCAGGACCAGATCCCCCTCGCCCAGCTCTGGGCCCGGCCGACGGCGGAGCTGAACGGCATCTATGGCGGCTATCAGGGCGATGGCAGCAAGACCGTCATTCCCGCCCACGCCACCGCCAAGCTCACCTTCCGGCTTGTCGCGGGGCAGGACCCGGTGAAAATCCTGGACGGCTTCGAACGCTTCGTGACCGAGCGCCTGCCGCCCGATGCCCGCGCCGAATTCACCCGTGGCGGCGCCGCGCCCGGCTATGGCCTCTCACCTGATGCCCCCTTCCTGCGCGCCGCCCAGGCGGCTTTGTCGGCGGAGTTCGGCAAACCGGCCGCTCTCATCGGCTCCGGCGCTTCCATCCCCGTGGTCGAAGCCTTCAAAACCCATTTGGGGCTGGACACGCTGCTCGCCGGGTTCGGGCTGGATGATGACTGCATCCATTCGCCGAATGAGAAGTTCGAACTGGCCTGTTTTCATCGCGGCACCCGCGCCCATGCACGGCTGCTTGCCGCCTTTGCGGGTTGAAAATGGATCCGGCCGCGGGCCGGATCCAATCAATCTCCCGTCAATTCCAATACCGCCTCAATTGATGCGGATGGCATCCTCGATGATCTCGATGCCACCGCCCGCAACCAGGGCCGCATCGAACCGGGTCTCCGGCCGCGCCCAGCTTGCATTGCGCGCCATGACAAGGGCAGCCGCCTGAATCAGTCTTGCCTGCTGTCGCGGCGAAACCGCATAGGCCGCTTCGGAGACACTGGCCCTTGCCTTTACCTCGACGAACACAAGGCACCGCGCATCCGCCGCCACGATGTCGATTTCACCCGCGCCGGTCTTCAGCCGAAGGGCGAGAATCTCGAAGCCCCGGCCCCGCAGCAGCGAAGCGACTTCATCTTCCGCCTGCCGCCCGCGTGTTTCCGCCGCGCGGCGCTTGGCCTTTCCCGTACGGCCAAGCGCCGTGGCAGGTTGAAGGCAACCGGAATAAGCGTCCTGCATGTTCATCAACATGCAGGCACTTCACCATAATTTAGTTAATTTTTTCCTAAAACACCTATGGCTGCCGCCACGTGCCGCGCGGCTGGCCAGCGAATTCCTCGACCATGGCGATACCCAGCGCCAGCAGCACCGGCCCCAGGAAGATGCCCAGCGCGCCGAAGGCCAAAGCCCCGCCCAGCACACCGATCAGAGTCACCGCATAAGGCAGCGAGGCCCCGCGCGCGATCAGCCAGGGGCGCAAGATGGAATCGGCGCCGCCGACCACCACGAAGCAATAGATCGCCAGCAGAATGCCGATCACCGGATGCCCCACCGCCATCAGGTACAAGCAGAGCGGAACATATACCACCATGGCGCCCGCCGGCACGATAGAGACCAGCCCCGCGATCACCGCCAGGATCAGCGCCTGCGGGGCGCGGGCCAGCTCGAAGCCGATTGTATATAAAATCCCCTGGAACGCGGCGGTGCCCAGAATGCCGACCACGACACCGCGCACCGTCGTCGCGACAAGCCCGAACAGCTCCTCAAGCGTTGCCTGGTTGATCACCCGCGCCAGCACCAGCCGGATCCGCTCGACGATCTGCGCGCCGGACAGAAAGAACAGGAAGGCAAAGAGCAGCGCCACCACCGTCTCCACCAACCCATGGCTGACATGGACAAGCAGCATGATGCCCGTATGCGCCACCGTGCCGATCATCGGTTGCGCCGAATTCACCAGCCCGCCAAGATCATCCGCCGAATTATTCCAGAAATCCGTCATCAAGCTGCCAATGACCGGAATTTTCTGCAAGAAGCCCGGTGCGGGCGGCAGCCCGTTCTGCATGACATCCGTCACCCAGCCCCGGCTGTCGCGCGCTTCCTTCGCCGCCACCAGCGCCAGATGCACCAGCGGCACCAGCAGCACCACCGCCACCACCAGCGTGATCACGAAAGCCGCCACGTTCGGGCGGACATAGGCGCAGAATTTTGTGTAGATCGGCCAGAGGCAGAAAACCAGAATCGCGGCCCATAGCATCGCCGGTAGAAACGGCAGCAAAATGAGGGCGCAGCCAAGCCCCAGCGTGATGGCCAGCGCGAGCAGAATCAACCGATCGGATCTCATGGCGTCTCTGTGCCGGGCTTGCTGAAATCCCGCAAGACCGCGTGGCTTGCGACGAATCTCATTACCGGGCCAGGTTTGTGCAAACCAATACAATCCTGACATGTATACATTTCCCTGGCACTCGCGCTTGATTTCTGAGACTTAATCCAGGAATTATGTACAAAGACCTGCGACGTCGCGGTGGGAGATAGGGGATCGATGCGTTTCAATGAAATCGGCCAGCAATTGCGGGCCTACCGTATGGAATCCGGGCTGAAGGCGGAAGAGATCTCCGCCCGGCTGGGCGTCTCCCGTGCCGCCCTTTACCGCTATGAAAAGGGCGAGGTGATCAAGCTCGACACCGTCAACCGGCTGGCGGAACTGCTGAAAATCTCGCCGTTGACGCTGCTTGGCATTGGCGTTGAATATTACGCCAAGCCGGTCGGCTATGCGGAGCGGCTGCGCCAGATCGAGGAAACCGCCGACCAGATTCTCCAGGTCTTCGGCCCTACCTGTTATCTGATCACCTCCGACCAGTATGATGCGGTCCTCGCCCAGATGTTCGAGGAGCACGCGGAATCGATGGGCGCCGACAGGCTCGCCGCCCGCGCCGCCGCCGAGCAGCTGATGGGCGTGATGATCGCCCGCAAGCAGATGTATCAGGCGCGCAAGCCCTCGATCATCGCCATCCTCACCAATTCCGCCATCCAGAAATTCCTGGCCGAAGGCATCGCGCCGGCCGCGCGCGTCTCCGACAAGCTGCGCGCCGTGGCACGCGAGACGGCGCTGCGCGAGGTGGAGCTGGTCGCCAACCTGATCGAGAGCGAGCCCATCGGCCTGCAGCTTGGGCTGATGGCGCATGGCGAGCCCAACGGCCCCTTCACCCTGCTGCGCTCGCGCGAGCGCGCGACGCTGGCCATCAACCCCTTCCCGGCGGATTCGCCGCCCAACATCCAGTCCGGCGTGGCGATGATGACCAGCGCCGAGGATGCCGTGGCAGCGCATCAGCGCGTCTCGGAACTCGCCTGGCGCGAGGCGGTGAAGGGCGGCGCCGCGGCTGAACGCGTGCGCGCCCTGGCCGCCGCCGCGCGCGGCTGATGACGCCGCTGATCCAGCCCGAAGCGCTGCTTGCGGCACTTGGCCGGCCCGGCCTCGCCGTGCTGGATGCGACCTATTTCCTGCCCAGCGAGCCCCAGGATGCCGCCGCGGATTTCAGCGCGGCGCATATTCCCGGGGCGCGCTTCTTCGACATCGACAAGGTGGCGGACACCGCCTCCGGCTTGCCGCATATGCTCCCCAGCCCGGAGATGTTCGCCCAGGCACTCTCGGCCATGGGCATCGGCGATGCGACGCAGCTGGTGGTGTATGACCAGCGCGGCATCTTCTCCGCCCCGCGTTTGTGGTGGATGTCGCGCGTGTTCGGCCATGACAATGTACAGGTGCTGGATGGCGGCCTGCCGGGCTGGATCGCGGCGGGCGGCGCCACCGAAGCCGGCGCGCCGGCGCCCGCTTCACCCGGGCATTTCACCCCGCGCTTCAGGCCGGAGATGCTCCGCTCCCTGGATCAGATGCGCGCCAATCTCCTGAGCCACGACGCACAGATGCTCGATGCCCGCGCCGCCGCGCGCTTCTATGCGCAGGTGCCAGAGCCCCGCCCGGGGATGAAGAGCGGCCATATTCCAGGCGCCATCTCCCTGCCCTTTACCGCGCTTCTCGAAGGCGGCCATTTCCTGCCCCCTGCCGCTTTGCGCGAAGCCTTCGCCGCCGCCGGGGTGGATGGCGCCAAGCCGCTCATCGCCTCCTGCGGCTCGGGTGTCACCGCCTGTGTGCTGGCGCTGGGGCTGGTGCAGGCGGGCTTGCCTGAAGCGGCGATTTATGATGGCTCTTGGGCCGAATGGGGGGGGCGCGACGACACGCCAATCGAGGTGTGAATGGCTAAAAAGATCGAAACGGCGCTGGTCCAGGCCGGGCGCGCGCCCATCAGGCAATATGGGTTCGTCAACCCGCCGCTGAAGCGCGGCTCAACGGTGCTGCATGCGAGCGTGGCGGCCAAGCGCGAGGTCGGCCAGCGCGCCACCTTCGAGCCGGTGGAGAATTACGGGCTGATGGGCAGCGAGACCCATTTCGCCCTGGAGGCCGCCATCGCCGAGATCGAGGGCGGCACCCATGCGCAGGTTACGGGCAGCGGGCTTTCGGCCATCACCTTGCCGCTGCTGGCTTACCTGAAATCCGGCGCGCATCTGCTGGTGCCGGATTCGGTCTATGGCCCCACACGCAGCTTCTGCGATTCCGTGCTGCGGCGCTTCGGCGTGGAAACCACCTATTACGACCCGATGATCTCCGCGCCGGGGCTGGAGGCCTTGTTCCGGCCCAACACCAGGGTGCTGTTAACCGAAAGCCCCGGCAGCCATACCTTCGAGGTGCAGGATATTCCGGCCCTGGCCGCGGTGGCGCATGCGCATGGCGCGAAGGTGTTTCTGGATAATACCTGGGGCATTCTGCATTTCGCGCCCTTCACCAAGGGCGTGGACGTGTCCATCCATGCGCTCACCAAATATCCCGGCGGGCATTCGGATATCATTCTCGGCGCCGTGGTGGTGAATACCGAGGAGGATTGGCGATGGCTGCGGCTGGGCTCGCTGGAGATGGGCAATTATGCCAGCCCGGATGATTGCTGGCTGGCCCTGCGCGGCCTGCGCACGCTGCATGTGCGGCTGAAGGCCGCCGAGGCGGCTGGCTTAAAGATCGCCAACTGGTTCGCGCAACGGCCGGAGGTGGCGCGGGTGCTGCATCCTGCCCTGCCCTCCTGCCCTGGCCATGAGGTTTTCAAGCGTGACTTCACCGGCGCCTGCGGGTTGTTCGGGGTGGTATTCCAGCCGCGCTACAGCGCCGAGGATGTGGTGCGGATGATCGATGCGCTGCAAATGTTTGGCATCGGCGCGAGTTGGGGCGGGTTTGAGAGCCTGGTGCTGCCCACCACCGGCACCATCCGCCGCTCCGCCGGCACTGGCCGGTTCGAGGGGGAGGCCGCGCGCTTCCAGATCGGGCTGGAAAATGTTGACGACCTGATCGCCGATCTGGAGCAGGGCCTGGCCGAACTGCGCGGCAGATGAACGACCTGATCCCCCCCATTCTGTCCGGCTTTCTCGGCACAATGGGGCTGGCCTTCATCATCGGGCTGGAACTGCACGCCTATCGCCGCCGGGACGAAGCCGCGCTGGAGCCGCAGGCCCTGGGGTTTGGCACCACACGCACTCTCACGCTCATCGCAGCGCTCGGCTTCGTGCTCTGGGTCATCGCCCCGGTCATCCCCTTCTGCGTCGGGTTTGGCGTGCTGGGCGTGGCGCTGATGCTGGATTACCGCAAGCGGGTGAAGACGGGGGACAGTTCCCTGGTGCCGACGGTGATCGGGCTGATCACTTATGCGCTGGGGCCGCTGCTGCTCACCGCGCCGCTGGCGGTGGTCGCGGCGCTGACCGTCGTGGTCCTGCTGGCACTGGGCGAGCAGGTGAATATCCGCCGTCTCTCCGACGCCTTCCCGACCGAGGAAGGCGTGACGCTGGCCAAATTCCTGGTTCTGGCCGGGTTGATCTATCCGCTGCTGCCCGCGACCGAGCTGCCTTATCTGCCCGGCATCACCTGGGCAAAAATCTGGGTGGCGGTGCTGGTGATCTCCGGCATTTCCTATCTCGGCTATCTCGCCCACCGCTATCTGTTTCCGCGCGCGGGCACGCTGCTCACCGGTCTGCTGGGCGGGCTTTACTCCTCCACCGCCGCCACGGTGGTGCTGGCCCGCGCCGTGCGGGCGGAGCCTGACAGCGCCGCTTTTGCGCCGGCGGCTGTCATCATCGCCACCGCCATGATGTATGCGCGGCTGCTGGCGCTGATCGCCCTGCTGGGGCACAAGGATGCCGCCCTGGCCTTGGCCCTGCCCTTCGGCGGGCTGTTCGCGACGTCTATGGCCGTTGCGGGCGCACTGGCCTGGCGGGCGCGCGGCGCGCAGACGCAGACCCACCCCGCCGTCAGCGCCAACCCGCTGGACCTGCCCGTCGCCTTCCTGTTCGCGGCCTTGTTCGTGGTGTTTGCCGCCATCACCCAGGTCGTGACCACCCGGTTCGGCGCGGCGGGGCTGCATGTGCTGAGCTTCGCGGTCGGGTTCTCGGATATCGACCCGTTCATTCTCTCATTGCTTGACGGCAAATTCGCGGTCAGCGCCGGCGCCGTCACCAGCGCCGTGCTGATCGCCAGCGCCAGCAATAATCTGCTGAAGGCCGCCTATGCGCTGGTGTTTTCGCGCAGCCGCCAGATGCTGACCGCCGCCGCATGGCTTGGCATCGCGGCGGCGGTTTCGTTCGGGATTGCGCTTTCTTAGAGCCTGATCGCTTGAGGGTGGCGCGCCCTTGCGCGGCAACCGAGGGCGTGAATCAGCCTCTTAATAAAGAGCCTGATCGCTTGAGGGTGGCGCGTCTGCGTCAACCTATAGCGCTCTAAATCACGGTCTCGCCGTGCCAGACCACCGGCGGCACCGCGAAGCAATGGCCGACATTGTTGCGCCATTCCTGAAAGCCCGGCGACTCCCGGAAGATGACCATATGGGCGTCCACGCTCTCCCACTGCACCATCAGCAGGAATTTTGACGGCTCCTCGACCGAGCGCTGCAGCCCCATGCCAAAACAGCCTTCCGCCGCCAGGAACACCGGGCGGCTTTTGGCGGCGCCTTGGATGAAGGCCTCCTCCATGCCGGGTTTCACCTCGATCTGCGCGAATTCGGTAACCATGCTTATCCTCCTATTGTTTTCGCCCGCTGCTCGCCCAGACCTTCCACGCCAAGCCGCAGGCTCTGGCCCGGGCGCAGGAAGATGGGCTCGGGCTTCTTGCCCATTCCCACCCCCGCCGGCGTGCCGGTGGCGATGATGTCCCCCGGATAGAGGGTGAAGAATTGTGAAACATAGGAGACAAGCTGCCTGACGCCGAAGATCATGTTGGCGGTGGTGCCGTCCTGCATCATCTGCCCGTCCACCTCGCAGAACAGCCGCAGGGCCTGCGGGTCGGGCACTTCGTCCTTGGTGACGAGATAAGGCCCCACCGGGCCGAAATGATCGGCGCCCTTGCCTTTGTCCCACTGGCCGCCGCGCTCGGTCTGGTATGCGCGCTCGCTGACATCGTTCACGATTGTATAGCCAGCGACATGATCCAGCGCCGCGTCCTCGGAGACATGCGAGGCCTTGGTGCCGATCACCACGCCCAGCTCCACCTCCCAATCCGTCTTCATCGAGCCGGGCGGGATGATGATGTCGTCATACGGGCCGCAAAAGGCGGAGAGCGATTTCAGGAACAGGATCGGCTCCTTGGGAAGCTTGCCGCCGGTTTCCGCCGCATGGTCGGCATAGTTCAACCCGACGCAGACAAAGTTCAGCGGCCGGGGGATGCAGGCGCCGATGCGGTGTTCGGCCTTCAGCACCGGCAGCTTGGCCGGGTCCAGAGTCTGCAAGTGCGCCAGCCATTGCGGGCTCAGCTCATCGCCGGTCACCTGCTGCAGCGCATCGTCCAGCGTGCGGATGCCGCCCTCGGCGTCCAGCACGCCCCATTGCTCACTTCCCTCATCACCATAGCGCAGCAGCTTCATTTTTTCTCTCCTTGCGGTCCGTCTTCAGCGTTCAGCACAAAGCTGGGTGGCGAACATGCGGCGTGTCAAAGCCCCGGTTTCATACTACCGATGGGTGGAAGAGTCAGGAGAGGGTGTTAGCCGTATGCCACTCTACGTATTGCACGCGAAAGACCGGCCGGGGACGTTGCAGCTTCGGCTGGATTTGTATGCTGCCCATCGCAGTTTCGTGGAGGAGCAGGACGAAGCGGGCCTGGTCACTGTCGTCATGTCCGGACCACTGCAGACAGATGACGGTGAGATCATGAACGGTTCATTGCTCCTGCTGGAAGCGCCGGACCGGGACGCGGTCGACCGGTTCGTGGCGGAGGATCCGTTCGCCCGCGAGGGCGTGTGGGAACAGATCAATGTCTCGCGCTTCTACCACCGCCGCCTCCCTGGCCGGAACATGCCACTGCGCTAAGCCATGAAAAAAGGCCGGTCCTGAGGACCGGCCTTTAGCATCTGTTGCGATGCCTATGTTTTTTTTAGCTCCCTAAACTTGGCGGCTTACATTGCCCTTGTTTTTTTAGCTCCCTAAACTTGGCGGCT
>DATJXU010000213.1:0-9476 GCA_035499915.1 Acidocella sp.
TAAACGTTTTTAGGGGTGTGGGGGATTTTTACAAAAATCCCCCACGAAACGCCGCCGCCCTGCGCTACGGGTGGTGATCACTTCATCCCTTCTCGTGGATTGAAGCCCGGCTGGTTCCAGCCTTGCAGGAACGCCCTCAGTTTCTCATCCGCCGGGCCCACCACCACGGTCAGCCTCACATGCAGATCCCCCGCCGCATGCTTGCCATGGGCCGGCACGCCGCGCCCGCGCAGCCGCATCTCGGTGCCGCTTTCCGTGCCCGGGCGCACCGTCATCGCCACCTCGCCCGCCGGTGTGGGGATGGTCACCTTCGCCCCCAGCACCGCCTCCTTCAGCGAAACCGGCACATCCATGTGGATATTCCGCCCAACGCGCCGGTAGACTTTATGCGCCGCCACATGAAGCTCGATCAGCGCATCCCCCGCCGGGCCGCCCTGGAGACCCGGCTCCCCCTTGCCGCGCAGGCGCAGAATATCGCCCTCCTCAGTGCCGGGGGGGATCTTCACATCCAGCGTGCCGCCATCCGGCAGGGTAATCCGCCGCGTGACGCCGCTCACCGCCTCCAGAAACGCGACCTCCAGGCTATAGTGGCGGTCATGCCCTTTGGCCGGGCCGCGCGGGCGCTGGTTGAAGACATTGGCGAACAGATCCTCGAAATCCGCCCCTCCCGCCCCGCCGCCGGTTGAATAGGCATAGCGCTCGCCCGGCGCGCCTTGCGCATAGTGCCGCCAGGATTGCTGGGGCGCGCGCTCGGCCCCGGAGGCGTCGATCTCGCCCCGGTCGAACCTTGCCCGCTTTTCCGCGTCGTTCAGCAGATCATAGGCGGCGGAGATGGATTTAAACTTCTCCTCCGCCTGTTTGTTGCCGGGGTTGAGGTCGGGGTGATGCGTCTTCGCCAGCTTGCGGTAGGCGGAACGGATCTCCTCCGCGCTCGCCTCCTTCTTCACCCCCAGAATTTTATACGGATCGTCTGCCATGCTCGTCCTGATTCCTGACTATCGCAGTCCTGCTTCAAGATAGGGGGCGACGCCGTGATTTAACAACGGGTTTTGCGATTATTGCGGGGCAGCCTTCACGCTCTGGCGGGCGGTTAGGCCCCGCGCCCAGGGCCCCGCGCAATCGGTTCTCAGTGTTTCAGCGTGCTGGACAGGAATTGCTTGAACCGCGCCGTCTGCGGGTTGGTGAACATCTCCTGCGGCGCGCCCTCTTCCTCGGTCTGGCCCTTGTGCAGAAACATCACCCGGCTCGCCACCTCGCGGGCAAAGCCCATCTCATGGGTGACCACCAGCATGGTCCGGCCTTCCTTGGCCAAATCGCGCATCACCTTCAGCACCTCGCCCACCAGCTCCGGGTCCAGGGCGGAGGTCGGCTCGTCGAACAGCAGCACCTCCGGCTCCATCGCCAGGGCGCGGGCGATGGCCACGCGCTGCTGCTGCCCGCCGGAGAGCTGTGCCGGGTAGGCGTGCAGCTTGGCCGAGAGCCCGACCTTCTCCAGCATCGCCTCGCCCCGGGCGATGGCGGTTTTCTTGTCCAGCTTCAGCACGTGCACCGGCGCCTCGATCACGTTCTGCAGCACGGTCATGTGGCCCCAGAGATTGAATTGCTGGAACACCATGGAGAGGCTGGAGCGCAGCCGCTCCAGCTGTTTTGGATTCGCGCAGGCGCGGCCCTGGCGGCCTTCGCGCATCTCGATCGTCTCGCCCTTGATCGACACGCTGCCCTTGTCGGGCATTTCCAGCATGTTGATGCAGCGCAGGAAGGTGCTCTTGCCAGAGCCCGAGGAGCCGAGAATCGCAATCACATCCTGGTCATTGGCGGAAAGAGACACGCCCTTGAGCACCTCCACCGTCCCAAAGGATTTATGGATGTCCTTGACCACGAGGGCAGGGACCGGCTGGGTGTTGTCTAACATAAATAGGCCTCGATCTGGTTTTTCTGTGACTGCGTAAGAAACAGCTTTGCAAATTATGCCCCCTCGGGCAAAAGGGAAACGTCCTTATTCGGACGCAGGAGAGAGCGGGAACAGGTATTTCCGCCGCCGAAGGCGCAACCGGCCCCCGGAATCGCTCAGGCAAAGAGGGCTGCGGATCGGCACAAGGCACTCTGGAAAGCCGGCGGGGAGTTTCCGCCGCACCGACGGGGTCAAGGGTCTGCACCTTCCAAGGTCAGCCCGAATCTCTCAGGTCTCAAGACAGAGGGGGGTCAGCGCTTCCGGCGGTGTTAGCCGGGTGGACTGACGAGTGGGGGATGAACCTTGGCCAAGACACCATTGGATGCATTGCACCGCCGCCTTGGCGCGCGCATGGTGGAATTCGCCGGTTATGAGATGCCGCTGCAATATCAGGGCATTATCGCCGAGCATACGGCCTGCCGGACAGGCGCCGCCTTGTTCGACGTCTCCCATATGGGCCAGGCCGAGATCACCGAAATCGAAGCCTTCTCGCGCCTGGTGCCGGGCGATATCGCCGCGCTGATGCCGGGCCGCCAGCGCTATACGCTGCTGCTGAACGAGGCGGGCGGGATTTTGGATGATCTGATGGTGGCCAATCTCGGGCGGCATATTCAGCTGGTGCTGAATGCCAGCCGCAAGGAGGCGGATGTCGCCCATATGCGCGGCCATGGCGTGGCGGTGACCACGCATTTCGACCGTGCGCTTTTGGCCCTGCAAGGGCCGAAGGCGGCGGAAATTCTGCCCGAGGCGGCGGGGCTGAAATTCATGGACGCCGCCGCCCTGAACATTGACGGGATTGACTGCATGCTCACCCGCTCCGGCTATACCGGGGAGGATGGCTTCGAGATCGGCTGCGCCGGTTGGGATGGCGAGGCCCTGGCCGAGCTGCTGCTCGCCCGTGGCGCAGTGCCAGCCGGGCTGGGGGCGCGCGATTCGCTGCGGCTGGAGGCCGGGCTCTGCCTTTATGGCAATGACATTGATGAAAGCACCAACCCGGTTGCGGCGGGTCTCGGCTTCGCGCTCTCCAAAAAACGCCTGGGCGAAGGCCATTTTCTGGGCGCCGGCGCCGTGAGCAAGGCGCTGGCCGAGGGCACGGCGCAGAGGCTGGTTGGCATCCGGCTGGAAGGCCGCGCCCCCGCCCGCGCCGGGGCCGAGATCAGGCGGCCGGGCGGCGAGCGCGTCGGGCGCGTCACCTCCGGCGTGTTTTCCCCCACTCTGAACGCGCCCATTGCGCTCGGCTATGTCCGCTCCGATTGCGCCGAAACCGGCACGGCGCTCGATTTGATCGTGCGCGACAAGCCGCTGGCCGGAAAGGTCACGGCGCTGCCCTTCGTTCCTCATAACTACGTCCGTTGAAAGGAAGGCTTCCAATGTCCCAGGTTTTTTTCTCCAAGGATCATGAGTGGGTGTGCGTGGGGGCGGACGGGCTGGCCACCATCGGCATTACCGACCACGCCCAGCAGGCGCTGGGCGATATCGTGTTCGTCGAGCTGCCGGAGCCGGGCCGCAACGTGGCCAGGGGCGAGGCCTGCGCGGTGGTGGAGAGCGTGAAGGCCGCCTCCGACGTGTACGCCCCGCTCACCGGCACGGTGGCGGAGGTGAATCAGTCCATCGTGGATGAACCCGCCAAGGTGAATGCCGCGGCCGAGGGCGAGGGCTGGTTCTTCAAGCTGCGCCTGCAGGACCCGGCCTCTCTGACCGAGCTGCTCGACCGCGCGGCCTATGAGGAATTCCTGGGGAGCCTGGCGTGAGCGCCTTATCGGAACTGGCCGCGCTGGAGCGGCGGGACGGTTTCGTCAGCCGCCATATCGGGCCGGATGAGGCGCAAATCGCCGCGATGCTGAAAGCCGTCGGCGCGCCGAGCCTGGAGGGGCTGATCGCGCAGACCATCCCCGAGAGCATCCGCACCAACGCCGCCCTGGCGCTGCCGGAGGCGCAGGATGAGGCCGCCGTGCTGGCGCTGCTGCGCGGGCTGGCCAGCCGCAACGTGGTGAAGAAATCCCTCATCGGGCTGGGCTATCACGGCACCATCACCCCGCCGGTGATCAGCCGCAACGTGCTGGAGAACCCGGGCTGGTACACGGCCTATACGCCCTACCAGGCAGAAATCTCCCAGGGCCGGCTGGAGGCCATCCTGAATTTCCAGACCATGATCACTTCGCTCACGGGCATGGAAATCGCCAACGCCTCGCTGCTGGACGAGGCGACGGCGGCGGCCGAGGGTGTGGCCATGGCCCATGCGCTGCACAAGGCGGGCAGCAAGGTGATCGCCATCGCCCAAGACGTGCATCCGCAAACCCGCGCCGTGATCGCCACCCGCGCCTGGCCGCAGGGCTGGGAGGTGGTGGATTTCGCGCCGGGGGATATCGAGGCGATCGCCGGGGCCAAGCCGTTCGCGGTGGTGCTGAATTACCCCGGCTCCACCGGCGAGGTGCGGGATCTGAGTGCCGAGATCGGCGCGGCCAGGGCCAGCGGGGCGATGAGCATCGTCTGCGCCGACCTGCTGGCGTTGACGCTGTTAACTCCGCCGGGGGAGATGGGCGCCGAGATCGTGGTGGGCTCCGCGCAGCGCTTTGGCGTGCCGATGGGCTTTGGCGGCCCGCATGCCGGGTTCTTCGCCACCAAGGACGCCTTTAAGCGCTCCATGCCGGGGCGGCTGGTTGGCGTGTCGGTGGATGCCGCCGGGCGCCCGGCCATGCGCCTCGCCTTGCAGACGCGCGAGCAGCATATCCGCCGTGAGAAGGCGACCAGCAATATCTGCACCGCGCAGGTGCTGCTGGCGGTGATGGCCGGGTTCTACGCCGCCTGGCACGGGCCGGAGGGGCTGAAGACCATCGCGCGGCGGGTGAACCTGCAGGCGCGGCTGCTGGGCGAGGCGGTGCGCAAGGCCGGATTCGCCCTGCGCCACGACGCGTTTTTCGATACGCTGGCGATCGAGGCCGGGGCCAAGGCGGAGGCGCTGATGCGCGCGGCCGAAGACGCCGGGTTCAATCTGCGCCGGATCGACGAAACGGGGCTGGGCATCGCCCTGGATGAGACAGTGACGCGCCCCGAGCTGGAGGCGCTGGCCGCGCTGTTCGGCGCGAGGCTGGCCGAGGCGCAGCCCTCCATCCCCGCCGCGCTGGCGCGCAAGAGCGGCTTTTGCACGGAGGAGGTGTTCAGCGCCCATCATTCCGAGCATGGCATGCTGCGCTATCTGAAGCGGCTGGAGGACAAGGATGTCGCGCTCAACCGCTCGATGATTCCGCTTGGCTCCTGCACGATGAAACTGAACGCCGCGGTGGAGATGGCGGCGATCACCTGGCCGGAGTTTTCGACCCTGCATCCCTTCGCGCCGCCAGAGCAGACGCAAGGGATCAAGCAGCTGATCGACGAGCTGGCCGTGTTGCTCTGCGAGGTCACCGGTTTTGCCGCCGTGTCGCTGCAGCCCAATTCCGGCGCGCAGGGCGAATATGCCGGGCTGCTGGCCATCCGCGCCTGGCATGAATCGCGCGGCGAGGGGGAGCGGAACATCTGCCTCATCCCGGCCTCCGCCCATGGCACCAACCCGGCCTCCGCCGCCATGGCGGGCTACAAGGTGGTGGTGGTGGGCTGCGACAAGAACGGCAATGTGGATGTCGCCGACCTGCACAAGAAGGTCGAGGAGCATGGGCGCCGGATCGCGGCGCTGATGATCACCTATCCCAGCACCCATGGCGTGTTCGAGACCGCGATCCGCGACATCTGCCAGGCCGTGCATGCGGCGGGCGGGCAGGTCTATATGGACGGCGCCAACATGAACGCCCAGGTGGGGCTGACCAGCCCGGCCAATATCGGCGCGGATGTCTGCCATCTGAACCTGCACAAGACCTTCTGCATTCCCCATGGCGGCGGCGGGCCGGGGGTGGGGCCCATCGGCGTGGCGGCGCATCTGGCACCGCATCTGCCCACCCACCCGTTGCGTGGGGATGCCGGGCCCGAAACGGGCTATGGCCCGGTTTCGGCGGCCCCCTTCGGCTCGGCGCTGATCCTGCCCATTCCCTACGCCTATATCAGGCTGATGGGGCCGCAGGGCATTGCCCAGGCCACCAAGGCGGCGATTCTGAACGCCAACTACATCGCCACCCGGCTGCAGGGCGCGTACCCCATCCTGTACCAGGGCGAGCATGGGCGCGTGGCGCATGAATGCATCGTCGATTGCCGGGGCTTTGCCGCCAATTCCGGCGTGCAGGTGGAGGATATCGCCAAGCGCCTGGCCGATTACGGCTTCCATGCGCCCACAATGTCCTGGCCGGTGGCGGGCACGCTGATGATCGAGCCCACAGAGAGCGAGGACAAGGCCGAGCTGGACCGGTTCTGCGACGCGATGCTGAGCATTGCGGGCGAGATCGCGCTGGTTGCCGCAGGCAGGTTGCCGAAGGATGACAATCCGTTGAAAAACGCCCCGCACACCGCCGCCGAGGTGATGGCGCAGGAGTGGGCGCATGCCTATTCCCGTCAGGTGGCGGCCTTCCCGCTGCCTTATGTTGCGGTTCAGAAATATTGGCCGCCCGTGAAGCGGGTGGACAATGTGTATGGCGACCGCAACCTCGTCTGCTCCTGCGCGCCGCTGGAGGCGTATTTGGAGGCAGCAGAGTAACTGAAAATTGCCAGTCTCCTGCTTTAAGCTTTCGTGAAAAACCCCTGCTCCGCCAACGCAGGGCAGGGGTTAAAATTTTTCAGAGCCCTCATGAAAATATCACTTGCATCCAGGGGGGGTTGGCCTCATAAGCCGCCCCCACAGTGGCCCAGGGGGGCGCAGCGCGGTGCTGCGTTCTACAGGCTGTCTACTAGTTAGGGGGTTCGAAATGAACGCACTTGCCCAACTGGGGATGGTCTCGGAGTCTCCGAGCGAAAACCAGACGATTTCCATGGTCTCCCAGGAGCCGCAGAAAGACTATTATGTCGAGAAGGACGGCGTGAAATACGCCGGCATGCACCTGATCATTGATCTGTGGGGTGCCTCCAATCTCGACAGCCCGCAGCTGATCGACCAGACGCTGTGCAACGGCGCCCTGGCGGCTGGTGCAACCATTCTGCATCACCATTTCCATCATTTCGAGCCCAATGGCGGCGTGTCCGGCGTTGTGGTGCTGGCGGAGAGCCACATCTCCATCCATAGCTGGCCCGAGCGCGGCTTCGCGGCTCTGGACGTGTTCATGTGCGGCTGCTGCGACCCGTACAAGCTGATCCCCTTCCTGAAGGAAGCCTTCAGCCCGAGCCATATCCAGATCAACGAGCAGAAGCGCGGCCTGATCGCGTAATGCCGGGCGGCGCCGCCGCCTGGAGTCATCCTTCCTGAACAATCTTGAGCTGGCCCGGCGGCTGGGAAGAGCTTCGGCTTTTCCCGGCGCTGGCCCTGACACATGAGGTGTGCCCATGGCCGAGACTTGGTTGAACGAGACGCTCTACCCCGATTGGGGCCAGCGCTTTAAAACGGTGCGCGAGCTGGCGCGGGTGAAGAGCGATTTCCAGGACATTGGTGTGTTCGAGACCACCAGCCATGGCCGCGTGCTGACGCTGGATGGCGTGATCCAGATCACCGAGCGTGACGAGTTCGTCTATCAGGAAATGCTGACCCATGTGCCGCTGCTGGCGCATGGCAATGCCAAGAACGTGCTGATCATCGGCGCGGGCGATGGCGGCGTGCTCAAGCATGTTCTGATGCACAAGGGCGTCGAGCGCGCGGTGATGGCGGAGATCGACGGCGAGGTGATCCGCCTCTCCAAGGAATTCCTGCCCGGCATCGGCGGCGACGCCTGGACCAGCCCGCGCGCGGAAGTGATCGTGGGCGATGGCATCGATTACGTGAAGAAGGCGCCGACCGGTTCCTTCGACGTGATCATCGTCGATTCCACCGACCCGATCGGCGTGGGTGAAGTTCTGTTCACTGACGAGTTCTACGAGAACGCCGCGCGCATTCTCAGCGATGACGGGCTGATCGTGAATCAGTGCGGCGTGCCCTTCATGCAGGCCGATGAGCTGCATGACACCTCCGTGCGCCGCAAGAAATTCTTCCCTTATGTCTCGGCCTATGTGGCGGCGGTGCCGACCTATGTGGGCGGCTACATGACGCTGGGCTGGGCGGGCAAGGACCCGAAACAGACGCAGCATGGCGTTGAGGAAATCGCAAAGCGCGCAGAGGCGGCGGGCATTGCGGGCAAGAGCGGTTACTGGAGCCCGCAGGTGCATGTGGCCAGCTTCTGGCTGCCGCCCTACATCGCCAAGCATCTGCCCTGAGCAGGTTGGACTAAGTTTTAAAAGTTTTTTGGGTGCAGCCTTTTTTACAAAAAAGGCTGCATTTCTTTTGCAGTTTTTTTATGCCTTGCTCAGCGCCGCGCCGGGTTTTTTCATTTCATCCGCCGCGCGCCAGAGATAGAGCGAGGCCAGCGTGCGGTAGGGCGCGAAGGCTTTGCCGATTTCAGCAAAGGCTTTTGGTTTTGGCTGCTGCTCCAGCGCGTGCAGAAGCCGGTAGCCCTCGCGCACGCCGAAATCATCGACCGGAAACACATCAGGCCGGCGCAGCGTGAAAATCAGCAGCATCTCCACCGTCCAGCGCCCGACGCCGCGGATGCTGGTCAGGCGCTCGATCAGCGCCTCATCGGAGAGGCGCAAAGCGCGGGGGCGAGAGGGGATGGTGCCGTCCGCCGCCTTGGCCGCCACATCGCGAATCGCCGCCATCTTGGACGCGGAAAAGCCGCAGGCGCGCAGCGCCTCATCGGGCATGGCAAGCAGCGTGGCGGGGGTGGGAAACGCATCCCCGCAGGCGGATTTCAGCCGGCCGAGGATCGCCCGGGCCGCGTTGGCATGAAGCTGCTGGTGCGCCACGGCTGAGAGCAGGGCGTGATACAAATCCGTATGCTCGGGCTTTTCACGCTTCAGCGGCCCCAGCCGCGCGATCAATGCGCCCAGGCGGGGATCGGCCTTTGAGAGATGCAGGGCAGAGGCGTTCATGCCGCATCTTCGCAGCCGCCGCCTGGGCGGGCAAGCGGGTTAGTGTTGCGGTGCCATCTGCCCGTGGTCCGGCATGGGCCGTGTCTGGATGCCCTGGTGCGGCTCAATATGCCGCGCCGCCACGTGCTGGACCTCATCATGCCGCATGGTGATGTGGTGTATGACGGCTCTGTGCCGTGTCATGCTGATGTGGTGAAACGCGGCCCTCTTCTTCGCCATGTCGTGCGCCGGCGCCGTTATCCGATGCGGCTGGTCCTGGTGCATCTGCTGCGCCTGCGCGAGGCCGGAAAGGCCCAGAGTCAGCGCGGCGGCAAGCGTCATCGCGTAGAACGGTTTGAAGGATCGTGAAGCCATGTGTGGGAATCCCTGGTTATGCTTTGGCAGCCGGTTGTTGAAGCTGGCCTGCGGTGGAACCTAGGTGGAAGCCATGTCGGCAATGCGGCCGTCAATGTTGCAATCGCTTACATTCCTGTAAGGTCGCCGCCGCAATGGCGCCGCAAAAGGGCAGTATATATCAGCCAGTTTAAGGACATGCCGTGATTGCGACGAGGAT
>DATJXU010000214.1:0-2840 GCA_035499915.1 Acidocella sp.
TTTTACCGCTGGCTCAGCCCATCAGCCCTTCCATGCGCGCGGCCAGGGCCTCGGCCAGGCGGCGGCGCCAGGGGGCGCTGCGCGGGTTGGCCAGAACCTGATCCTCATGCACGAAGCTGGCGATGATGGCGTTATAGCCCAGCCAGCGCAGGGGCTCGGGCTCCCAGCGCCGCAGCGCCTGGCGCAGGGGTTTGCCCTGGATCACCCAGGGCTGGCGTGTCTCCACCGTGTCGCGCCCCAGGATCAGGTCCGCCAGCGTGCGCCCGCCGAGATTGGAGGCGCCCACGCCCTCGCCGCCATAGCCGCCGGACAGCGCGATGCGGCTTTGGGGATCAAGCAGCATATGCGGCTGGAAGCGCCGCGACATGCCGAGATTGCCGCCCCAGCGATGGGTGATTTTTGCCCCCTTCAGCTGCGGGAATAGCGCGCCCATCAGATAGCGCCGCAGCCCCTCTTCAGCCTCGGTCAGGGTAAAATCCGTGCGTAATCTGCCGCCGAAGCGGTAGCCGCCGCGGGCGCCGAAGGCGAGGCGGTTATCGGCCGTGCGCTGGCCATAGGTCACCTGCCGGCTGAACTCGCTGAAGGCCTGGCCGCGGGACAGGCCGATTTCGGCCCAGACATCCTCGGGCAGCGGCTCGGTGGCGATGAGCAGGCTTTGCACCGGGAGCTGGTAATCGCCCAAAGGCGGCAGGGCGGCGGCATAGCCTTCCACCGCCGGCACCACCCAATCCGCCCGCACCCGGCCCTGCGCGGTGCGCAGCTCGCCCGGCTGCCAATGCGTCACGCGGCTTTGCTCATAGAGTGTCACCCCCAGCCGCTCCACCGCGCCCGCCAGGCCGCGCGCCAGCCTGGCGGGCTGGATGGTGGCGCAATGGGGGGTGAAGATGGCGCCCAGCGCGCCTGGAATCCGCAGCTCCTGCGTGAGCTCCGCCGGGGTGAGCCAACGCGCATCCGCCTCGCTCTGGCCTTCCTCGTGGAGGGCTTTCAGCCAGCCGCGCAGCCTGCGCTCCTGCTCCGGATAGCGCGCCGCGCAAGAGAGCGTGCCGCCCTTGCGGAAATCGCACGCAATTGCCTCTGCCTGGGTCACGCGCCCGACCTCATCGGGAATGGCGTGCAGCAGCGCCCAGCTTTCGCGCCGTTGTGGCTCGGGCAGATGGCCGACCAGCCTGTCCTCGCCCAGCACCGCGCCCATCACCCAGCCGCCATTGCGGCCCGAGGCGCCGAACCCGGCGGTCTGCGCCTCCAGCACCGCGATGTTCAGCCCGGGCGCGCGGGTTTTCAGGTAATAGGCGGTCCAGAGCCCGGTATAGCCGGCGCCGATGATGGCGATGTCGGCGGTGATGTCGCCTGCCAGGGCCGGGCGCGGGGTGAGGGGGGCATCGAGGCCCGCCATCCAGAGGCTGATATCCTGCCAGCCCTTCGTCTGCTCATCCGGATCGATCTGCGCCATGGCGATTATCTAGCAGGGGGGCGCGGGGTTGTGCTTGACGCGCGGACACGCACGCTTGGTTATTCCTCCGCGACATGGCGCAGATCCCGGGCGATGCCGTCGATATCGGGTTTTACAGTGTCCATGCCGGCGATGATGAATTCCGGCTGGCCCTTGGCGTTGAACACATAGACCGCCGCCGAATGGGTAACAGTGTAAACCGGTTGCTTGACCACGGAGAACACCACGCGGTAGCGCCGCGCCAGGGCGTAAAGCTGATCGGGCGTGCCGCGCAGCCCCACCACGTTGCTGCCGAACAAGGCGGCGTATTGGGCGAGGACCGGCGGGGGGTCGCGGTCCGGGTCCACGGTCACGAACAGGATTTTCACCTTGTCCGCGGAGTCTCCCATGGCCTTCTGCACGCGCTGCATGTTGTAGAGCGTGGTGGGGCAGACATCCGGGCAATTGGTGTAGCCGAAATAGAGCAGCACGACGCAGCCGCGAAAATCCGCCTCGGTCACCGGCTTGCCGGTGCCGGCATCGCTCATGGTGAAGGCGAGCGGCGGGATCAGCCCGCGGACATTTACGTCCTGCGCCGACAGGTCATGATGGCACGCGGCCAGGGCCAGGGGGCTGAGGAGCAAGAACCGGCGCTGCATGGGGGACTTTGTGCGCCAGGCATTCCGGTGTGGCAAGGCTTGGGGGCGCCGGTAGAAACCCGGGTTTCTACCCCCTTTGCAACGCCAGGCGCCCCTGCGGTTTACAAGCCCAGCACAGCCTCCGCCGCCTTCACGGCGTCTTCCAGCACGCCCGGCTGGAAGGGCGAAGTCAGCCCCGCCGCCTCGACCAGCCCCAGGAACGGCTTGGCGCCGCCGAGCCCGCACAGCGCCACGTAATCCTGCAGCGCGCTTGCGTAATCCTCCCGCGATTTCACCCAGAACTGCAAGGCGCAGCATTCGGCCAGGGTGTAATCGATATAATAGAAGGGCATGCCATAGATATGCGCCTGCCCCTGCCAGCGCGCGCCCTTGGCGGGATAGGCAAGGTCGCCCCAATTGCGCCAGGGCGTGTATTGCGCCTCAAGCCGCTTCCACATCGCATGGCGCTCCGCGGGGGTGGCATCAGGGTTCGCGTAGACCTCGTGCTGGAAATGATCGACGCAGACGCCATAAGGCAGAAACGCGATCGACTGGATGAGGTGCATGCGCCGGTAGCGCTCGGCCTTGTCCTCGCCCACCATCAGCGCGATGTGCGGATAGGCCAGATGCTCCAGGCTCATGGAATGAATCTCGGCGGATTCAGAGGTCGGCCAGAGATAGTCGATGCCCGGCAGGTGGCGCGAGGCGTAGTTCTGGAAGGCGTGGCCCATCTCGTGGGTGAACACGTCAATGTCGTGATGCGTGCCGTTGAA
>DATJXU010000215.1:0-2252 GCA_035499915.1 Acidocella sp.
CAGGAGGCTGGGTATCTGAAGAACGTGCCGGATCTCCTCCCCGAAGAGATGATCGGCTCGATCCCGGATGAGAACCTGCTGCTGCTGGTCACCGGCAGCCAGGGCGAGCCGCGCTCGGCGCTGGCGCGCATCGCCGCCGACTCTCACCGTCACGCCGTGCTGGGCGAGGGCGATACGGTGATCTTCTCCTCGCGCGTCATCCCCGGCAACGAGCTGGCGGTGCGCAAAGTGCGCGACGCGCTCGCCCGGCGCGGGGTGAACATCATCACCGATAACGAAGAGTTCACCCATGTTTCCGGCCATCCGGCGCAGGACGAGCTGCGGCGGCTCTACGCGCTGGTCCGCCCGAAACACATCATCCCCACGCATGGCGAGTGGCGGCATCTCTCCACCCAGGCGGCCTTCGCCCAGCATGAGGGCATTCCCACCGTGCTGGTGGAGAATGGCGACGTGCTGCAATTTGCCCCCGGCGCGCCGCGCGTGGTGGATTCCGTGCCGACCGGGCGGCTGGCGGTCGATGGCGACCGGATCCTGCCACTGAAAGGCAGCGTACTGGCCGCGCGCCGGCGCATGCTGTTCAACGGCGTTGTCATGGGCAGCTTCGCCGTGGATGGGCAAGGCCGCGTCGTCGGCACGCCGCGCATTTCCGGCCCCGGCCTGCTGGACGAGGCGGATGGCAAGACCCGCCTGGCCTATGAGGCGGAGTTCCTGGAGGAGCTGAACGACCTGCCCAAGGGCCTCCGCGGCGATGAAACCGCCTTTACCGATGCCGCCCGCGCGGCGCTGCGCCGGATCACCGGCAAGCGCCTGGGCAAGCGCCCGCTGGTGGAGGTGCATATTCTGCATTTGGGCAATATTGGAGCAGAAAGTGAGGCGTTGTGCATCGCGCAGCCTAAAAACAAGCCAATTATTGCCTGATAGGCTAAAAATTGTGCGAAATTCCTTGGCTTTTTGCTGGACGCCGAGGCTTTGTGCAATGCAGTATATGCCTCAGGGATGAGGTATGTTTCTTCATCCTGCCGTGTGACTGGCGTTTCCTCCCTGAACTTGGCCCGCCGCCCTAATGGGGCTGGCGGGCTTCTTTCTATTTGGTTAGGACGAAGACGCCGATGACCGCGAAGCAGGAAATTACCGATCTGACGATCTGCCGAGCCGCCTTCGCGGGCTGGGTGTTCATCTATCATATCGACCTGTACCTGAACTTCTCCGCCTGGCTCGGCCCGCTCGCCGGCCTCATCCGCCGTGGCTATTTGGGCGTGGATGGGTTTTTCATCCTCTCCGGCCTAATCCTGGCGCGGGTGCACCCGGAACTGGCCAACCAGGACCGGCGCCACCCTTCACCGAACTTCGTGCCGGCTCCCGTCGCGAGCATGCTGATCTTCTGGGGCAAGCGGCTGGCCAGATTGTATCCGGTGCATCTGGCGACCATCGTCATCCTGGCCGGGCTGGTGCTGTCCGGCTTGGCGCTGGGCTGGGCGCCGCGCGATCCGGGGCGGTTCGATCTCGTCTCCCTGCTGCAGAACCTGCTGCTGGTGCAGGGCTGGGGCGGGGCGGGGCAGGGCGCGTGGAATTATCCCTCCTGGTCGATCAGCATCGAATGGGCGGGCTATC
The DNA here is from genome assembly GCA_035499915.1 of Acidocella sp. Lineage (GTDB taxonomy): Bacteria > Pseudomonadota > Alphaproteobacteria > Acetobacterales > Acetobacteraceae > Acidocella. The sequence goes on from DATJXU010000215.1 coordinate 1,612, forward strand.
TGCTTTTCCCCCTGCTGTGGTGCGCGCTCACCTATTGCCCTGCCATCGTCGCGGTGCAGGCAGCCGTCGCCGGGTTCACCGTGATGGGGCTGATCTTCGTCGAGCACCATTACAGCTTCAATCTCACCTACGCCTTCGGGCTGTTCCGGTTCTTGCCCGAGTTCATCGTCGGCGTGGCGACGGCGCGCTTTGTTTATCTTTGTGCCGATGAAGCCTGGCTGCGCCGGTTGTGCCTGTATGGCGGTGCCGTCTTCACGCTGGCCGGGGCGGCGTTGGGGCTCGACCTTGTCACCCTGGTGGGCATCTGGGCGGTGTTGTTCGCCTTCCTCATGCAGGCCGATACCGGCTGGGCGCCCATGCTCGGCAACCGCAAGCTGCTGCGCTGGCTGGGCCTGCTCTCGTACTCGTTCTACATGAGCTTCTCGATCCCCGAACTGGTGCTCTGCCAGCTCTTCCGCCGCGCCGGGTGGACTCCCGCCTCTCACGCGGTGCTTTTCGCTGCTGGCATGGTCGCGGGCACTTTTGTCCTGGCGATTCTGCTTTATACCGCCGTGGAAACCCCCTGCCGCCGCGCCGCCGACCGCTGGCTGGCGGAAAGGGTGCCCGCCTTGCAACCAGCCCACTCCTAGTCCGAAGGTCCT
>DATJXU010000216.1:0-11252 GCA_035499915.1 Acidocella sp.
ATCGTGGCGCTGCCGCTGCAGCTGCCCATCGGCATCGAGGAAAACTTCCTCGGCGTGGTCGACCTGGTCGAGATGAAGGCGATCATCTGGGAAGGCGGCGAGCTGGGCGCGAAGTTCCATGACGAGGAAATCCCGGCCGACATGCTGGAGAAGGCCAAGGAGGCCCGCCAGGTCCTGCTCGACACCGCGCTGGCCGTGGACGATGCCGGCATGGAAGAATATTTCGAGAAGGGCGACGTTTCCGTCGAGACCCTGAAGCGCGCCATCAAGACCGGCACCATCTCCGGCGCCTTCCGCCCGGTCATGTGCGGCACGGCCTTCAAGAACAAGGGCGTGCAGCCGCTGCTGGACGGCGTGCTGGACTACCTGCCGTCCCCCGTCGACGTTCCGGGCATCAAGGTTGCCCCGGAAGAGGGCCAGGAGGAAGATCCGAATGCCCGCCGCATCAAGGCCAACCCGGAAGCCCCGTTCGCTGGCCTGGCGTTCAAGATCATCAACGACAAGTACGGCTCGCTGACCTTCGTGCGCGTCTATGCCGGCACGCTGAAGAGCGGCGATTCCGTGCAGAACACCACCAAGGGCCACAAGGAGCGTATCGGGCGCATGTACAAGATGCATGCCGATAAGCGCCAGGAAATCACCGAGGTTTCCGCCGGTGACATCGCGGCCTTCGTGGGCCTGAAGGACACCGGCACGGGTGACACCCTGGCCGCCTCCGAAGACCCGGTGGTGCTGGAGCGCATGGCGTTCCCGGTGCCGGTGATCGACATCTCCGTCGAGCCGAAGACCAAGGAAGGCGTGGAGAAGATGACCATCGGCCTGCAGAAGCTGGCGGCGGAAGATCCGTCCCTGCGTCTGAAGACCGACCAGGAAACCGGCCAGACCATCCTGTCGGGCATGGGCGAGCTGCACCTGGAGATCATCGTGGACCGCCTGAAGCGCGAATATGGCGTGGACGCCAATATCGGCGCCCCGCAGGTCGCCTTCCGCGAGACCATCACCAAGGAACACACCGAAACCTACACCCACAAGAAGCAGTCGGGCGGTTCGGGCCAGTACGCCGAGGTGAAGATCGTCTTCGCGCCGCGCGAGCGTAACGAGGGCATCGAGTTCGAGAACAAGATCGTCGGCGGTGCGATTCCCAAGGAATACATCCCGGCGGTGGAAAAGGGCATCAAGAACCAGGCCGATACCGGCGTGCTGGCTGGCTTCCCCACCGTGGACTTCAGCTATGCCCTGGTGGACGGCAAGTACCATGACGTCGACTCCTCCGCGCTCGCCTTCGAAATCGCCGCGAAAGCCTGCTTCCGCGAGGGCATGAAGAAGGCCGGCCCGGTGATCCTGGAGCCGATCATGGACGTGGAAGTCACCACCCCGAACGACCATGTGGGCGACGTGGTGGGCGACCTCAACCGCCGCCGCGGCATGATCCAGAACCAGGAGAGCTCCGGCTCCACCGTCATCGTGCGCGCGCATGTGCCGCTGAAGGAAATGTTCGGCTACATCTCGCAGCTGCGCTCCATGACCAAGGGCCGCGCCAGCTTCACGATGCAGTTCCATCACTATGATCCGGTGCCGCGCAACGTCGCGGACGAGATCATGGCGAAGTCCGCCTGATCATCCGCGCGCCGGTGCAAAGCTCCGGCGGGTGTTCTTGAGCGTATCGAGAGGGGCGTGGAGTTTTCCACGTCCCTTTTTCGTTGTGCTGAAGGGAGAGGGACGGATGGGGCTGAAGGCGGCGGCGCGATGAGACGGCGCGGCACGATGGTGCAAGCCCGGCAGGGGCCAACGCTGCTGGCGTTGCTGTTCCTGGCCTGCGCGCTGCCTGTCATGGTGATGATTGCGCTGTTCACCCCGCCTGGTCAGTCACCCGATGAACCGGCGCATCTCGTCCGCGCCGCCGGGTTGCTGCGCGGGGCGGTTCTGCCCGTGCGCAAGCCGGGCACGGATGTGGACACCGGCACACCGATCGAGCAGGTGGGGGTGAAGATCGATGCCGGGTTGCTGACGGCCGGGTTCGGCAAGGCCACCCAGATGGAGGGGCGCCCCGTCGTCACCCAGGCCGATGCGGCCGCGATGCAGGCCACGCCCTGGGCGCATCAGCTTATCTTCGTGTCCATCCCCAACACCGCGACCTATTTTCCGTTGGCCTACCTGCCCGCCGCCCTTGGTCTGGCGGTGGGAAAGCTGGCCGGTGCCACGCCATTTGCGTCCATCATTCTGGCGCGGCTGGCGACGGCTTTGGCTTATCTGGCCATCGGCGCGGCGGCCCTGGCCCTGGCCAGCTATGGGCGGGCGCTGCTGCTGGCGGTGCTGCTGCTGCCGATGAGCCTGTTCCTGGGCGGCACTCTGGACCAGGACGGCATTCTCATCGCGCTCTCCTGCCTGGCCTGCGCCGGGCTGACACGGGAAACCCCGGGCGGACGGAAAATGGCCTTCGTCGCCTTTCTGGTGGTGCTGCTGGCCAAGCCGCCTTATCTGCCGCTGCTGGCGCTCTTCGCCTTGCCGCTGGCCTGGCCGGGGTTCTGGCGCCGGGCGGGCGGGGTGATCCTGGCCAGCCTGCCGGTTCTGCTATGGGTGGCGATTGTGGTGGCGTTCATCTCCGTACCCTTCGGCAAGCCGCCCTATCACCCTGGCCCGCTCTTCGCCGGGGCGCAGGGTTTGACCATGGACCGGACCGATCCCGCCGCGAACCTTCATATTCTGCTGGCCGGCAAGGAGAGGCTTTTTACCCTGCCCTGGCATACGCTGGCGCTGTTTGGCACCGACAAGCTCAAGGAGATGGTCGGTATATTGGGCCTGCTGCAGCTCTCTTTTCCCGGATGGTTCTATGGGCTCTGGTGGGGTGCGATCGGGTTTGCCGTTCTGGGGGCTGCCATGTCCAGCCGGCCTTCCGTCCTGCCTTTGCCGGTATCATTGCTGAACGCCGCGGCTGTCCTGGCGGTGATCGTCCTGACGGGCTGGCTGATCATGCTGTCTTTCTATCTCAGCTGGACGAATGTCGGGTTGGACTTCATCGACGGCTTGCAGGGGCGCTATGCCCTTTTGCTCCTGCCCTTCCTGCTGTTCGCCATGCCGGCCCTGGGCGCTTGGATGCCCGAATGGCTGGCGGCGCTGCCGGTGCTGCTGCTCGGGGTTTTCGAGGTCGGCTATCTCCCGATGAAACTCGCGGCGTTCTTCTATGTTCATTGAGCGGGTTGAACGCCCAGTCGATGGAATGGCGTGGTGCCAAAAAAAATTGGTCCGAATCGGATATGATTTTATCAAGCCAATGGAGGCGGCGAGGGGCTTTTTAGGCCGCTCCGGCGTTTGTGGGCTTTGTTATCCTCAAGGGGTGTTTCTGAGGTTCTGGGGGGCGGCGTGACGGGGATTTACCAGCAAGTCAAAGACGATTGTTCAGCCGCTGGCTTTTCGTGGGACCAGTTTATGCCTGACGCCAAAATCGCCGTTTTGATCCCTTGCTATAATGAAGAAGTCGCCATCGGACAGGTCGTGCGGGACTTCGCCGCGGCCCTGCCGGGTGCAATGATCTATGTCTATGACAACAACTCCAACGACCGCACTGGCGCGCGAGCGGCGGCGGGGGCGATCGTCAGGCGCGAGAGCCTGCAGGGCAAGGGGCATGTGGTGCGGCGCATGTTCTCGGATATCGAGGCCGATGCCTATGTGCTGGTGGATGGCGACGGTACCTATGAGGCCAGCGCCGCGCCTGAGATGGTCCGCCGCCTGTTGGAAGAGCAGCTTGACATGGTCAATGGCCAGAGGATCGAAGTGGCGGGGGAGGGGCCTAACGGCACCTATCGCCGTGGGCACCGTACTGGCAATCTAATGCTCACCGGCCTTGTGCGCGCGGTGTTCGGCGACCGGGTCAAGGACATGCTCTCCGGCTACCGGGTCTTCTCCAGGCGGTTCGTGAAGACCTTTCCGGCCCTGGCTGAAGGCTTCGAGACCGAGACGGAATTCACCATCCACGCGCTGGAAATGCTGATGCCCCTGGCCGAGGTGCCCACCCAGTACCGCGAGCGCCCGCCGGGCTCGGTCTCCAAGCTGCGCACCTATTCGGATGGCTTGCGTATCCTCAACACCATCGTCAAGCTGGTGAAGGAGGAGCGGCCCTTGCAGTTCTTCTCCATCGCCGGGCTGGCGCTGCTGGTGCTGGGGCTGCTGATCTCCCTGCCGGTGCTGGTCACGTTTTTCCGCACCGGGCTGGTGCCGCGCCTGCCCACCGCCGTGCTCTCCATGGGGTTTGTGGTGGTGGCGATGCTCGCCTTCACCTGCGGGTTGATTTTGGACTCCGTGGCGCGCGGGCGGCGCGAGGCCAAGCGCCTCGCCTATCTCGCCGTGCCACGCTGGATGCCGCCCCAATAAAAAAAGGCCAGGGCTGGAAATCCAGCCCTGGCCTTTGCATTTTGTAAGGTAGAGGGGTCAGCCCGTGATGGCGACCTTGATGGCGGCCAGCGCCGCATTGGCCTGGGCGGCGCTCGGCGCACCGGCCTGGGCCACGTTCTTGTTGCCGCCGCCACCCTGGCCGCCCGCCGCCGCCGCAGCGGCCCTGGCGAGATCGACCGCGCTTTGCGGCAGGTCATCAGCCACAGCCACGACAATCGCGGTCTTCTGCTCGGCGGTGGAGACCAGCGCGACAATGCCCGAGCCGAGGCCCTTCAGCAGATCGGTCGCGATGGGCCGCAGCTCCTTCGCCGCGATGTCGCCGACATTGCGCAGCACGGCGCGGGTCCCGGCGATGTCCTCGAACTCTGTCGCGGTCGCCATCACCAGCTTCTTCTGCAGCTCGGCCACCTGGCGCTCCAGCCGCTTCTTGTCTTCCTGAAGCTGGGTGATGCGCCCGGGCAGCTCGGCGGCGGGGGCCTTGATGGTCGCGGCGGCCTCGGCCAGCAGCCTGGCCTCGCTCTCCACCTCCGCCACGGCGGCCTCGCCGGCCACGGCCTCGATGCGGCGGATGCCCGCCGACACCGCGCCCTCGGAGACGATGCGGAACAGCCCGATATCGCCGGTGCGCGCCACATGGGTGCCGCCGCACAGCTCGATCGACCAGGCGGATTTCTCCTCGGTGGGCCCGCCCATGGAGACGACCCGGACCTCATCGCCATATTTCTCGCCGAACAGCGCCATGGCGCCGAGCTTCACGGCTTCTTCAGGCGTCATCAGCCTTGTCGTGACTTCGCTATTCCCGCGAATATGCGCATTCACGTCGCGTTCCACCGCCGCCAGCTCCTCGGCCGTGACCGGGCGGGGCTGGGAGATGTCAAAGCGCAGACGGTCCGGCGCGTTCAGCGAGCCTTTCTGCGTCACATGCGCGCCCAGGGCGCGGCGCAGCGCCTCGTGCAGCAGATGGGTGGCGGAATGGTGGGCGCGGATCTTGCGCCGGCGCTCATGCTCCACCTGCGCCACCACCGGCTGGCCGAGGCGTGCCGTGCCGGCCTCCACCACGCCGACATGCACGAACAGGTTGCCCAGCTTCTTCTGGGTGTCGGTAATGCGGATGCGCAGGCCGTCCGGCCCGGTGATGAAGCCGGTATCGCCCACCTGGCCGCCGCTCTCGGCATAGAACGGCGTCTGGTTGAGGATCACGTAGACGGCCTGATCCGTCAGCGCCTTGTTGGCCGGCTTTCCGTCCACCACCAGGGCGGTGATGGCGCCCTCCGCCTCTTCGGTAGAGTAGCCGAGGAACTCGGTGGCGCCGAGCTGCTCATTCAGCTCGAACCAGACCGTCTCGGTCGCGGCCTCGCCGGAGCCGGCCCAGGCGGCGCGGGCGCGGGCTTTCTGCTCCGCCATCGCCGCGGTGAAGCCCTCCACATCGACGCTCTTGCCCTCTTCGCGCAGCGCGTCCTGGGTGAGGTCCAGCGGGAAGCCGTAAGTGTCGTAGAGCTTGAAGGCGACCGCGCCGGGCAGGGCGCCGCCGGCGGGAATGGCTTCGGACTCATCGCGCAGCAGCGAAATGCCGCGGTCCAGCATGGCGCGGAAGCGGTTTTCCTCAAGCTGCAGCGTCTCGGTGATCAGCGCCTCGGCCTGGTTCAGTTCTGGGAAGGCCTGGCCCATCTGGCGGGTCAGGGCGGGGACCAGCCGGTACATCAGCGGGTCGCGCGCGCCCATCATGTGGGCGTGGCGCATGGCGCGGCGCATGATCCGGCGCAGCACATAGCCGCGCCCTTCGTTGGAGGGCAGCACGCCATCGGCCATCAGGAAGGAGGCCGCGCGCAAATGGTCGGCCACCACGCGGTGGCTGGTCTTGAACTTGCCGTCCGGGTCCTGGCCGGTTTCCTCGGCGGAGGCCAGGATCAGCGCGCGCAGCGTATCCGTGTCGTAATTATCATGCTTGCCCTGCAGGATGGCGGCGAAGCGCTCCAGCCCCATGCCGGTATCGATGGAAGGGCGGGGCAGGTCCGCACGGCCATTCGCGCTCTCTTCATATTGCATGAAGACGAGGTTCCATATCTCGATGAAGCGGTCGCCATCCTCATCCGGGGAGCCGGGCGGTCCGCCGGCGATGGAGGGGCCGTGATCGTAGAAGATCTCGGAGCAGGGGCCGCAGGGACCGGTATCGCCCATGCGCCAGAAATTATCGTCGGTGGCGATGCGGATGATCTTCTCATCCGACAGCCCCGCGATCTTCTTCCAGAGGTTCGCCGCGTCTTCGTCCGTATGGTAGACGGTGACCAGCAGCTTCTCTTTGGGAAGTGCGAAATCCTTGGTCAGCAGCGTCCAGGCATGCAGGATGGCCTGTTCCTTGAAATAATCGCCAAAGGAGAAATTCCCCAGCATTTCAAAGAAAGTATGGTGGCGGGCGGTGTAGCCCACATTGTCGAGGTCGTTATGCTTGCCGCCGGCGCGCACGCATTTCTGCGAGGAGGTGGCGCGGGTGTAGGGGCGCTTCTCCTGGCCGGTGAAGACGTTCTTGAACGGCACCATGCCTGCCGCGGTGAACATCAGCGTGGGATCGTTGCGCGGCACCAGGGGTGCGGAGGGCACGATCTGGTGGCCGTTGCGGCCGAAATAATTCAGGAAGGTGGCGCGGATATCGTTGCTGGTGACCATGTGCGCTGGATTACAAGGCGGACGGGCTTTCGCCAAGCCCGCCCTGGGCGATGCCAGAGAAAATGCCCCTGGCCAAAAGTTTCAAAAGTTTTTGGTGCAGCTTTTTGTCAAAAAGCTGCGAAGAGGCCGCCTTCGTCCGAAAAACGTCTGAACCTTAATCCTCGCCGCCGTCTTCGCCGCCATCGGCGGCCATCAGTGCATCGGCGATGGTGGAGGACTGGTCGCGGATCTTCTTTTCGATCGCCTCGGCCACTTTCGGGTTGTCGCGCAGGAACTGCTTGGCGTTCTCGCGCCCCTGGCCGATGCGCTGGCTGTCATGGGAGAACCAGGCGCCGGATTTTTCCACCACCCCGGCCTTCACGCCGAGATCCACCAGCTCGCCGGATTTGGAGATGCCCTCGCCGAACATGATGTCGAACTCCACCTGCCGGAAGGGCGGGGCCAGCTTGTTCTTCACCACCTTCACGCGCACATGGTTGCCCGTCACCTCCTCACGGTCCTTGATGGAGCCGGTGCGGCGGATTTCCATGCGGATGGAGGCATAGAATTTCAGCGCGTTGCCGCCGGTGGTGGTCTCCGGGTTGCCGAACATCACGCCGATCTTCAGGCGGATCTGGTTGAGGAAGATCAGCATGGTGTTGCTGCGCGCCACCGAGCCGGTGATCTTGCGCAGCGCCTGGCTCATCAGGCGGGCATGCAGGCCGACATGGGAATCACCCATCTCGCCCTCCAGCTCGGCCCGGGGCACGAGGGCGGCAACGGAGTCGATCACCAGCACGTCGATGGAACCCGAGCGCACCAGCGTATCGGCAATCTCAAGCCCCTGCTCGCCGGTATCGGGCTGGGAGATCAGGAGATTATCCACATCCACGCCCAGCTTGCGGGCATAAACGGGGTCGAGCGCATGCTCGGCATCGATGAAGGCGCACACGCCGCCGCGCTTTTGCGCCTCGGCGATGGCGTGCAAAGCGAGCGTGGTTTTACCTGAGGATTCCGGGCCATACACCTCGATCACGCGGCCGCGCGGCAGCCCGCCAATGCCCAGCGCCAGATCCAGCCCCAGCGAGCCGGAGGGGATGACCTCGATTGCCTCGGTGCCGCCCTTGGCGCCCATGCGCATGATGGAGCCTTTGCCGAAGGCGCGCTCGATCTGCGCCATCGCGGCGTCCAGCGCCTTGTTCTTTTCGAGGTCGGGTTTTGCCATGGGTGTCACTGTCGCCATTAAGGGTGCCTCCGGAGCGTCCAACATCGACTCGATTTCTGTCAAACGCGGCTTCTTGCTTGCGGTGGATGCAACCATAGCGTGTTTTCCTGAGCTTGCCAGAGGTTTCATTACAATTCTGATAGAATTGCCTGCTCAACCCTGACACGCCGAGAACAAAATAGCAACACATCTGTTAATAAATTGTTCGTTTTTTGTTCTCGCGACGCGTTTTGCCCTATTCGAACCTGTAACCCTACTCGCGCCTCTATTCGTACGTTCCGCGTGAAGTTTTACCAGAATCGCTGGTCCATTCCGAGAGAGTATTTGACAGCCCCGCCCGCCCGTCACCATCCTCGCGGTCCTGAAACAAAAAAGATCGAGGAAAGTCATGACGCAGACCTACAAGGGCGCCTGCTTCTGCGGTGCCGTGACGTTGGAAGCCACTGGCGCGCCCGAGGCCATGGGCTATTGCCATTGCCGCTCCTGCCGCTCCTGGTCGGCCGGGCCGGTGAACGCCTTTACCCTCTGGAAGCCCGACTCCGTGCGGGTGACACAAGGGGAAAGCGACATCGCCAGCTTTGCCAAAACCCCGGCCAGCGCACGCCAATATTGCCGCAAATGCGGCGGGCATCTGATGGCGGTGCATCCCGGCTTTGGGCTGGTCGATGTGTTCGCGGCGACCCTGCCGGATCTGCCCTTCCGGCCTGCGGTGCATGTGAATTACGCCGAGACCGTGCTGCCAATGAAGGACGGGCTGCCCAAGCTGAAGGATTTCCCGGCCGAGATGGGCGGTTCGGGCGAGATGGTGGCGGAGTAATAAAAAAGGCACCCGGAGGGTGCCTTTTTCTTTGTGCAGAGGCCTTACAGGCTGCCGCCGCGCCGCCCGATGGCGGCGCCAAGCCGCAGCCGCAGGGAGTTCAGCTTGATGAAGCCCGCGGCGTCCTGCTGGTTATAGGCGCCGGCATCGTCCTCGAAGGTCACCATGCGGGTGTTGTAGAGCGAATGCGGGCTCTCGCGGCCGGTGACGATGACATTGCCCTTATAGAGCTTAAGGCGCACCGTGCCGGTGACGGAAGCCTGGGAGGCATCGATGGCCGCCTGCAACATCCGCCGCTCGGGCGAGAACCAGAAGCCGTTATAGATCAGCTCCGCATAGCGGGGCATGAGCGAATCCTTCAGGTGCCCGGCTTCGCGGTCCAGCGTGATGCTCTCAATGGCACGATGCGCGGCGAGCAGGATAGTGCCGCCCGGGGTTTCGTATACGCCGCGCGACTTCATGCCCACGAAGCGGTTTTCCACCAGGTCGAGGCGGCCAATGCCGTTGGCTTTGCCGTACTCGTTCAGGCGGGTGAGGATGGTAGCCGGGGAGAGTGCCTCGCCGTTCAGCCCCACCGCGTCGCCATGCAGGAAATCGATGGAAATCTCGGTCGCCACATCCGGCGCGGCCTCGGGAGAGATGGTGCGCTGGTAGACGATCTCATCCGGCGCGATGGCGGGGTCTTCCAGGAGCTTGCCCTCGGAGGAGGAGTGCAGCAGGTTGGCGTCCACCGAGAACGGGGCCTCGCCGCGCTTGTCCTTGGTGATGGGGATCTGGTTTTCTTCGGCGTATTCGATCAGCCTTGTGCGGCTGGTCAGGTCCCATTCGCGCCAGGGGGCGATGACGCGGATATTCGGGTTCAGCGCGTAATAGCCCAGCTCGAAGCGCACCTGGTCATTGCCCTTGCCGGTGGCGCCGTGCGCCACGGCATCCGCACCGACCATCTCGGCGATCTCGATCTGGCGCTGGGCGATCAGCGGCCGCGCGATGGAGGTGCCCAGCAGATACTGGCCCTCATAGAGCGCGTTGGCGCGGAACATCGGGAAGACGAAATCCTTCACGAAGGTTTCGCGCAGATCCTCGATGAAGATTTGCTTGATGCCGAACAGTTCGGCCTTCTTGCGGGCGGGCTCCAGCTCTTCGCCCTGGCCGAGATCGGCGGTGAAGGTGACCACCTCGCAATTATAGGTGTTTTGCAGCCAGCGCAGGATGACGGAAGTGTCCAGCCCGCCGGAATAGGCCAGAACGACCTTTTTGATGTCTTTGCTCATGAGGAAGCCTTGTATTGAGTTGGCGGCTTTCTGCCAAGCAGCCCCGCCACGAGGCGGATTTCAGGTGATGATGAGTTGGCCCTGCGCGTCGAAATCGAAGGCGCCGTAGGCTACCTCCCAGAGATAGCCGTCCGGGTCGGAGAAGTATCCGCTATGGCCGCCCCAGGAAGTGTTCTGGGCGGGTTTCTCGATTGCGCCGCCCGCGGCGGCCGCTTTTGCCAATATTTCCGCGACCTCGTTTTTGGTCCGCACATTATGCGCCAGCGTGATGCCGGGGAATTTGGCGCGGGGCGTGCAGAATGCCGGTCCGACATCCCTGGCTAGCTCGTCATAGGGGTAGAGGGCGAGGCAAGTGCCGCCGGTCTTGAAGAAGATAATGCCATCTTCGGGGCGGCGGGAGGTGGGGAAGCCAAGGCCGTGTTGATAGAAATGGCAGGAGCGGGCCAAGTCTCGCACGCCGAGGGTTATGATTGATATGCGGGGTTCCATGTTTATGGGGTCGCTTTTTTGGCCCTGGATGTGAACAGAGCGGAGAGGAACATTTTCGCCCCGGTGAGTTGCTGTTCCAGATAGGAGCCGGTGGCCAGGGCCTCGGGGGCTTTGGCGTCGCCGGTGGGGAGCCAGACGGGGGAGAAATCCGCCGTGCGGTGGATGATGTCCCAGAAGGGGAACACCGCGCCGTAATTGCAGGAGACGCGGCCGGCGGCGCGCAGGCCATGATGCAGCCGGTGGAAGCGCGGGGAGACGATGAAGTACTCCAGCGGGCCGAAGCTCATCTTGATGTTGGCGTGGGAGAAGCTCTCGATGAAGCGCAGGCCCAGGATGAGGAGCGGGAATTGCAGCGGCGGGATGCCGATGAGCAGGCCGATGATGAAGAACCAGAGGAAGGTGATGAAATCATCGAAAA
>DATJXU010000217.1:0-39688 GCA_035499915.1 Acidocella sp.
GGCAGCACGGGCTGGCCGTCTCCACTGGCGCGCCGCTCTTGGCCTATGACGTGCGCGCCGCGCTGGAGGCCGCCCCCGCGCCGCGCCTGCTGGTGACCACCCCGGTGCATCTGCGCGCCCTCACCGCCGACCCTGGCGAGATGCCCGCTCTGGCGCTGCTGCTCTGCGCCACCGCCCCTCTGTCCCCCGCCCTGGCCACGGCGGCCGAGGCGGTATTCCGCGCCCCGCTGCTGGAAATCTATGGCTGCACCGAAGCCGGGCAGATCGCCACGCGCCGCACCACGCAGGAGACCGACTGGCATTGTCTTGACGCGGTGACACTGCACCGCGACGAGGCTTGCTGGTGGGCCAGCGGCGCTGCGGTGGAAGGCATCGCCCCGGTGCAGGATGAGATCGAGCCAACAGGAGACCGGCATTTCCGCCTCGGCAGCCGCGCGGCGGAGCTGGTGAATATCGCCGGCAAGCGCAGCTCCCTGCCCTATCTCAACCACCAGCTTCTCTCCATCCCCGGCGTGCAGGACGCCTGCTTCCTGATGGATGAGGATGCAACCCAGGCCGTGCCCCGCCTCAAGGCGCTCGCCGTAGCGCCGGGGCTGACGGCGGCGCAGATCCTGCAGGCGCTGCGCGAGCGGCTGGACCCCGCCTTTCTGCCCCGCAAGCTGATTCTGGTGAAGGCCCTGCCACGCAACGAGCTGGGGAAGCTGCTGCGCGCGGACCTTCTCGCCCTGTCCTCCCGGCGCGTGCCCGAATGAGGCCCCGCCACACGCGCCGCCTTTGCATTCCGGCGGCACACCCCACCGCCGCGCTGCATTTTCCCGGCCGGCCCATCATCCCCGGCGCCCTGCTGCTGGACGAAGCCGCCGCCGCCATCGCGGGCACCGCGAAACTGCGCTTCCGGGCGGTGAAATTTCTCAGCCCCGCGCGGCATGGCGAGGCGCTGGAGCTGCACTGGCAGGAGGACGCCAGCAGCCTGGTCCGCTTTGAACTGCACCGCCCCGGCGAGGCCGCCCCCGTGCTCACCGGCACGCTGGAGCGCCTGGCATGAGCGGCCAAAGCCGTCCCGCCAGCGCACAGGACTGGGTGGACCGGCCTGAGCGCGGGTCCCAGGCGGCCATCAAGCTCGGCGTGTGGGTCGCGCTGCGCCTGGGCCGGCGGCTGGCGCAGCTTTTTCTCTATCCTGTTTGCCTCTATTTCCTGCTTTCCTCGCCTGCGGCGCTGCGGGCTTCGCGCGATTACCTGGGCCGTGTTCTCGGCCGCAAGCCGCGCTGGGCGGAGAGCTACCGGCATTTCCTCACCTTCGGCTCCTGCCTGCTGGACCGCGTGTTTCTGCTGAATGAACAGGACCATTGGTTCAACATCACCGTGCAGGGCGACGAGCTGCTGCGCCAGATCGACCAGGAGGGCGGCGGCTGCCTGCTCTTTGGCGCGCATTTCGGCAGTTTCGAGGCCGCCCGGACCATCCGCCGCCGCTACCGCGACCTGCCGGTGAGCCTGCTGATGTATGAGGAGAACGCCAAAAAAATCCGCGCCGCGCTGGGGGCGATCAACCCGCGCCTGGAAACCGAGGTGATCGGGCTGGGGCGGCTGGACTCGCTGATCCTGGTTGCGGAGCGCCTGCGGGCCGGGCATTTCGTCGGCGTGCTGGCGGACCGCAACCTGGATGGGCGGGACATGGCGCGCCTGCCCTTCCTCGGCGCCACGGCGGATTTTCCGCAAGGCCCGTTCAAGGTGGCGATGATGCTCAACCGGCCGGTGGTGATGATGGCCGGTATCTATCACGGCAAAGGCCGCTACGAGGTGCGCTTCGAGCTGCTGGCCCCGGCGCGCGAAACCCGCCCGGCGGACCCGCAGGCCTGGCGCGATGAGATCATGCGCCTCTACGCCGCGAAGCTTGAGGCGCTGTGCCGGGAGGCGCCTTATAACTGGTTCAATTTCTACGAGTTCTGGGCCTGACATGCGGGCCGGGACGCTGCTGGCTTGGTGCGGGCTGCTGGCGGGCGCGGCCCTGCTTCCCCTGCCAACCGCCGCCGCGCAGACCGCCCCTGCCTTCACCTTGCCTGTGCTGATGGCGCAACTTGCCAAAGTGCGCGAATCCTCCGCCAGCTTCACCGAGACCAAGAGCCTGGCGCTGCTCACCACCACGCTGCAAAGCAGCGGCACGCTGCGCTATGCCGCGCCGGATTATGTCCGCAAAACCACGCTCACCCCGGCGCCGCAGGATTTCGTCCTGCAAAACAACACGGTCACGCTGAGCCAGAACGGGCAGATCAAACGCTTCACCCTCTCGCAAGCGCCGCAGCTCGCCGGGCTGGTGGAGGGGGTGCGCGCCACGCTGGCCGGGGACCTGCCCGCCTTGGCGCATTATTACACCCTCTCCCTGAGCGGCGGGCCGGCGCATTGGCAGGTGCTGCTGCGCCCGCGTGACCCGGCCTTGGCCAGCATGTTGGCCTGGATGAGCATCGCCGGCCAGGACAGCAGGATCACCGAAATCGACAGCGCCGATGCCAAGGGCGGCGAGACGAAGATGCAGGTGAACGAAACCATCCAGCATGCGCCATAGCCTCTGGCCTGTCTGGCTGTGGCTGGCGGGGCTGCTGGTCTGCGCCAGCCTTACGGCGCGGGCCCATTACCGCACGGATATGGGGGATTTCCTGCCCAGGGCGCAAACGCTGGGGCAGGCGGCATTGGAGGCGCAGGTCAGCGGCGGCGCATCGCAGCTGCTGCTGGTTTCGATCGACAACGCCCCCGCCCCCGTGCTGGCGGCGCTGAACAAGAGCCTCGCCAGAAGCTTGCGCGCCGCGCCGGACTTCGCCGCCGTGCTGAATGGCGATGACACGTCACTGGCCCAAACGCAGGCTTTCATCTGGACCAACCGCTATCTGCTCAGCCCCGGCACCACGGCGCAGGCCTTCTCCGTGGCCGGGCTGCACGCGGCGCTGCAGACCGGGCTGGCGCTGCTGGGCTCTGAGCTGGGCGGCGTGGCGGCACAAACCCTGCCCGCCGACCCGACGGGCGCGGCCCTCGGCCTTGCCCAGAGCCTTGACGGGGCTGACGAAACCGAGCCTCAAACGCAGGATGGCGTCTGGCTGGCGCCGGACGGCAAGGCCACGCTGTTGCTGCTGCGTACCGGCGCGCCCGGCTTCAACCTCGACGCCCAGCAGCATGCCCAGGCGGTTCTGGCGCAGGATTTCGCCGCGGCGCGCGCCGCCACCCCAGGTGCGGCAACCGCAAGGCTGCGCATGACCGGCCCCGGCGTGTTCGCGGTGCAGACGCGCGACGTCACCAAGCACGATGTCACGCGCCTCTCTTTGCTGGCCAGCGCCGGGGCGGTGCTGCTTTTGCTGCTGGCCTACCGCTCGCCCCTTGCCCTCGGGCTGGGGCTCCTGCCGGTCATCAGCGGCGCGCTGGCCGGCATCGCCGCCGTCTCGCTCGCCTTCGGCTTCGTCCATGCGATCACGCTGGGGTTTGGTATCACGCTGATCGGCGAGGCGTTGGATTATTCGGTGTATCTGCTTACCCAAACACAGCGTGAGGGCGGCGCGCGGGCGGCCATGGCCCGCCTCTGGCCCACGCTGCGCCTGGGCGCCCTGACCTCGATGGCCGGGTTCGCCGCCATGCTGGGCTCCAGCTTTACCGGCTTTGCCCAGCTCGGGCTGTTTTCCATGGCCGGGCTGCTGGCGGCGGCTTTGGTCACGCGCTTCGTGCTGCCCCGCCTGGTGCCGGCCGGGTTTTTCGCCGGCGGCGCGGCGTCCATTGGCTGGCCGCTGCGCCAGATGCACCGCCGCCAGGGCGCAACGCGTCTGGTGCTGGCCGGGGTCGCCGCCGCGGCGCTGCTGGCCCTGGCGCTGCATCGCGGCGGCATGTGGCAGACGGACCTGCTCTCCCTCAGCCCGCTGCCCCCCGCCACCCAGGCGCTGGACAGGCAATTGCGCGCCGAGCTGGGCATCACCAACCCGCGTTACTTCCTCGCCTGGCAGGCCACCAGCCAGGAACAGGCGCTGACCATGAGCGAGGCGCTGCAACCGGTTCTGGCAAAGCTGGCGGCCAGCGGCGCCCTCAACAATTTCAGCCTGCCCAGCCAGAGTCTGCCCAGCCTGGCGGCCCAGCAGGCCCGCCGCACCGCCCTGCCGGACGATACGACGCTGCACGCCCGTTTCGCGGCGGCTCTGTCCGGCCTGCCGTTCCGCGCGGCTGCGTTCGCGCCGTTTTTCCAGGCTGTCTCGGCGGCGCGCGCCGCGCCGCCGCTCACCGCCGCCAGCCTGCCCCCGCCTTTGGCGCTGCGCCTGCAATCCATGCTCAGCCATACCGATGCGGGCTGGGTCGTGCTGGCGCCGCTGGGCAGGGTAAACGCCCCCACGGCCATAGAGGCCGCCCTGCCGCAAGGCGTAATGCTGGTGGATCTGGACCGGCAATCGGCCCTGCTGCTGCGCCTCTTCCAGCGCGAGGCGACGGCGCTGGCCCTGTGCGGCAGCCTGGCGATCCTCATCATCCTGGCGCTGTTCCTGCGGTCCTGGCGGCAGGTGGCGCGGGTGGCGCTGCCGCTTGCGGCCTCCGTCATGGTCTGCGCGGCGGCGCTGACGCTGGCTGGCGGCAAACTCTCCATCTTCATGGTCGCCGGGTTTCTGCTGATCGTCGCCGTCGGCTCCAATTACTGCCTGTTCTTTGCCCGGCCCGGCCAGGATGAAACCACGCGGGACCGCGCCCTGGCCTCGATCATGCTCGCCAATCTCTGCACCGTGGCGGCCTATGGGGTTCTCTCGCTGTCCGCCATCCCGGTGCTGCACGATATCGGCGAGACGGTGGCCCTGGGCACCTTCCTGTGCCTGCTCTTCGGCGCCGCCTTCGCCCTCCCCACCGGGCGCCCCGGCGCATGAGCGGACTGAACGCCCTGCTGCGCCACCCGGACCCTCGCCCCGGCAAGGACAGGCGGCTGCTGGTCATGCTGCCCGGCGCGGGGATCGAGGCGCAGGACTTCGCCGCACAGGGCCTGGTGGCGGCAGCACAGGCGGGCGGGCAGATCGTGGATGTGATCGCGGCCAAGCCAGACCAGGCTTTGTATCTGGAGGGCGCCATCGCACCGGTTCTGCAAGAGCGCATCCTCACCCCGGCACGCGCCGCCGGCTATGCGCGGCCCTGGCTGCTTGGCATCTCGCTGGGCGGCATGGGGGCGTTGTCCTGCGCCGCCGCCCGCCCTGCGGACATTGAGGGCCTGATTCTGCTGGCCCCGTTTCTTGGCACCCACGGCACCATGGCGGAGATCACCCGCGCCGGAGAATTTGCAGGCTGGCGCCCGGAGACCAGCGCCGCCACGCCGCCTGAGCGGGCCATCATATCCTGGCTGCAAACCCGGCTGGGCGGCGCCCCAGGCCCGCAGATCTGGCTGGGGCATGCCACGCGGGACCGTTTTTCCGCTGGCCACAGGCTGCTGGCCGCCGCCCTGCCGCCGGCCCGCACAGTGCTGGTGGAAGGCGGGCATGACTGGCCGGCCTGGCACGCCGCCTTCCAGGCGTTGCTGGCCCGCGCCCCCTTCGGCTGAACCGCGCTGGACGCTGTACCCCCCGGCAACTATAGTCGGATGGGGATGACCCAGACTGGCCTGCGCACGAACCCGACCGAGGCACCGCGCCAATCCGCCGCGCCATCCTACGAAGATATGTTCCCCTATTACGCCGAGCTTTGCGCGCTGTCAGAATTGCGCAAGAAACCCGGTTTCGGCGTGCCCATCAGCAGCGGCCGGGGGGGGCACTCGCTGCTTTATCTCAACGGCGTGCGGGTAGAACGCGACCCCTGCGGCTATCCAACGCTCGCCCTCTGCCCGCCCGGCCCTGAGGCAGGGCGCCACGGCAGCGCCATCAGCGTGAATTCGCATTACCGCAACGCCAACTGGGTGGCCTTCGAGGGGCGCGATTTCGTCTTTCACGGCGCCCATCCCTGCGGCACGCCGCTCACGCGCGAGGCCTATGAACACACCCAAAGCCAGGCGCGGGCGCGGGGGCTGCTGGAGGGCATCGAGTTTCACGAGCATCTCTTCCGCGACAAACCGGCCGGCATGAGCAGGGAGGTTTTCAAATACGAGATCTCCGTGGCCACCGATTACGCGGTGTGCTTCGGCCGCGATGTCTACCGTACCCGCCTGCCCCTGAACGCCACGCAGATGCGCTGCATCATCGATTACCTCAACGCCCTGAACGAACCCTACCGGAGCGGCGCAAAGATTTATCGCTGGCGGCTGTTCAACGATAATTGCGCGCATGTGGCCCATAACGCCCTGGCCGCCGCCCGCATCTGGGCGCCCTGGCCGACGGGACAATTCTTCCTCCGCGCCGCCTTCAAATTCCCGGTGCCGAAGAACGAGATGGTGAACCTTGCCTTGCGCGCCAATGATCTGCCGCTGGAAGACCCCGCGGCGCTGTTCCAGGACCAGGCGGCGCGCGAAGCCCTGCTGACCCACGGCACCCTGCCCACCGGCCCCGGCGCGCTGGCCTCCACAGCTCCCGCCATCGCCGCCAACGAGGTTTACGACACCCAGAAGCTGCGCCTGATTTTCTACGACAACCCCATCTGGGGGCCGTATCGCTTTCGCTTCCGGCGCATCTTCACAGAGCCGCGCTACACCAGCCTCGCCGCCAATCTGCGCCATTTCGCCCAGCGCTACCGCGCCGCCGCCACCGCCCGCCGCGCGCCGGGCGCGTTGATGGCGCGTTACGAGCGCCACATCGCCGCCCAGAGCGCGTTCCTTAACGCCTGGCTGGCGCGATGGGAGGCGGCGGGCGAATGAGCCGGGCGCCCTTATTCATTTCCGGCCTGTCCCTGGTTTCAGCCTTGGGGGACGGCCTGGCCCCGAGTTGGGACGCCCTGCGGACCAACCGCAGCGCCCTCGCCCCTTGCACATTCGAGCAACTGCCCATCGCCGCCTGGGCGGGCGAGGTGCAAAGGCTGGAGACCCCGCTCTCCGGTGCCTTTGCCGCCTTCGATTGCCGCAATCACCGCCTGGCCGAGCGCGCCCTCGCGGCGGATGGTTTTGAACAAGCCGTGGCCCGCGCCGTGGCGAAATACGGGGCGCGGCGCGTCGGGCTGTTCACCGGCACCAGCACATCGGGCATTCAGCAGAGCGAGCTGGCCTATCACCACCGTGATCCGCAAAGCGGTGCGCTGCCGGGCGGGTTTGATTACGCCCGCACCCACAACACCTATGCGCTGGGCCGCTTCCTGCGCGCGCGGCTGGGGCTGGCAGGGCCCAGCTTCACCCTCTCCACCGCCTGCGCCGCCACCGCCAAGCTGTTCGCCGTGGCGGCCCGCATGATCAACGCCGGGCTGTGCGATGCCGCGGTGATCGGCGGGGCGGATAGTTTCTGCGCCACCACATTATTCGGCTTCCAGGCCCTGGGGGTGATGGCGCAAGGCCCGTGCCGGCCCTTCGATGCCGCGCGCAACGGCATTTCCATCGGCGAGGCCGCGGGCTTCGCGCTGCTGGAACGCGCCCCCGCCACGCCGGCACCAGACGCGCTGCTGCTGCTCGGCACCGGTGAAAGCGCGGACGCCTACCACATGTCCTCGCCCGACCCGCAGGGCACGGGGGCCGCCACGGCAATGCGCCAGGCGCTGGCGCAAGCCGGGCTGGCGCCGGGCGCGATCGACTACATCAACATGCACGGCACCGCGACCCTGGTGGGCGACGCGGCGGAGGACAAAGCCGTGACCAGCCTGTTCGGGCCGCACACGCCGCGCAGCTCGGCCAAGGGTTTCACCGGCCATACGCTGGGCGCGGCGGGCATGGTGGGCGCCGCGGTGGCGGCCCTTGCCATCCAGCACGGGTTCCTGCCCGGCAGCCCGCATACCCAAAAGCTCGACCCCGCCTTCGCCCCCGGCCATCTGCTGACAGGCCGGGCCGCGCCGGTGCGGCGGGTGATGTGCAACGCCTTTGGCTTTGGCGGGGTGAATTGCAGCGTCATCCTGGGGCGGGCAAGCTGATGCGGCTTTTCGCGGACGCCATCGGGCTGCGCGGGCCGGGGCTTGAGGGCTGGGAGGCCAGCGCCCCCATCCTCAGCGGCCAGGCGCCCTATCTGCCGGCCGAGACCACCATCCCCCCCGCCGCGCTGCTGCCCGCGAATGAGCGCCGCCGCGCGCCGCAAATGGTGAAGCTCGCTTTGTCCGTGGGGGCGGAGGCCTTCGCCAGCGCCGGGCTTGCCCCGGCCTCCTGCCCCACGGTGTTCGCCTCCTCGGGCGGCGATGGCGAGACGATCCACGAGATTCTCGCCACCCTCGCGGGGCCGCTGCGCGAGCTCTCCCCCACACGCTTTCATAACTCGGTCCATAATGTCGCGGCGGGCTATTGGAGCATCGCCACCGGCGCCCAAACCCCCGCCACCAGCCTGTGCGCGCATGACGGCAGCTTCGCCGCCGGGTTGCTGGAGGCAGGCGCGCAGGCACTGGCGACAGGCGGGGCGGTGGCGCTGATCGCCTATGACCTGCCCTACCCCGCGCCGCTGGCCGCCGTGCGGCGCATCGCCGCCCCCTTTGCCGTGGCGCTGCTGCTCTCCCCCGCCGCCACGCCGCGCAGCGCGGCGCGGCTTGAGATCGATCTGTGCGGCCCCGGCCACAGCGCCTGCGCCACGCCAGCGCTGGAGGAACTGCGCCAGAGCATTCCCGCCGCCCGGGCGCTGCCGCTGCTGGCGGCGCTGGCGCGCGGCGAAAACACCAGCGTGACCCTGGATTATCTGGAGGATCTCGCCCTGGCCGTGCAGGTGACGAGCCCATGAGCGGGCTGGACCGCGCCGCCATTCTGCGGCTCATCCCCCATGCCGGCGCGATGTGCCTGCTGGATAGCGCGCCGGGCTGGGACGATGCCGCAATCACCTGCCTCTCAACCCGCTATGCGCAGCCGGATAATCCGCTCCGCCGGGCGGATGGCACGCTGGGCAGCGCCTGCCTCATCGAGATCGCCGCCCAGGCCATGGCGCTGCATGGCCGGCTGCGCAAAGCTGATAGCGCGCCCCCCCGCCCCGGCTTTCTCGTCAGCCTGCGGGATGTGACGCTGCACGCCGCCACGCTGGACGGCACCGAAGGCGCCTTGACCATAACCGCCCGTCAGCTTCTGGGCGATGCACGCGGCGCCAGCTATGAATTCAACATCAGCGCCCGCGGCACGGCGCTGGCGGAGGGACGCGCAATGGTTCTGTTCGAGGCCCCGGCATGAAGCGCGCTCTGGTCACCGGCGCCAGCGGCACGCTCGGCGCCGCCATCGCGCAGCATCTCGCCGCCTGCGGGCATCATGTCTACCTCCATGCCAACACCCAGCTTGAACGGACCGAGAGGCTGGCGGCGGAGTTCACCAAAGCCGGCCACAGCGCCCAGGCCGTGCGGTTCGACATCACCAATGCCGAAGAGACCGGCATTGCGCTGGAGGCGATTCTGGCCGCCGGGCCGATCCAGGTTCTGGTGAACAATGCCGGCATCCATGACGACGCGGTGATGCCGGGCATGCGGGCCGAACAATGGACGCGCGTCATCGATGTCTCGCTCAACGGCTTCTTCAATGTCACGCAGCCTCTGCTGCTGCCAATGATCCGCACGCGCTGGGGGCGGATCATCAACATCTCCTCCGTCGCGGCGGTGATGGGCAATCGCGGCCAGGCCAATTACGCCGCCGCCAAGGCCGGGCTGCACGGCGCCACGCGCGCGCTCTGCCTGGAGCTGGCAAGCCGGGGAATCACGGTGAACACGGTGGCGCCGGGCATCATCGCCTCGCCCGCCACGGCGGATTTGTTCCCGCATGAGGCGCTGGCCAAGATGGTGCCCATGCAGCGCGCCGGCACGCCCGAGGAGGTGGCGGAGCTGGTCGGCTTCCTCGCCTCGGAAAAATCCGGCTATATCTCCGGCCAATTGCTCAACATCAATGGCGGGATGGCCTGAGGCGCCGCCCCACCCAGGCCGCGAACAGCCGCGCATACATGCCAGCGAGCCGCAGATTGTCCCGCCCGTAGCGGAAATGCGAGATACCGCCTTCGGCTTTTGAAAAATACCGCACCGGCGCCGGTTGATTGAACGCGGGCACGCCCGCCCAGGCAAGCCGCACCACCGCCTCCGCATCGAAATCATAGCCGCGCATATGGGGGCTGCCCTCCATCACACGCAGCAGGGGCGCCACGGGATAGACACGAAAGCCGAACAGCGCATCCCCGATTTCAATGCCGGCCAGGAACCGCACCAGCACATTGGAAATTTTGCGCCCCCATACACGCACACGCGGCGCCCTGGCATCAAAGCGCGGCACGCCCAGGATCATCGCCTCCGGATGCGCCTGGGACAGCGCCATGAAGCGGGCAATCTCCGCCGCCGGATGCTGGCCGTCCGCATCCATCACCAGCACATGGCTAAAGCCCGCCTGCGCGGCGTCACGCAGCCCCTCCAGCACCGCCGCGCCCTTGCCGCCATTTTGCGCACGCCTGAGAATCCGCAAGCCCGGCGCTTGCGCCAGCGCCTCCGCCGAGCCATCGGTGCTGCCATCCACCACCAGCCACACCTGCGGCCAGGCGGCGCGGGCCCCGGCCAGCGTCTCGCGCAATTTCGGCCCGCTATTATAGCTGGGGATCAACACCAGCCGGGCGGCGTGCGGGCCCGTGCTCAGTTGCCCAGCGGCGCGCGCGTGCCGCCCGCATGCCGGCGCGTTCGATGTCTTCCGTTTCCATTCAGGCCAGAAACCAATCCCATGAGCATGCAAAACCTTATTGCGCCGTTGATCACCCCACCTCCCCCGCATACCGGACGGCCTCGCATTCAAGCAGCAAGTCCGTCCTGCAGATATCGCCCAGCACATGGAAACGCTGTGCCCCCGCCGGCAGCATGGCCGCCAGCGCGGCATCCAGCTGTTCGAGCCTTCGCGGGTCGCGAAGATAGGTTTTGACCGCCCACTGCCCGTCTTGCGCCGCGCCCTGCCCGGTCAGATCCATCATCACACGCAGATTGTTCAATGTCTCCCCGAGCTGGGCATCGAAATCCCCGGCATGGCGGGTTTCATGGCCGACAATGCTGGCCGTGCCGGAGATGAACAGCGTATCCTGGCCTTGCAGGCTGTGCCGGCTGGCGCGCGAAAAGCTGGGGCTGACAGGGCCATAACAGGCCGGGTAGGCATAGGCGCTCACCTGGCGCGGGTTTTCGATGGCGTGGGCTGGATGTCTGGCGGCCAGGACATAGATGACCGATGCCGGCCCCTCGCCGCCTATGCAGCTTGCCACGGGCGGCACAGCCTGCCTCAACAGCGCCTGAAACGCCCTCTGCCGGCCAATATTGAAGCGCCAATAACGCTCCATGCCGCCTTGATCCTCCGTGAGTCGGCTCAAATAATTCCAGAACCGGATGGGGTGCGGCAATCCGACCTGTTCAAGGCACCCAAGCAATTCACGGTAAGCGGATTCAATGCCCGCTTCCAGGGGCAGAGCCGGGTCTTCCAGCACCTCAATCGCGCCGAAGGCATAATGCCTGCTGACCGCGCCCACGACCTTGCCCCTGCGGAATTCCTCCACCTCATCGGCGACTTGCCAGATTTCGAAGGCATCCCCCCCGGCAGCGGGGGCAAGCGTGCTGCGCAACCCAAAAGGCAAATCCCCCGAACACGCGCCACCATAGGCAACAACCCCAAGCGGCCGGCGCCGCGCGCAAAGTTCAATGGCGCCCGCAAAGCCGTTGAGATATGCGACGGATAATCCCGGCTGCGCCTTGGACAATCAGAATATCTCCCTGTTCACGCCGACAACCTTTCCAAGCAGAGCCGTTTTGCACGCGCGCCTGAACAACGATTGTGCCGAACGCCGAACCATGTTTCCAATGGATCGAGCAGACGCTTTGGCACAGGCCGGAATTTCATGAACCCCGCTAATCCTGCCGGAATTGCGAGACAAGATCGGCACCGATATGCTCCTGCCCCCGCTCGCTCGCCAGGGTTTCCTGCCGCTGGCGCTCCCTGTAGCCTGCGCGCTGCTCATCGCTACGTTCGCCATGGCAGGCCGGGCAACTAACACCAGCCTCGAAGAACGGAGATAAACGGTCGGCCTCGGCCACAGGGCGGCGGCAAGCGTGACATAAGTCATGTTTCCCCAGCACAAGGCCGTGACCCACCGTGACACGCTGGTCGAACACAAAACACTCACCTTCCCACAGGCTTTTCTCCGGCGGGATGGTTTCCAGATATTTCAGAATGCCACCTTGCAGGTGATAGACCTCATCCACCCCCTCCGCCACCAGGAAGGCGGTCGATTTCTCGCAGCGTATGCCGCCGGTGCAAAACATCGCCACTTTGGGCGGCGTGCCTTCGCCCAGCAGCCGGTCGCGCTGCGCACGGAACCAGCCAGGGAATTCGCGGAATGTGCGTGTTTGCGGGTTGATGGCACCCGCGAAGCTGCCCACAGCCACCTCATAGTCGTTGCGCGTGTCGATCAGGATCGTTCCCGGCTCAGAAATCAGCGCATTCCAGTCATGAGGCGGAACATAACGGCCCACATTGACCAGCGGATCAATGTCCGGCTCCCCCATCGTGACGATCTCGCGTTTGATCCGGACCTTCATCCGGTGAAACGGCAGCGATGGCGCGCGGGAGAATTTCACCTCGACATCCGCGCAATACGGCAATTGCCTGATATGGGCCAGCACCTGGGCCATCGCCTCATCCGACCCCGCGATGGTGCCGTTGATCCCTTCGCGGGCGAGAATCAGCGTGCCCTTCACGCCGTGCGCGTGACAAAGCTTCAGCAGATCCTCTCGAATGCCCGCGCAATCGTCAAAGGGCGCAAACTTATAGAGTGCCGCGACACAGACAGGCAGGCTGGCGGCGGCCCCTTCCTCGGGCGTGGTGTGATTTAGCAGTGGCATCGCTGACGATTAGCAGAAACAGGCCCCGCCGTCATGACCAGGCGGCCCGTGGCCGCCATGCGCCCGGCCTCCCCGGTATCGCGACGCCAGACCGGCTTTGCCCCTCACCGGCCTTTGCCAGGCACAGCAGGAACGGCTCCCCGCGCGCGTTGCAACAAGTCGTGATTCAACGGGTTGAACGGCTTCAGCGCAAGCCGCTCATGCGCCAGGGCCGTGGCGAGGTCGCGCATGCCCGCCCGCACCGCCGCCTCTCCGAGAGTCCAGTCGATCACGTCGCGTTGCGCGTGGCTTCCGCCAAACGCATTGGCAATGAACCGCACCGCGTATAACGTCTCCACGGCCTGGCGATCGTCACCGCGCCAGAACGCGACGAATCCGTTGACCAGCGGCAGCCCAAAATCACGGATCCACGCCGCCGTCTCACCGCTTCCCGCCGCCGCGCGCCTCATGCGCGCGATTCGTGCCGCCAGAAGGTCATGCTGCTCAGCGCCAAGATCAGCCATCACCGCATGCCAGTCATTGAACGGATAGAGCGCGCCGTCCGCCACGGCCTCCCATTGCCGGGCGACCTCCCGCCAGCGCGCGCCAACATCGCAACCGCAGAGATGCAGGCGCCAAAGCAAGGCCGACGCATCCACCAGATTGACCGCGATGCCATTGAGCATGGCCCCCACATGCGCATCGTAGAGCCCCAGCGCCGCGTCATTCTGTTCGAGCGCAAGATGAAACAACCCCCGATGCCACCAATTATGGACTTGGAAGAAATTATCCTCCCCCGCCCAATCCGCCTCGCGTGCGATCATCCAGCCGACTCCGTCCTCGGCCCGGCCTTGCATCTCCATCACATGCGCGACCGCGTGATGCGCCCAGCAATCGCGCCGGTCGAGCGCAAGCGCCCGCCGCCCGGCCTCCTCCGCACGATCATAATCCCCGCACTCTTCAAGCCCAAAGGCGTGCATTCCCAATAGCAGCGCATAATGCGGCATATCGGGCGACCACGCGGGCAAGGCCCGCGCAATCCGGTCGCGCAATTCACGTGCATGGGCGCGGAAGAAATCAATCAGGTGTCCCGCCTGCAGGGCCAACAGATCATGCGGGTAGGACATGCTATGCTGGTCGAGCCGGCGGGCCGCCGCCGACCATTCGCCCTCAAGCAGAAACCCCACCGCCTCGGCCAAAGATGCCTCCCGCGCGTTCATCGCCATTTCCCGGGTTCCGCCCAGGACCATGATCGCGGCATCGCGCCCCGCCGGCTCGGTCATCAGGCCGAGCATGATCGCCTTGGCAAGATGCGCCGCCACGAACGCGGGCGCCTCAGCGATCGCCGCATCAAGCAAGGCGAGCGGATCGTCCCGATAGACGCCGAACGCCTCTATCGCCGCATTGAATTTTTCGAGCGCCGCGCCGGTGGCACCCGTGACTGCATTACCGTGCAGGTCTTTCATCCGAGACTCCCCTTCGCAGACAGGAAGCGCACCAAGACGTTCCCACATCAAATGACATAAACGCGGCCCCACGGGAGATTTTCGGGGTGCCGCGAGACCTAATCCTGAATGCCCCAGGTCAGTTGGTTCGTGGAATTCGAGCGTGTTTTTCTGACCATGGGCCGGCGCCGCATATCGCATCGCGCGTTTTGTTAAGTTTACTTATTGTCGAAAGAAACATCAACCGTCTATTTTTTATTCCAAAACATTACAATGGAGACATTTTTGCACGCCGCGCGGACCGTCCCCATCTGGGCCCAGGCGACAGAATGGGCGAAGCCGCGATCACGTTGCTTTCGGACCCACCCCGGCGCGCGGCGCACCAACGGCTTCAACCCTCTTCGCGCAAAACGCCAGACCGCTCCCCACCCATGGCAGCCAGCAGCTCGGCCGCGCCGCTTGGATTTTCCTGGAGGTGAGCCGGTACACGAATGTTAGCGCGGCACGCATGGCAATGAGGCCGGCGCCGATATTGGAACGAAATGCTACCGAAAATTCATCCGTGCAAAGAAGATCCCGTCTACAACCAGTGCTAGACATCCGAATTGTAACGAGGTAATGCTTACCTAAGTTATCGGCCCGTTATCAGATGACAAATTCGCTCGCAGCCAACGCGCTCGTCTGATTGCTCAAGCTGAGAGCGCCGCATGACCAGACCTGAGTGATCGCTGAACGCGTCGGACTCAAAAGAGATAGAGGGCTATGAGGCAGCGACTTCTGGGGCGTCACACCAAAGCACAGCTCGCGGCCCGTTCGGGGGCAAGGCGGACCATCCGGTGAAGATAATCGTAATCGTCGATGATTCAGCGGCCAACCTGAAAATCTACTCCAAGCTTGCCGAGGCGGTAGACTCTGAAGTGCGGGTGCAGGCGTTCCACAACCCGCTGCAGGCCATCGCGTGGTTGGAGCTTAACGACCCGGATCTGGTGATCACGGATTATAAAATGCCCTCTATGAGCGGCGCTGAGTTCACCCGCCGGATCCGCGCCCTGCCCGGTTGCGCCGATGTGCCCGTGGTGGTGGTGACAGCCTATACCGATCGAGGCTTTCGCATTGAGGCGCTTGAGGCCGGCGCGACCGATTTCCTGTTGAGCCCGATCGACCATGCCGAATTCCAGCCGCGGGTGCGTAACCTGCTGCGGCTGAGGTGCCACCAACGGCTTGACCGCAAGCGTGCGCAGGCGCTGGAGCACGAGCTGCAGGTGAGCGAACACCTGCGCGACCAGATTCTGCGCGACAGCCGCGGCCAGCTGGCCCAGGTCATTGACACCGTGCCGGCCATGATCGGCGCCACCGACCTTCAGGGGCGGAGCATCTTCATCAACGCCTATCAGATCCAGGTTCTTGGTGAGCGCTGCCGCCGGCAGACCGATGAGCGCGACGCGCTCGTCCTCGCCCTGGGCGAACCGCAACCCAGCTTCGAGGAACAGATTCGCGACCAGAGCGGAATGGCGCGCATGTTTTTTACCACCAAAACGCCCCTGCGCGCGGTGGATGGCGCCACCATCGGCGTGCTGACGACGTCAATTGACATCACCGATCGTAAACGCTCCGAGGAGTTGCTCGTCTTTCAGGCCAAGCACGACCCGCTCACCTCCCTGCCGAACCGGTATTATCTGAACCATTGGCTGGCCCAGGAGATTGACGCGGAACAAGCCGCCAAGCGGCCGTTTGCGCTCTATTATATCGACCTCGACCGCTTCAAATACGTCAATGACGGGCTCGGCCATCATTTCGGCGACCATCTCTTGCAGGCGGTCAGCCGGCGCCTGCAAGACGCCACGCGCCCTGGCGATGTCGTGGCCCGGCTGGGTGGCGATGAATTCGCCATTCTTCAGCTTGGGGTGAACAGCTTCGCCGAGGCGCAGCCCTTTGCCGAGCGGCTCAACGGGCTGCTGCTGGAGCCGTTTATCATCGAGGGACGGGAGGTCACCACCAGCGCCAGCATCGGGGTGACGATCTATCCCCGGGATGGCGCCACCGCCCAGGAACTGCTCCAAAACGCTGACCTGGCGATGTACCGGGTGAAGGCGCGGGGCCGCAACGGCACGGCGTCCTTCACACACGACATGCTGCTCCAGGCGCGCGAGGCGCTGCGCGTGCGCAGCCTGCTCGGCGGCGCACTCTCGCGGGACGAATTCGTGCTGCACTACCAGCCGCAAATCGACCTGCGCAGCGGCAATGTGGTGGGGGCGGAGGCGCTTATCCGCTGGCGGCAAGGGGATGCGGAGCTGCTCGGCCCGCACGCCTTTCTGCAAATCGCGGAAGAGAGCGGCATCATGCGCCCCATTGATGAATGGGTGCTGCGCGAGGCCTGCCGCCAAGCCAAGCATTGGTTCGACACGCTGGCCCAGCCGCTCCGCATCTCGGTCAATCTCTCGGCACACACCTTCCGCGATCCGCATCTGAGCGGGCTGGTGCTGCATGTGCTGCGCGAGACCGGCTTGCCGCCGGAGCTGCTTGATCTGGAGCTGACCGAGCAAGTGCTGCTGGACCAAGGCCAAGTGACCAGCCGCGAGGTGGCGACGCTGCACGCACATGGCGTGCGCCTCTCAATCGATGATTTTGGAACCGGGCATTCCTCGATGGCCCGGCTGTC
Organism: Acidocella sp.; assembly: GCA_035499915.1. Classification (GTDB taxonomy): domain Bacteria; phylum Pseudomonadota; class Alphaproteobacteria; order Acetobacterales; family Acetobacteraceae; genus Acidocella. Next base: position 16,948 of record DATJXU010000217.1, read on the forward strand.
GAGCCTGCATATCGACACGCTCAAGATCGACCGCTCCTTTGTCAGCAATCTTGGCGATCGCAATAACATGGCGATCGTCCGCGCCGTCGTCAGCCTGGGCCAGGCATTGAATGTTGAGGTGCTGGCCGAGGGGGTGGAAACCTGCGACCAGCTCGAATGGGTGCGCGAGGCCGGTTGCGACCTGGTGCAGGGCTTCTTTACCGGCCGCCCGATGGAGGCCTGGCAGTTGGAGGGATGTCTGCAGCCGGAGAACAAGGCGGGCTTGCGCAGCGCCAATGAGGACCAGGAGCTCTGCCGGTCAGCATGCCCCCGGTGAAACAAGCCCGCCTCTGGTGGCGGCGGATCTCGGCCGATGGCGAGCAGCAAATGGTGGCGAACCGTTTCCTCGTTGGCATCTTTGCGCTGCTGTTCAACCTCTGGGCCGCATCGCGCGGGCTGATGTGCGGGCTGGCGCTGGTTGCGCCCTGCCTTTACATCGCCCTGGGCTTGCTGGTTGCGCTACATTTGTCGCTGCGCCCCGCCTCTTCGGTTGGCCGGCGCATGGCCGCATTGGTCCTGGACTGCGCTGCCGCATCCTACGAGCTGCATATCGGCGGCAGCGCCACTGTCTGGCAGTTCTCGGGCTTTTTATGGATCATCTTCGGCAACGGCTTTCGCTTCGGCTCACGCTTCCAGGTTTATGCCATGCTGGTCGCCACGGCTGGGTTCGCCCTGATGGTCGCGGGAACACCGTATTGGCGCGACCAGCCGGCGCTCATGGCCGGGGGCCTTATCAGCCTGACAGTTGTGCCGCTCTACGCGCTGGCGCTGATCAAGCGCCTCTCACAGGCCCGCCAGCAGGCCGAGGAGGCGAGCCGGGCGAAATCGCTCTTTCTTGCCAGCGTCAGCCATGAGCTGCGCACGCCGTTAAATGCGATTATCGGCATGGGCGCGTTGCTGGAGAGCAGCAATCTAACAGCCGAGCACGCGAAAATGAGCCGCACCATCATGACGGCGGCGCGCAGCCTGCTGTCGCTGATCGACGGGATTCTCAATCTCTCCCAGGCGGAAGCCGGACGGCTGGCGGTGACGCTCAGCGACTTCAACCTGGCACAGCTGTTGAGCGAAGTTCGAACCATTTTCGCGGCCCAGGGGCTTCTCAAGGGCGTGCGGATCAATCTGCACATCACGGCGCGCACGCCGGTATTGCTGCATGGCGATGCCCGCAAGCTGCATGAGATCCTCCTGAATCTCATCGGCAATGGGATGAAATTCACCGAAACCGGCAGCATTACGGTAACGGTCGATGCCGTGGAACGGCAGGGTGCGGGGCTGCAGCTGCGCTTTGAGGTGACAGACACCGGCATCGGCATTGCGCCGGAGGCGCAGGCGCGGATTTTTGACGTCTTCACCCAGGCCGACGAAACCATTGTAAACCGCTTTGGCGGCACCGGGCTGGGGCTGGCGATTGTGCGCAAATCGGTGCAGCGGCTCGGCGGTGAGATCGGGGTTGAGAGCGCACCAGGCAAGGGCAGCACCTTCTGGTTTGAACTGCCCATGCAACAGCAGGAGAGGCTGCCGGCATCTGCGCCGCCGCTGCATGGCTTTGTGCTGGCACGCAGCCCGGCTGTGGTGGCGCCGCTCTTGGGCCGCCTGATCGATTGCGGCGTCACGATCGAGCATGTCGATGCGATGCAGCCAGACTGGCCGGCCTCGGCTGACCCGTCATCGGTCTGCCTCCTCGCCTTTGCCTCTGCCGGCGCGGCGGCGCCGGCGGACAGGACCGGCCCGCTCATATTCGTCGATGTCTGCCAGCGCGCGGCCAACGGGTTTCCGTTGATCGACGTCCAGCGCAACTTTGCCAGCACGCTCTATCTGCCGGCCACGGATCACGAGCTGAGCCATGTGCTACAGCTGGCAGGCGCCCTGCAGGGGCAGGAGGGCACGCCAGCCGAAGCCGCGCCGAGCGCCGTTGCGCAGGAAAGTTTCACCCTGCTGGTGGCCGATGACAACGCCACCAACCGCTATGTGATCGAGACGATCCTCAGCCGGGCCGGCCATGTGGTCACGCTGGTCAGCGACGGCGAGCAGGCCCTGGATGCGCTGGCTGAACACGCTTTTGACGCGGCGGTGCTGGATGTGAATATGCCGGTGATGGGGGGCATTGACGCGGCAAAATTCTACCGGATGACCACCCCCGGCAACACCGCCATCCCGCTGATTGCCTTGACCGCCGATGCCACCCCCGCCACGCGCGAGCTCTGCCTGGAGGCGGGCATGGCGGCCTGCCTGGTCAAGCCGATCGAGCCCGTGCAGCTGCTGGCGATGATTGATGAGGCGATCCAGCAAAGCCGCGGCACGCAGGCACAGCCGAAAGCGCCAAGCCCCAATCCGCGCGTTACCGAGATCGCCACACATCCGCGCTTTCGTGGCAATCTGGTATCGCCGGTGGATCTGGAGGTGCTGGCCCGGCTGCGCAACCTGGGGGGCGAGGCGTTTGTGACCGAGGTCTGCGCGTTGTTTCAGAGCGAGGCCAGCACCTCCATGCTGGAACTGCGCGCCGCCGCCGCGCTGGGGGATGTGCCCAGGTTCCGTGCCAACGCCCACGCCTTGCGCAGCGTGGCGGCCAATGTCGGGGCGCGCCAGCTCTATGAAATCTGCCTGCCCTTCCAGAGCACTTCTGCTGTGGAGCTGCGGCAAAGCGCAACGGCATGGCTGGCGCAGATCAGCGCGGAGCTGGAACGCGTTGAGGCTGCGCTCACGCATTACTGCAAGGGCCAAAGCGCGCAATCCAATCATTAATGCGGGCGGGGACATCATCCCTGCCCGCTATTTGATCTAATCAGCCAACCTTGCTAACCGCCGGCTCGGCGTTGCGGGCGCGGAAGCGGTCTTGCGCCGCGGCGATGCGCGACATCCGGCGCAGATCCTGATCCGACAAACGCAGCGCCGTATCGACCCAGAGATCGGTGATATCGATCAGCTCCTCCAGCGAGACCGGATTCACCCGCCGCCGTACCTTGCGAACCGCAGAGAGCGCCAGCTGGCGTGTGCGGTTGCGCTCAATATAGTCGCGCACCGCCCGCTCGCCTTCGCCAGGCTCGACCACCATGTCGATGGCGCCAACCGCCAACATCTCTTCGGCCGTGTAGGTCCGGCCGCTGAGGATGATCTCTTCGGCCTTCAACATGCCAACGCGCCGGGACAGAAAGCTGTAGGCTCCCATGCCGGGGTAAAGGTTGAACAACACTTCCGGCAGCCCGAACTTCACCTGCCGCTCGGCGATGAGCATGTCGCAGCTGAGTGCCGATTCAAACCCGCCGCCAAGCGCATCACCCTGCAGAAGCGCGATGGTCATGGCCGCGTTATCGTATCCGCTGTGGTTGGCATAGCCCACCGCAACGCAGGCATGGGCATATTTGCGCAATCCTTCGCGATCACGCGTGCGGATTTTTTCAGCGAACAGGGTGAGATCGCCGCCAAGATTGAAGACGCCCTGCGAACGCGAGCCGAGCACGACATAGTCGAACGGCGCCGGCGTGGTGGACAGAAGCTGTTTAATGAGCCGTTGAACATCGGTTAGATCGATCAGCAGCTGACGCGTGAAGCTTGGCCGTGCCTGCGGCTTCATGAAGCACCAGAGAGCCCTGTCTTCCTCGGTGAGGCAGACATCAAGATCGCTATAGTTAAGACCCGAAATCAGGTCCTGCAATGAGAGCCCATCTTGCGGCGCCGGCATTTCATTGCGGGTGGGGAGCGCATGGATTGCAGAAAAATTCTCTGCCGTTTCCGTTTGAACCGACACTGCGGAGGAGAAGCTACGAGCAATCTGATTGGGTTTGTGAATGAGCGTCATGAAAAACTCCTTTTGGATTGGGATGCATGTCGGCGATAAACACGTCGATCGATGATGCGGCTGGAGTTCATCAATTCTGGCAAATCAACGGATTCAAAATCCTTCTTGATCCCCAGATGACAGGTCAGCAACAATCGATGGAGCGCCATTCGACCTTAGCCGCAACTCAGGGTTGGAGGGGAGGCAAAACTGGCCGGTCACTAACAATTAAAATGGCCCGACAGCCGGCCCACTGAGCCCATGCCCGGGCAGGGGGCACTAACGAAAACCACGGCCTTCTCGCCTCGGAGGATGCGCAGCGTGATGAGGTGGACGCCCAGCGGCACCGACGGGCCAAAGCGTGGCCGTCAAAAACGGTGGCCCAACCGTGATCCGCCAATCCGTTGCGCGGTGTCATTTCCGGGCCGCTCCAGGTTAGTCGGCGGCGCTCTCAACAAAGCTCGCGAGCAGCGTGCCGAGTCCCTTTTCCCCAGCTGCCAGCGTGTCTTTCCGATCAGGCTTGAGCAGCAGCCCGAGAAGGGGGCTGATCCTGCGCAATGCGTCATCAAGCCTCGGGTGAAGACATGCGCAATCACGACGGTGAGCAGCACGCCCGCCCCTGCCACCTCAAGCGCGAATGGCAACGAGCCGGAAAGCTCGGCCGGCATTGTCCATAGGAATGGATTCCGGCCGTAAACACCGGCCACGGAGACTTTTGTTGCGGTCCATAAGTTTGCCTGGAAATGCGGAAACTCTTCCAAACCAATCCCAGGCAGCCCAGTTGCGCAGGTCCAGACTTCATTCGCCAGGTTTAAGGGCGGTCCTGCAGATATGCACGCGACCATCCGCACAAGTCATCCTCGCGCTGTCCATCTTACGGCCGGATATCGAATCCGTTACGACAGGTCGAACGTGATCTCCAACGACGCCTCCACGCCCAGGCCCGCAAACACCACTCCCGCCTCCGCCGTAATCGCGCAGCCTACCGAGATCTCCGAAACTTTGATCTTACGCAGCGCCTCGGCGCAGGCGTCGAAGGCCGGGCGCATCCGCTGCGCCAGGTCCAGCGTCTGCTGCGCAATTTTGTCTGCATCGATTTCCTGAACGACATGCGTTAGCGCGGCCTTCGCCTTGTCGCCTAGTTTACTATGCGAGGTGTCTCCGGTCACCCCGGTGCCCACGATCCCCGCCGTTTGGTTCGGTTCGGCCACCCCCAGTGCCCTGGGGAACACCACTTTGACCATCATTGGCTTTGCCGCCTGGTTCATGCCCATCCTCCCTATAGAAACAGATCGATGCCGAATTCCATCGTGACCTGTTCCAGCAACTGGCAAGCCCCCTGTGTCGGCCCGCCTGCCGGATGCACGTCGCCAATATAGATTCCGATCCCGTCTCCGACCCGCGAATCCCGCGCCAGCGAGCCGCTGTCCCCCGGCGCGAACCCACGGTCGATGATCGCCCGGTGCGGGCAGTTTTTCCCGAAATATCCGGAAGGCTGGAAATCCAGCAGCACTGTCGCCGGCGCGAAGCCGCCCCCTTGAGTGTACACATCGACCGAAGCTCCCACGACTGACGGCCCTATCGCGAGCGGCGCTGCTGTCGCCGGCGCCGGAGCCGGCCCCATCACCGCCGCATCAATCGCAAACCCCGCCACGGCATACACGTTCCCCGGCGTCATTCCCGCCACCGCGGATACGGTCATGGCAACATGCCCCGCCGTCAGGATGCCATCCCCCGAGAGCCCCATCGGGTTAGGCACGGCCGCCTTCGGCCGCGCCCAGCACGCCGCCGTCCCCTGCGCTGTGCCCCAGCCATCGGTCGGGTCCGCAGGCCCGCCTGGCGGCATGCGCGGTGCATATTTCGCCGGTAAAACAAGCAGCGGAAATAGCGCCTCTCCCACGCGTAGCGGCGGCAAGAAGCCCGGCTGCGCCCTTTGTTCCGGGGCGGCGAACACGCAAAAGCCAAACAGAAACCCCTCCGCCATCGGAAACGGAGTCTCCAACTCTTGCGGCGCACGCACGAACCCCGCCCCCATCAGTGGCGCCTCGGAAACCGGCCGCCTTGCCGCCTGCCATACATCATCACGTTGCATGGCGGCTTCGCCGATCAACCGCGTCCAGCTATGCGCCCGCTGCCAGACAGCTGGTTCCACCGCTTCGATGCTTCGCGCCGATGGTGGCAGAGGGAACCCGGTGATCGGGGGCGCGCCAAGCTCTGAGACAATCCTCCAGGGAACCAGGGTCGGCATCCGGAACCTCCGCCACAATTACGGAACTTCTGATTAGCCCGCTTCCACTGACCGAAATGGTGTCCCCATCGTTAGATTTTCGCAAAATGCCCCGATTGATTCCGGATTTCCTCATTTTCGTTCCTTGCGGGGCAATAATCCGTATTTCGGGCTCAGCGGCATTCGCGCGCTACCGTCCCATCACGCCGTCAGGCGCGGGCCATGAAAGAGGCCAGGCTTGGGTATAAATACGGATAGCTGGGCAAAGCTGGTGCCGGAGCGGCTGTTTACGGGCCTGGAAGAGCGCCCGGCGAAAAAGGACTGATGCACCGACCGAAGCCTGAACCGTCCCGTTGCGTAGAGTGAGTAAGGCCGCCAATCCGGCAACCAAAAACGCCTAAATTATGTGTAAAACCAATGGCGTCCCCAAGGGGATTCGAACCCCTGTTACCGCCGTGAGAGGGCGGTGTCCTAGGCCTCTAGACGATGGGGACTAAAGGTGGAGCGGCTGGTACGATGCCTGAGCGGGCACGTCAAGCGGGCGCGGCGTCTGCGATGAAAAAACCTGCCGAAACCCTGCCCTGCCAAAATTCGGCCCGCAGATACCCCGCCAGATGCAAAGGCGCGCCGCCAACGCGGCTCAGCGCCTCCGCCAGCGGCCCGTCCTTGGCGCGGAACAGCAGCGCCTTCAGCCGCCCCCCGCCCTCACCTTCCAGCATCACGCGGATGGTGTTGCCGTCCTTGCCGATTCGGTCGGTCTTCACCACCCGCGCGCGTGGCAGCACAAACAGCGGCTCGTCATTGCCGGTGCCAAACGGCCCCAGCCGGGAGACCATCTGCGCCAGGGCGGCGTCCGCCCCGGCCATGCCCAGCACGCCATCCAGCACCAGCTCGGCGCTGGGCGGCAGCAGGGCGGCGCTGGCCAGCCGGTCGTTCAGGAAGGCATGGAAGGTGGAGAGGGCCGTCTCCGGCGCGGAGAACCCCGCCGCCATGGCATGTCCGCCGCCGGTGGCCAGAATCCCGCTCTGGCGCGCCGCGATCACCGCCCCGCCCAGATCGACCCCCGGCACCGAGCGCCCCGAGCCCTTGGCCATGCCATCGGCAATGCCCGCCACCAGCGCCGGGCGGTTGAAGCGCTCCTTCACCCGTCCCGCGACGATCCCGACCACACCCGGATGCCATCCCTCCTGCGCCAGCAGAATGATGCCATGCCCGCCCGCCACCTGCGCCTCGGCGCGGGCCATCGCGTCGGTGGTGATGCCCGCCTCCACGCTCTGGCGCTGGCGGTTCACCGCATCCAGCGTTTGCGCCAGCTCGGCGGCCAGTTCCTCGTCCTCGGCCAGCAGCAGGCGCAGCCCCATATCAGCCTCGGCAATGCGGCCGGAGGCATTGATGCGCGGCCCCAGCGCGAAGCCGCAATGCATGGCGGTGGGGGCCTCGGTCAGCTTCGCGACATCCAGAAGTGCCGCAATGCCCGGGCGGGCGCGCCGGGCCATCACCTTCAGCCCCTGGATCACGAAAGCCCGGTTCAGCCCGGCCAGCGGCATCACGTCGCAGATGGTCGCCAGCGCCACCAGGTCCAGAAACGCCCGCAGATCCGGCTCCGCCCGTTCGGCGAAAAACCCGCGCCGGCGCAGCGTGCGCAGCAGCGCCACGGCGGTGAGGAAGGCCACCGCCGCGGCGCAGATCTGCCGCAGGCCGGAGGGGCAATCCAGCCGGTTCGGGTTCACCATGGCGCGGATGGGCGGCGGCGGCCCCTCGGCTTTGTGATGGTCCAGCACCACGATATCGACGGCATTATGCAGCGGCGCGAAGGCCCCGTGCGCGCCGGTGCCGCAATCCACGCACACGATCAGCCGCGCCCCGCGCCCCACCATGGCGCGCAGCGCCTCGGTATTCGGGCCATAGCCCTCGGTCAGCCGGTCGGGCACATGATAGGTGACCTCGCAGCCAAGCTGGCGCAGCAGCGTCACCATCAGGGCGGAGGAGCAGGCGCCATCCACGTCATAATCGCCGAACACCCCCACCATCTCGCCTTGCATCACGGCATCGGCCAGGCGGGCGGCGGCCACATCCATATCCACCATGCTGGAGGGGTCCGGCAGCATGGCGCGCAGCGTGGGGTCGAGAAAGGCGGCGGCATGCTCCACCGTCACACCGCGTGAGGCCAGCAGGCGGCCCATCAGCTCCGGCATCCCAAGCTGCTGCGCCAGCCCTTCGCCTTGCCGCTCCTGCTGTCCCGGCCGCCAGATCCAGCTCTTGCCGGTCAGACTCTGGGTAATGCCGAAAACATGCGAATCCATCCGGCCTCTTCAGCCTGCGGCCACGAGTCGGCGCAAGCAGAAGGGCTTTAGCGGATCAATTGGTAATGCACGGTGTAGCGCACCACCACATGGTCGTCCTTCGCATCCGCCGGGAAGGACGGCAGCGTGTTATCACCGAAAAGCTGCTCCCAGGCCTGGTCCAGGAAGGGGGATCCCGCCGAATCCAGCAGGCGCAGCCTGGTCACATGCCCGTGCCGGTCGACGGTGAATTCCACCGTCGCCGTGCCCTGCTGGTTCTGCTCGATGGCGGCCTGCGGATAATAGGCATGCTCCGACACCCATTTCGTCAGCGCCGCGTCCCAATCCGCGCCCGCATCGCCCTTCACCGAGACATCAGACGACGTGGCCGCCTGGGAATCGGAGGTCGCCAGGGCGAGATTCATCCCCGCCGGGGCTTTCGGCGGCGGCGGCATGGCCGGGGAGGGATTGCCGTAGCTCATCCCGTTCAGGAACACATATTTCTGCTGCGGCGCCTGAGAGGGCCGCGCCACATGCGGATGCGCGGCATGCTGCGTGGCGGGCTGCGGCTGCGGCATTGGCGCCGGGGACGGGTTGGGCAGCACGCTCAACGGCATATCAGGCACCTGCACCTCATCCTGCGTGGCGGCGGCGGGCGCCTGCGCGGGTGGTGGCGGCGGCGGCGGGGGCGGTGCCTCGGCTGGCTGCGGCGGGCCCGGCAGGGCCTTGGGCGGGGCGAAAGTCTGCGCCGTTGTCCCACCATTATCGAACACCACGGAAACGCCCGGCGGGCTCTGCATATCCTCCTGCGGCGGCCTGACGCGGATGAGCAGCACGGCGGCGATCACCAGCGCATGCAAAAGCAGCGCCGCCCCCCAGGCCCATGGGGTGCGGCGCGGCGTCTCCACTGGCGGGGCCAGATGCTCCCCCGCCACGAGCAGATCAACGCCGCCCAAGGCGGCCGTTGCCTTAGTAGGGAGGGTAATAATACCCGGGAGGCGGCCCATAATAGCCGGACGGCGCGGCATAAACAGGCGCCGCAGGCTGCTGAATCGATTCGCCATGTCCCACCATGCACTGCGCATAGGCCACATCATAACGGCCCTGGAGGGAATCCGCTGTCCCCTGGGTATTATTACCCGCCGCCGCCGCGCCGCCAAGCAGCCCGACCCCGGCCCCCACGGCCGCCCCCGCGCCAACATTGCCCGCCAGCGAGCCAAAGGCCGCGCCAAGACCGGCGCCGATCAGCGTGCCGGCCGCCGCCGTCGCCGCGGAATTATTTTGCGATGTGGCCGCCACCTGCCCGCTATTGGGCATCTGGGTGGCGGCGTAGCTCTTGCAATAGGCTTCGTCAGCCTGGAACTGGTCCCAGCTCTTGCCCTGCCCCGGCATGGCCACCACTGTCGGCTGTGTCGGCACCGCCGCCGTGCAGGCCCCCAGCGCCAGCAAGGGCAGCAGCGCAAGCCCGGTGATTTTCTTCAGCATCTTGAACTCCCGAACAAGACAGGCGTTTAGCGAACCCCGCCAGCTCTAAGCATTGCCCTCGAACAGGGCAACGCAGAAGCCGGCAGGATTACAATTCGTAGCGCTCAGACACTTACCCATGCATTGCGGCAAAAACAGGGGGCGTCAGCCTTCCGCCACGCCTTTCAGAAAATCCTTCACCTTGGCGAAGAATCCCTCATGCTCCGGGCTCACGGAGGTCTGCCCGGCGGAGTCCTGCTCGAATGCCTCCAGCAGCTCGCGCTGGCGCTTGGTCAGGTTCTGCGGCGTTTCCACCGCCACCTGGATATACATGTCGCCACGCTGGGTGGAGCGCAGGACCGAGAACCCCTTGCCCCGCAGCCGGAACTGGTCGCCCGACTGCGTGCCCGCCGGGATCTTCACCTTGGCGGCGCTGCCGTCGATGGTCGGCACCTCCACCTCGCCCCCCAACGCGGCCTGCGCCATGCGCAGCGGCACGCGGCAGAAAATATTCGCCCCGTCGCGCTGGAAGATCGGGTGCGCGCGGATGGACACATGCACGTACAAATCCCCCGGCGCGGCGCCGCGCGGCCCGGCCTCGCCCTCGCCGGAGAGCCGGATGCGCGTGCCATCCTCCACGCCCGCGGGAATCTGCACCGCCAGCGTGCGCTCGCGCGGCACCGTGCCAGCACCCGAGCACACGCGGCACGGGTTGCGCACCACGCGCCCGGAGCCGCCGCAGGTCGGGCAGGTGCGCTCCACCACGAAGAAGCCCTGCTGGGCGCGCACGCGCCCCGCCCCGCCGCAGGTGCCGCACCCATCCGCGCTGGCGTTCTTGTCGGCCGAGCCGGAACCGGAACAGGCATCGCAGGCCATGCGGGTGGCCACGCGCACATTCGCCTTGGTGCCGGTGAAGGCCTGGGTCAGGTCGATCTCCACCGCCGCCTTGACGTCGGCGCCGGTCTGCACGCGCTCGCCCCCCCGGCGCCCGCCGCCGCCGAACATCTGCTCGAAAATATCCCCGAGCCCGCCCTCGAACCCGAAGCCGCCGCCAAAGCCACCGCCGCCGCCCATGCCGCCATTCTCGAAGGCCGCATGGCCATAACGGTCATAGGCCGCGCGCTTCTGCTCGTCCTTCAGAACGTCATAGGCTTCATTGATTTCCTTGAACTTATGCTCAGCCTTGGCGTCACCGGGGTTACGGTCCGGGTGATACTGCATCGCCAGCTTGCGGTAGGCCTTCTTCAAATCCTCGGCGCTGGCGCTGCGCTCAACCGCCAGCACGGCGTAATAGTCCAATTTGGCCATGGCGGCGCTCAAATCCTTGCAATACGTCTAAAACGGAAAATCCCGGGGCAACGCCCCGGGATCCTGTGATGTCAGTTCAAACCCGGGATCACGCGGATTTATCGGTCTTTTTGTCGTCGACATCCTCGAAATCGGCGTCCACGACCTTCTCGCCATTCGGGCCGGCGCTCTCGGCACCCGGCTGGGCGGCACCCGCCTCGGCCTGCGCCTTGTACATCGCCTCGCCAACCTTCATCGCCACCTGGGTCAGCTTCTCGGAGGCCGTCTTCACCGCCTCGGCATTGCCGCCCTCCAGGGCCGACTTCGCCTCCGCGATCGCGGCTTGCGCCTCGGCCTGGTCGGCCGGGGCAATCTTGTCACCGGCTTCCTTCAGCGTCTTCTCGACCTGGTTGATCAAGCTTTCCGTCTGGTTGCGGGCTTCCACCGCCTCGCGCCTGGCCTTGTCGGCCGCCGCGTTCTCCTCCGCGTCGCGCACCATGCGCTCGATATCGGCGTCAGAGAGACCGCCCGAAGCCTGGATGCGGATCTGCTGCTCCTTGCCGGTGGCCTTGTCCTTCGCCGAGACGGAGACAATGCCGTTGGCGTCGATATCGAAGGCCACCTCGATCTGCGGCACGCCGCGCGGGGCGGCGGGGATGCCCTGCAGGTCGAAATTGCCCAGCAGCTTGTTGTCCGCCGCCATCTCGCGCTCGCCCTGGAAGACCTTGATGGTCACGGCCGTCTGGCCGTCCTCGGCGGTGGAGAAGGTCTGGCTCTTCTTGGTCGGGATGGTGGTGTTGCGGTCGATGAGGCGGGTGAACACTCCGCCCAGGGTCTCGATGCCCAGCGAAAGCGGGGTCACGTCCAGCAGCAGCACGTCCTTCACGTCGCCCTTGAGCACACCGCCCTGGATGGCGGCGCCGATGGCCACAACCTCGTCCGGGTTGACGTTGCGGGCGGGCTCCTTGCCAAAGAAGCTCTTCACCGTCTCGATGACCTTCGGCATGCGGGTCATGCCGCCGACCAGGATCACCTCGTTGATCTCACCGGCGGTGACACCGGCATCCTTCAGCGCGGCGCGGCAGGGCGCCAGGGTCCGCTCGATCAGATCGTCAACCAGGCTTTCCAGCTTCGCGCGGGTCAGCTTCAGCACCATATGCTTCGGCCCGGAGGCATCGGCGGTGATGAAGGGCAGGTTGATCTCGGTCTCCTTGGAGGAGGACAGCTCGATCTTCGCCTTCTCGGCGGCTTCCTTCAGGCGCTGCAGGGCCAGCTTGTCCTTACGCAGGTCAATGCCCTGGTCCTTCTTGAACTCGTCGGCCAGGTAATCGATGATCCGCGCGTCGAAATCCTCACCGCCCAGGAAGGTGTCGCCGTTGGTGGATTTCACCTCGAACACGCCGTCACCGAGTTCCAGCACGGACACGTCGAAGGTGCCGCCGCCCAGGTCATACACCGCGATGGTGCCGGCATTCTTCTTGTCCATGCCATAGGCCAGGGCGGCCGCCGTCGGCTCGTTGATGATGCGCAGCACGTCCAGCCCCGCGATCTTGCCGGCATCCTTGGTCGCCTGGCGCTGGGCGTCGTTGAAATAGGCCGGCACGGTGATCACCGCCTGGGTCACGGTCTCGCCCAGATGCGCCTCGGCGGTCTCCTTCATCTTGGTCAGGATGTAGGAGCTGATCTGGCTCGGGGAATATTTCTGGCCCTTGGCCTCCACCCAGGCATCGCCGTTATCGCCCTTGACGATGGAATAGGGCACCAGCCCCTTGTCCTTGGCCACGGTCGGGTCGTCATAGCGGCGGCCGATCAGGCGCTTGACGGCGAACAGCGTGTTGGTCGGGTTGGTGACAGCCTGGCGCTTGGCGCTCTGGCCCACAAGGCGCTCACCGGCATCGGAGAAGGCCACCATGGACGGCGTGGTCCGCGCGCCCTCGGAATTCTCGATGACGCGGACATCCTTGCCCTCCAGCACCGCCACGCAGGAATTGGTGGTGCCGAGGTCGATACCAATGACTTTGCTCATATATTTTCGCTCCTTTGCAGCGGGCCACGCCGGCCCGAAGCACCGGAACGACCCCTTTGAGATGAGCCCTATCTATTCATTGAAACGCCCGGGCACAAGAGCGGAATGCTCATGCCCTGGGCGTGGTTCAGCCCCTGGCGGGGCTTGCGGCCAAAGGTGCAGGAGGAGGCAAAAGCCTGCCTTGCAGGATGAGCCTGACCGTCAGCACGGCGATAAGCCCAACCACGGCATTGCCCGCAATGAACAGAACCGGTGCCAGCATTTTCACAAGCCCGCCATCGCCATGCGCAACCATGCGGACGGGTGCTGCGGCCAAAGCCGCCAGACCGAAGCTGAACCCCCAATAAGACGCATTGAATGGCTGCCCTAAAATCCATGGCAGCAAACGCAGCAGCAAAACAGCCTGGAGAAGCCCGTAGCCCAGCAGCATATGCGCCACGAGATCCGGCGCGCCGTTATAGGCGCTGAGATAGGCCGTAAGCCCAACCGTGGGCGGCGCCAGCTGGATGCCGAGTGCCGGGCGCAGCACCGGCGGCAGGGACGGCAAATGATAAAGCCGGCCCAACAGCACGGACTCAATGGCAAACCAACTCAGCACCGCCGCGCCGAACGCCAGTTGCGCCAGTTCGTGATATCCAAGCGCCGCACCGGTTATGGCCGTGACATACCCGCCCGCCACGGCGGGCAGATATAAAACCGGCGTTGTCGCCGCGGCATCCCGCCCGCCCTGCCAGAGCACGCCCGTGCGCCAAACGGCAAAGGCCACGGTAAAGCCCGCCCCGGCCCAAAACAGCAGCATCGCCAGGGCGCGGGCGTAAGGCAGCGCCCCCAGGGCGATCAGCATGGTCGAGACGCCGACAAGGCCAATGAAACAGCAATTCACCGGATGCCGCGCCTCAACCAATGCCAGCTCCCGGTCCTGCACCCATTTCAGGATGAACAGGACAACCAGAATGGCCCAGACCACCGCCGCGAGGCCGAACAGACTCTCTCCCACGGCCACTGGCACTGGCCAGACATGCACAGCCGCACGCCACGCATTGCCTAGCCCGGCGAGGCCGAGAACGATGGCGAAAAATGCGGCGGGAACACGCGGCGGCGTAAAGGAATGCATGAGAGGCACCTCCCTCCTCAGGCAAAGCGCCCTAGTGCAGCCTCGCCCGCTAGCCCGCCGATGTTACATCACCGCGCCGCCAGATAGAAGCATAACCGGAATAATCAGGCGGACAGCGCCGCCGGCGCCGAGCGGGTGCGCTTGGTCACCAGCTTATTCAGCGCATGGATATAGGCGCGCACGGCGGCGACGATAGTATCCGTATCCGCCCCCTGCCCGTCCACGCTCTTGCCCTCCTCAGCCAGGCGCACGGTGCAGCGGGCCTGGGCGTCCGTGCCCTCGGTGACCGCCCCCACGGAGAAAAGCTGCAGCTCGGCCTCATGCGGAAAGATCGCGCGCACGGCGTTGAAGGCGGCATCCACCGGCCCGTCCCCGCGCTCATCGGCGGCCTTCACCACGCCATCCACCTCCAGCTCCAGCACCGCGCGCGGCTTGTCCTTCGAGCCGGCCCACACCTCCAGCGAGACGAACTTGATCACCTCATGGCTGCGCACCACCTCGTCATCCACCAGGGCGACGATATCCTCGTCATAGACGATCTTCTTGCGGTCGGCCAAAATCTTGAACCGGGTAAAGGCGTCATTCAGCGCGTTATCGCCGATCTCGCCATAGCCCAGCGCGCTCAGCTTGTCGCGGAAGGCGGCGCGGCCGGAATGCTTGCCCATCACCAGCGAGGTCTTCTGCCAGCCGACACTCTCGGGCGTCATGATCTCGTAGGTCGCGGCGTTCTTCAGCATGCCGTCCTGATGAATGCCCGATTCATGCGCGAAGGCGTTGCGCCCCACGATCGCCTTGTTGGGCTGCACGTCAAAGCCGGTGATGGTGGAGAGCAGCTTGGAGGTGCGCAGGATGCGCGTGGTCTCGATCTGGTTCTGATACGGGTTGCTGTCGGGGCGGGTGCGCACAGCCATCACCACCTCCTCCAGCGAGGCATTGCCCGCGCGCTCGCCAATGCCGTTGATCGTGCATTCGATCTGCCGCGCCCCGCCCTGCAAGGCCGCCAGCGTGTTGGCCACCGCCAGCCCCAGATCATTATGGCAATGGGTGGAGAGAATGATCCGCTCCGCCCCCGGCACGCGCTCACGCACGGTGGAGAAAATCCGCACCATATCCTCCGGCACGGCATAGCCCACGGTGTCGGGGATATTGATGGTGGTGGCGCCCGCCTTGATCGCGGCCTCGACGCAGCGGCACAGAAAATCGATATCGGTGCGGGTGCCGTCCTCGGCGGACCATTCCACGTCATCGGTGAAATCGCGGGCCAGCGTCACGGAGTTGGTCACCGCCTCCAGCACCGCCTCGGGCTCCATGCGCAGCTTGTACTTCATGTGCAGCGGGCTGGTGGAGATGAAGGTATGGATGCGCTTGCGCTCGGCGGCGCGGATCGCCTCGCCCGCCCGGGTGATATCCCCCGGTGCGGAGCGGGCCAGCCCGGTGATCACCGGGCCCTTGATGCTCTGCGCGATGCGCTGCACGGATTCAAAATCGCCCGGCGAGGCGATGGGAAACCCCGCCTCCATCACATCCACGCCCAACGCCGCCAGGGCTTCGGCCATGCGCAGCTTCTCATCGATATTCATCGAAAAGCCGGGGGATTGCTCGCCATCGCGCAGCGTGGTGTCGAAGATGATGACGCGGGATTCGTCCATCGCGCCGAAATTGGGATGATTGATCGTCATGTCTCTGCTCCGGAAGTCTGGCCTGGTCAGATAGGGCGGGATTTATTCCCCTGAGCGGCGGGCGCGGCGTTCAAAACACGCGCGGAAGGACTTATCGCTCAGGGGCGGATAAGTCGAAGGAGCAGCCCGGCAAGGGTGGTGGCACAAGCCATGTCGCTCCATTAAGCGAATTTCCGCCCCAGGGCAAGCAATTCAACAGCAAGGCTTGGCAAGGCTGCCGCCGTAATTCACACCTAACGCACCATGCTGATCCCAGACCACATCCAGGGCCTGATCTTCGATTGCGACGGCACGCTGGTGGACACCCCGCCCCTCTACGCCCAGTCCTGGATGCAAGCCCTGCGGCATTTTGGCGCCACCCCGGACCTTGCGTGGTTTCGCCCCCGCGCCGGGCTCTCCGAGCATCTGCTGATGAACGATGTGGACGCGCATTTCGACATCACCCTGCCCAGGCCGGAGGTGATAAAAGCGACCCGCGACAGCTTCCTGGCCAATCTGCACAGCCTGCGGGAAATCCGCCCCGTGGCGCAGATCGCCCGCCGCCACCATGGGCGGCTGAAGCTGGCCGTCGCCTCCTCCGGCTCGGCCGCCATCGTCAACGCCACCCTCGGCGCCACCGGCCTTGCCGCCTTGTTCGAGCATGTGGTGACGATCGACGACGTGCCCCACCCCAAACCGGCCCCCGACCTGTTCCTGGAAGCCGCCCGGCGCATTGCCCTGCCGCCCGCCGCCTGCCTGGTGTTCGAGGACAGCCCCCAAGGGCTCGAAGCCGCCCGCCGCGCGGGCATGAAAGCGGTGGACATCAATGCCTTACTTCCCCCACAGAGCGACTCGGCGGTTAATCATCGCTGAACCAGACCAGGGCCGCCGCGCGGCGATGACGCGATTAAGGCCATCCCACACGTTTTCGCCTTCCGGTTGGGTTGCAATTGGGCTATCCTATCATCAACCAGGGAGGCAAACGGGCGCTGAAACGCAAAAAGAAGCGCAGGAATAGGCGGAGGGAGATCGGTTATGAACTGGCCTGCCAATAACAGTGATTTTTTGGATATCTGGCCGCTCGCCGTGGCGGTGAGCGGAACGGGTATCTGGGACCGGAACGTGGCAACCGGGGAGATTCGTTACTCCGCCAGCTGGTTCAAAATGATCGGCTATGAGGCGGTGCCGCAATCAAACTCCATCGAGGAGGCCTTCAAACGCGTTCATCCGGACGATCTCGAATACGTAAAGGCCACGATACAAGCGCATTTTGAAGGCAAGACGGAAAGCTACGAAGTCGAACACCGGCTGCGCTGCAAGGATGGCCGCTACAAATGGGTCTTGAGCCGGGGCAAGGTTGTCAGCCGGGACGCTGACGGCAATGCGCTCAGAATGGCCGGGACAACCACCGACATCACCCAAATTCGCGCCCCGAAAGCCAGGAACAGCGGCGCGCCAGCCGGCATCTCTTCGTCTGAACATCCGCACCCCGCCCCGCGCCGGCGCGCCCCCCCCCGCCGGCGCAAGCCCTATGACATTGAAGAGGCACCCGCCTTCCCGCAACGGCGCAGCCAGAGCATCCCCTGCTTTACCCGCGGCACCGCGATCCTCACGCCGCGCGGCCCTGTCCCGGTCGAGACGCTGGCCGAGGGAGACGCCGTGCTCACCGTCCGCGAGAACGGCCCGTCCGAGCGGCGCGTCGTCTGGGTCGGCCAGCGCAGCTTCGGGACCATGGCGCCCCCCCTGCCCGAGCTCCTGCGCCCGGTCCTGATCCGCGCCGGCGCCTTCGGCCCGGGCGTCCCGGAGCGCGATCTGCGCCTGTCGCCCGACCATGCGGTCTTCGCCGAAAACCATCTGATCGAAGCCAAATACCTGATCAATGACACCACCGTCCTGCGCGACGTCACCTGCCGCACGGTCACCTACCACCACATCGCCCTTGACGCTCACGACATCCTTCTGGCCGAGAACCTGCCCGCCGAGAGCTATCTTGATTGCGGCGGCCGGACATCCTTTGTCGACTTCACAGCGGCGAACGACATACCGATCCTGCTGCGCCCCGACGCCGCCGCGCCGATCGAGGCGCTTGGCTGCGCCCCGCTCGCCAAGCCCGGCTCCGACGCGCTGCGCAAGGTTCGCGCCCTTCTCGACAAGCACGCCCGCCGCGCCGGCCACGCCGGTCCGGTCGGATCGCGGCGCACCTGAGCGCGCATTACGGCCCGGCCTGGTCCCATACTGGGTGGCTTTCGTAGTCCAGCGGCGTCCGGCAAGCCTGAGTGGCGACGGCGATGTCTGGTTGGCGCTTGCCACCAAACCCGCCACCCAAGACAAACCGTGAACAGCACCGTATAACGGCAGGCAATGCCGAGTCTCCCCGCCCTGCCCGCTCTCGCCGCCGGCCACGGCCGCGCCGTTCTGCTGGATGCGGACGGGGTGATCTCTCCGCTCAAGCCCGGCATGGTGGCCAAGACAATCGGCGACACCCGGCCCCTGGCCATCCACGCCCCGGCCACGCTCAAGCGCCTCGGCAACCCCGCCATCGAGCTGCTGGACCTTCTGGAACTCTTCGCCTTCGTGCATCCGGCGCAAAGCCTCGCCCCCACACCGGCGGGCCTCGCCCGCGCGCTGGAATTGCCGGTGCCCCAATCGCTGGAATCCGCCGCCCAATCCCTGCCGGAAATGGCGGCGCTGCTGCTGGCCCGCCTGGCGGCGGGCAAAAACACCCCCGCCAACCGCGACGCCGCCGGGCTGGCGGCGCGCATGGGCGCCAATGGCTGGGGCTGGGCGCCCTATGTTCTGGCGGCCCTCGGCGCGCCGGATGCAAGGCCGGACGGCATGGCCATGCGGCTCTGGAAGCGCCTGCCGAAATGGGAGGAGGTCGCCCCCCGCCCGCCGCCCTCCACCTTCCCCATCACCTCCGCCGAGGCCCGCTCGCGCCTCGCCAGCCTGCTTGGCCCCGGCGCCGAGCAGCGCCCCGCCCAGGCGGATTTCTGCTCCGCCGTCACCGCCGCCTTCGCGCCCCGGGAGGCTGAGGGCAGCCCGCAAGTGGTGCTGGCCGAGGCGGGAACGGGCACCGGCAAGACCATGGGCTATCTCGCCCCCGCCTCGCTCTGGGCGGAGCGCAACAAGGGCGCGGTCTGGGTCTCCACCTTCACCCGGCATCTGCAACGCCAGATCGAGCAGGAGGCCCAGCGCCTGCCCCCCGGCACCAGCGTGGTGCTGCGCAAGGGGCGGGAGAACTATCTCTGCCTTTTGAATTTCGAGGACGCCTCAGCCGCCGAGACCCGCGCCGTGCCGCTGGGACTCATCGCCCGCTGGGCGGCGGCGAGTGCGGATGGCGATCTCTTCGGCGGCGACCTGCCCGGCTGGTTCGCCGAACTCTACGGCCAGGGCCTGCTGGCGCAGATCGCCGACCGGCGCGGCGAGTGCATCCATGCCGCCTGCCCGCATTTTTCCAGCTGCGTCATTGAGCGCGTGATCCGCAACGCCCGCCAGGCGGATCTCGTCATCGCCAACCATGCCTTGGTCATGGCCCAATCCGTCTGGGGCGGGCTGGATGATGACAGCGTCCCCACGCGCTACGTGTTCGATGAAGGCCACCATCTTTTCGATGCCGCTGATTCCGCCTTCTCGGTGGAACTCTCCGGCGCCGCCATGGCGGAGCTGCGCCGCTGGCTGCTGGGGGCCGAGGGCACGCGCTCGCGCGCAAGGGGCCTGGCCAAGCGCCTCGAAGACCTGGCCGCCATGGACGAGGCCACCCATAAATTCCTCGACCAGGCGGCCAAATGCGCCAAAACCCTGCCCGCGCCGATGTTCTCCGTGCGGCTGGAGCCTGAACTCGCCTCCGACAACAACCCGGCCGAAGACTGGCTCCGGAGCTTACGCGCCCAGGCCCGCGCCCGCGCCACCGAGCCCGACCTTGCCTCGCCCGCCGCCTTCGAGGTCGATCTGCACCCGCTGAACGAGGATATTCTCCCCGCCGCGCGCAAACTCTCCCAGGCGATGAACCTGCTCCGCACGCCTTTGGCGGCTCTGCGCGAGCGCCTGCTGGAGCGGCTGGAAACCGAGCCCGACCTTGAGGAAACCATGCGCCAGCGGCTGGAGAGCACCGCCCGCAGCCTGAAACGCCGCGCCATCGACCCGCTTTGCGCCTGGCGGCGCATCCTCGACGGGCTGGAGGCCGCTCCCGCCCCCGGCGAACGCCCGGCCCGCGTGGAATTCCTGCGCCTGGACCGCGAAGCCGGAACCGACAAAGACATCGCCCTGCTCTCCCACCTGCTGGACCCGACGGAAGCCTTCACCCAGAGCATCGCCGCCCCGGCGCATGGCCTGCTCATCACCTCCGCCACGCTGCGCGACGGCACGGATGTTGAGGAAGCCTGGGAAAATGCCGAAGCCCGCACCGGCGCCGCGCACCTGGCATCCCCCGCCATCCGCGCCGCCTTCGACAGCCCCTTCGATTATGGCGAGCGCACCCGCGTGGTGCTGGTCTCCGACGTCAACACCCAGGATATCGGCCAGCTTGCAGGCGCCTATAAGGCCTTGTTCGAGGCCGCGGGCGGCGGCGGGCTGGGGCTGTTCACCGCCATCTCCCGCCTGCGCGCCGTGCATTCAAAAATCGCCGCGCCGCTGGAGGAAAAAAACATCCCCCTCTACGCCCAGCATGTGGATGCGATGGACAACGCCACCCTGGTGGATATTTTCCGCGCCGAGGAACATTCCTGCCTGCTCGGCACCGATGCGATGCGCGACGGCGTCGACATCCCCGGCAATGCGCTGCGCCTGGTGGTGTTCGAGCGCACCCCCTGGCCCCGCCCGGACATTCTCCACCGCACAAGGCGCACCCATCTCAGCCACGGCGCGCCGCGCCATTACGACGACGCCATCGTGCGCTTAAGGCTGCGCCAAGCTTTTGGGCGTCTCATCCGCCGCGCGGATGACCGCGGCGTGTTCGTGCTGCTGGACAGGCAATTTCCATCGCGCCTGCTCACGGCCTTCCCGGAACAGGCGCGGATCATCCGGTCATCACTCTCGGAGGCCATTACCGGGATCAACCGGTTTTTGACCGAGACGGTTTAGGGCCAATACCCAACCGGAAACGGCAAGCTGCGCTGCCCCCAGTTCTTTACTTGGATTAGGCGACGGTTTTCCATTCACCGCTGGGCAATTTGCAGACATCCAGCGTGAAGCTACGCGGCATGGACCCGGGCTTGTGATAAGAAATATCAGCATTCACTTTTCTGCATGGCATTCCTTTTGAAGTAAAAATCTCCAGGATTGTAAATTTTCCGCGATTGCCAGAAGCCGAATTGCTCCATGTATCATAATCCCCGACAGCTGGTGTCTTTTCGTTAAGTAATTTCGCCACCGCTTCGCGGGCTAATGTGTAGTCCTCTTTGCCAAGGGTCGGCCCGTTATATTTCCCAAAAGGGTTGATCATTTGGGCTTCGGCTGTTTTGCAACTTACGATCGCCAGAGATCCGGCCAACATCAGAAGGAGCGCTAATTTCAATCCCCCCGCGCCCACCTTCTTTACGTTTGATTCTGCCAAGACTGCCATAAATTCCATGCCCCACCTCGTTTTGAGTTGTTTTCAATATATCACGTCTGCAGTCTGGCGCAGGAATAACTGATTCAATATATGAAATAAATAATATAGACATTTTCCGATGGCGCCGCGGTCCAACAGATTCCAACAGATCGCGGGTAATCATTAGCCGGCCCACACGCGGATGACCGCTTAGGTGTTAACCTAGAGCGGCACTGTTTCAGGCGGCGAGAGGATAAAATCCAGATCCCGCAGGATCTGGTTGCGGCAGCTTTCCACGGGCTCGGGCACCCGCAGCACCTTGGCGAACAGCAGCGCGCCTTGCATCGAGGCATAGATGAATTGCGCCATTTGCGCGCAATCCAGATCGGCGCGCAGCTCCCCCGAACCAACCCCATCCTCCAGCATGGCTTGAATGTCGGCGCAGAAATCCTGATAAATTGCCATCAGGCGCAGGCGCAACAACTCTGACTGGCCGGACATTTCGGTGGAGAAATTGCCGATCAGGCTGCCACGGCGCATCTCATAGCCTATCAAATCTTCCAGCACGCGGTCGAAACAGGCCTGGAGCCGCGCGCGGACGGGGAGGGATTTATCCTGCAGCGTCCGGGCGGAAAGCTGCCTGTTCTGGTCGTGATAGCGCTCCAGAACCTCCAGCCCAAACACCTCTTTCGAGGGGAAATTGTTGGTGAACGAACCAAGCGGCACATTCGCCGCCTGCGCGATCCCGCGCACGGACGCGCCGCCAAAGCCCCGTTCATGGATGACGCGCACCCCCTTGGTCAGAATTTTTTCGCGATTAGACATCTTAGACATGGCGGCGTTCAGGGATCTGGCAGGTAGGGACAGTGACACTCATGCGAGTAAATACGTTCGTACGTATTTACTACAAGAGGACGCCTCCATAAGTCCCGCTTCTCCGCGCCGCAAGCGCATGGCTCTCCCACATCCATACCAAAAGCGCATAGGAGAAGGAACGTACGTACGTACACAATTTTCTTGTCAAAAGACGTACGTACATATAAACATTTGGTCGTCGAAAGGGCATCCCGCCCTGTAGATCCAAGGATCAAACCATCATGTCACGCTTTGTGAAATTTACTTCCGCCCTCGCCCTGCTCGCCGCTCTGGCGCCGTTCGCCGCCCAGGCCCACTCCTCCAGCCAGACCGGCCAGAACGCGGCCGCTGCGTGGGCCAGCAACGCCTCCACCGACAGCACCGGCGGCTAACGCCACCGGCTTTTCCGTCTCCGCATTACACTTCACACTCTTCGAACAAGAGATCTTTCCATCATGTCACGCTTTGTGAAATTCGCTTCCGC
>DATJXU010000218.1:0-15215 GCA_035499915.1 Acidocella sp.
TCAAATTCCGGCCCGCCACCGATTGAGAAATGGTCATTCACCTTGTACGAGGCGGCAATAGCAAAATTTATATCGGTGACCGAGGTGACGAGGCTCTGGTAGCGGCCATAGAAATCATCGGCATAGGCGATACGCTGGCCAAATGGCGCCGTCACGGAGAAACCGATGCGCCAGCGCGGATTGAGCGCCAATACGCCGAAATTGGCACCAGAGGCGGCCGGGGCAATGTTGTTTGATCTTGTCCCGCCGTTAACGGTGCCGCCGGTGAGCGGATTGGTGTTGCTGCCGCTGAAGCCGATCGTCGGGGAGATAAGACTCACACCGGCTTCGAACTCGTTATCATCCAGCAGCGCCATGCCGGCAGGGTTGTACCAGACGGTGCTGGCATCATACGCCTTGGCGGCGCCGCCCACAAAGGCAGTGCCCAGCTGATCGGCGGTCGTCTCGCGCAGGCCATAGCCTGAAGCATGCGCCACACCGCTGGCACCGGCAAGCAGCGCAACCGAAGCCAGCAACATTCCCCGCAAATTTTGATTTGTTCCCATTTTTACTTCCTCCTTTGGACTCAGTCAGGCGGTGGTCTATTCGTTCTTGTTAGGCTTTCTGTTTCTTGGACTCATGGTATCACGCCTGTTTAACAATGGCGCTCGCAATTTTTTTTGCCAAGCGGCTGCACCAGTGTTTTTTTCAAGTTCCGGCAAAATGTTGAAGAGGTCCGCACCCAGGCCCTACCTCGCCATCTGGAAGATCAACGCATCATCATCCTTGCGGTTGGCAACAACAACCCTTTTGCCCTTCATGCTGGAGAGGACGATCTTCGCCGCCGTTATTCAACCGCGCTCCAGGCAAGACCGAGGGCAAGCGGCTCAGAACTGCTCGACCGGCAGCCTGTCGGCGAAGGACGCACCATGCCGGATGGTGGCGGCGAGTGAAGCCGCCCGCGGCAGCATCTGCTCGGCATAGAAGGCGGCGGTGATGATCTTGCCGCGCAGGAATTCGTCCTGATCGGCGACCTTGGCAGCCGCCAGGGCGGCACGCGCCAGCAGCCAGCCGCCGGCCACATAGCCGGCCAGCATCAGGACGTTCACCGATGCCGCCAGCACGGCCGCCGGCTCGCCCGCCAGCGAACGCAGCACCCAGTGCGAGGCCGCCTCCAGCGCATCCACGGCCTCGGCCAGATGGCTGGCGATGGTGGCAAATTCCTCCCCCTCCTGCCGGCCCGCCGCCTCCACCACGTCCCGCATCTGGCCGATCAGTTCGACCATCGCGGCCCCCTGCTGGACCGGCAGCTTGCGGGCGACGAAATCGGCGGCCTGAATGCCCGTAGTGCCCTCGTAGATCGAGGCGATCCGGGAGTCGCGCAGATGCTGCGCCGCGCCGGTTTCCTCGATGAAGCCCATGCCGCCATGCACCTGGATCCCCAGCGAGGCGATCTCCACGCCCAGCTCCGTGCACCAGCCCTTCAGGACCGGGGTCAGCAGCTCCACCCGCGCCTGCCGGCGCGCGCGCTCGGCCGCGTCCGGGTGATGATGCGCGAAATCGACATCGGCCGAGACAACGTAAGACAAAGCGCGCATCGCCTCGATCTGGCTCTTCATGGTGAGCAGGATGCGGCGGACATCCGGGTGGTGGATGATCGCCAGCTTCTCGCCCGGCGCCTGCCCCACCACGCGGCCCTGCACGCGGTCCTTGGCGTAGTCGCGCGCCGCCTGGTAGGCGCGCTCGGCAATGGCCATGCCCTGCACGCCAACCTTCTGGCGGGCCTCGTTCATCATCGTGAACATGTGGTTGAGGCCCTTATTGACCTCGCCCACCAGATAGCCGATGGCGCCGCCTGTCTCGCCGAAGGCCATCACGCAGGTCGGGCTGGCATGGATGCCGAGCTTGTGCTCGAGCGCGGCGCAGGTGACATCGTTGCGCGCGCCCAGGCTGCCATCCTCGTTCACGAGAAATTTCGGCACCAGGAAGAGCGAAATGCCGCGGGTGCCCTCGGGCGCATCCGGCAGGCGGGCGAGGACGAGATGGATGACGTTGTCCGTCATGTCATGGTCGCCCCAGGTGATGAAGATCTTCTGGCCGGTGATGAGATAATGCTCGCCCGCCGGCACGGCGCGGGTGCGCACGGCGGCAAGGTCGGAGCCCGCCTGCGGCTCGGTCAGGTTCATGGTGCCGGTCCAGGTGCCGGCGATCATGTTCGGCAGGTATGTGGCCTTCAGCGCCTCGGACGCATGGGCGCGGATCGCCTCCACGGCGCCGGTGGTGAGCATGGGGCACAAGGCGAAGGCCATGTTGGAGGCATTCCACATCTCTGAGGCGGCGGCGCCGAGCAGGTTCGGCAGCCCCTGGCCGCCATATTCCGCATCGCCGGTCATCGAGGCCCAGCCATTCTCCACGAATTGCCGGTAGGCCTCGCCAAACCCGCTCGCGGCGACCACGCCTTCGGCGGTCAACGCCGCGCCCTGCTTGTCACCAGGCGCATTCAGCGGCGAGAGCACCCCGCCTGCGAACTTGGCGGCTTCCTCCAGCACGGCATCGGCCAGATCGGGCGTGGAGTCCCCAAAGCCAGGCAACGCCAGCACGCCATTGAGATCGGCAAGCTCGGCCAGGGCGAAGCGCATGTCACGGAGGGGCGCGGTATAGTCAGCCATGATGTCTGTTCCTGTCCTTGGGGGTCAGATGCTTGTGTGGGTTTCGCGCAGCACGCGCTTGTTCAATTTGCCGACACTGGTCTTGGGCAGCTGCTCAACGAACTCCACACGGCCGGGCACGGCATAGCGGGAGATGATGCCGCGGTCGGCGAAGCTGGCGAGATGCACGCGGATTTCATCGGCCGTCACCGCCTGGCCGGGCTTGGCCACGACGATGGCCAGCGGCGTTTCGCCCCATTTGGGATCGGAGACGCCGATAACCGCCACCTCGGCCACGCCGGGATGGCGCAGGATCAGATCCTCGACATCGATGGAGGAGACCCATTCGCCGCCGGTCTTGATGACATCCTTGATGCGATCGGTGATTTTGATCGTGCCATCGGGCTCGCGCACGGCCACGTCGCCGGTATGCAGCCATCCGCCGGCCCAGAGCGCGGCGGAACTGGCGGGGTCCTTGAGATAACCGGCCGTCAGCCAGGGCGCACGCGCCACCACCTCGCCGCGCGTCTCGCCATCGCTGGGCACCTCATCCATCTGCTCGTCGACAACACGGATCTGCACCATCGGAAACGCCCGGCCCGCCTTGCAGCGGGCATCCGCCTGCTGCTCGATCGGCCAGCTGAGCATGTGCGCCGGCAACTGCGCGATGGTCAGCACCGGGCAGGTCTCCGACATGCCATAGCCGGTAAACACATCGATGCCCCGCGCCAGCGCCTCCAGGCAGAGCGCCCTGGGCAGCGCCGAGCCGCCAATGACCACCTTCCAGCCCCGCAGGCTGATATCAGCGCGCTGCGCCGCGTCCAGGATCATCTGCAGCACGGTCGGCACGCAATGCGAGAAGCTTACCCCCTCGGTCTTGATCAGCCGCGCCAGTAGATCAGGCGCATAACGGCCGGGATAGACCTGCTTGGCCCCGAGCATCGTGGCCAAGTAAGGTATGCCCCACGCGTGCACGTGGAACATCGGCGTGACCGGCATGTAGACGTCTTCCGCGTTGAAGCGCCCCTGCCCTGCCCCGCCCAGCCCGGCGCGCAGGGCCAGCGTGTGCAGCACGAGTTGCCGGTGGCTGAAGAACACCCCCTTCGGCAGGCCGGTCGTACCGGTCGTGTAGAATGTCGTGGCCCGGGTGGCCTCGTCAAAATCGGGGAAGTCGAAGGCGGGGGGGGCTGCGGCCAGCAGCGCCTCGTACTCGCCCACCAGCGGCAGCCCGGTGGCCGGCGCCACGGCGGCGTCGTTCAGCAGCACCAGGGTCTTGCCGGGGTCCACGCGCTCCCAGATTTTTTCAAGAATGGGCAGGAATTCGCCGTTGACCAGGATGATGTCATCCTCGGCGTGATTGATGGTGTAGAGAATCTGCTCCGGGGACAGGCGGACATTGATGGTGTGCAGCACGGCGCCCATCATCGGGACGGCGAAAAAGCACTCCAGGTAGCGCGGCGTGTCCCAGTCCATCACCCCCACGGTCATGCCATGGCGCAAGCCGAGCCCTGAGAGGGCTGAGCCCAGGCGGTGGATCCGCTCATTCAGCGTGGCATAGCTGTACCGGCTGCGCTCGGCATATGATATGGTACCGGCGGGCGTCACGCCCATGGCAATGCGCAGTAATTCCTTGATCAGCAACGGCACGGTTTGGCCGCGCGTACCCGTGACCGAGACACCATCATTCATTCCTGGCTCCTCCAGCCTTTTCTGCGCCTTCACGTTTTTCCGTGGCGACCTTTACCAATAGGGCATAACGCTCCCCATGCCATCGGGCTATATCCCCCAAACGAGGGACAGGCTAAGCTTGGCCGAGGGAAGAGGGCATAGCCAAACGTCAGGCCAGCCAACAAACCAGGCAAAACAGCATGCGGATTAGGTCAATATTTGTATCATATTCCAGTATACGACACGCCGGCCCTCGCTTAAAAAGCCGGCACGCCTATGCGTAAGAGCACGCAGAACGGGCTGCTGGCAGCCAAAACCCAGCGGCCGAAACTGCCATCGCGGCTGGTCGCGCGTGAGCGCCTGTTCGCGCAGATGGATGCCGCCCGCTCACGCACGCTCACCGTGATCAAGGCCGCCGCCGGGTTCGGCAAGACCAGCCTGGCGATCGCCTGGGCGGACCGGCTGGCGCAGGAACACCAGCGCGTCGCCTGGGTGTCGCTCGACCCCGAGGATGACGAGCCGGGCCAGTTCCTGCGGTATGTGGCGCAGGCCCTGCACTCGGCCTGCCCGCAGATCGATCGCCAGGTTCTCGACCTGATCGCCGAGGTGTCGCTCATCCGGCCCCTCGATGTGGTTCACCTTCTGCTCAACGCCCTGGCCGGCATCGAGACTGATCTCTTCCTGTTTCTCGATGACTACCATCTCCTGCAGCACCCCGGGATCGCCGAATGCGCCGCCTATTTTCTGCGGCACGCGCCCCCGCAGCTGCATGTGGTGCTCACCACGCGCGTTGAGCCCGACCTGCCGCTCGTGCGCCTGCGCGCCTTGAACCAGCTCGTCGAGATCGATGCCGGCGCCCTGCGCTTTGATCTTGAAGAAACCAGGCGGTTTCTTGAACAGGAGGCGCTGGGAGGCGCCGGCGAGGCCGTGGCGCTGCAGGAGAAGACCGAGGGCTGGCCGGTGATGATCCGCATCATCGCGGCGACATCGCAGCAATCGGGTGAGGCGTTTTCCGGCTATGTCCGCCAGCTCTCCGTGCGCAACCGGCCCATCCACAGCCATCTCGTGGACATGCTGGACGGATTGCCGGGCGATACGGTGTCGTTTCTGCTCAAAACGTCCATTCTCGAAACCCTGTGCGCGCCGCTTTGCCGCGCGGTCACCGGCATGGCGCAGGCCGGCGAGATTTTCGAAACCCTCACCGCCCGGCAATTGCTGTTCGCGCCGCTTGATGCCGAAGGCCACTGGGTCCGCTGCCATAAGCTGCTGCGCGGCTTCCTGCAGCACCGCCTGGAGATGGAGTTTCCTGATTTGGCAAGCGAGCTGCATCGCCGCGCCTATGCCTGGTATGCTAGTGAGCAAAGATGGTCCGACGCGATCCGCCACGCGATCGCCGTGGGCGATACCGACCAGGCTGTGAAATGGGTTGATGCCTGCGCGATGGCCCTGCTCCGGCGCGGCGAATTGCTCACGCTTTTCGTCTGGGAGCGGACCTTCCCGCCGGAGCTGATGCGCCGGCAGGTCAAGGCGCGTCTGGCGATCGCCTGGGGCATGGCGCTGGCGATGCGCTTCGACGAAGCCTTGCAGCTCGCCACGCAGATCGAGAAAGACTCGGGCGAGGCCGATCCAAAGCTGCGCGATGGCATACGTTGCGAATGCCAGACCATCCGCGCCATTGCTTTGGCGCTGGCCGATGACATCGATGCCGCCCTGGCCCTGGCCGAGGAAAGCTTGGCATGCCGCGCCAGCGGGCCATGGACAACGAATGTCGCGGTGAAT
Organism: Acidocella sp.; assembly: GCA_035499915.1. GTDB lineage: Bacteria > Pseudomonadota > Alphaproteobacteria > Acetobacterales > Acetobacteraceae > Acidocella. The sequence goes on from DATJXU010000218.1 coordinate 6,075, forward strand.
GTCGCCCTCATGGGCTGGTGGAAGCGCGGCGAGCTGGAGCGCTGCTACAGCCTGCCCTGGATATCGTTTCCAGGCGATGATGGCGCGCAGAATGTCGTGGCCACCGTGTACCGGCTCTGCCTGCTCGGCCTCATCGAATACGCGCAGCTGCACCAGGCCACCGCCTTGCGCCATTTCAAGGGGGCGTTGCGCGTGGCCAGCGACTATGCGGGCCCCCATTCCGCCGCTGCCGCGCAGCCGGCTGTGCTGATCGCCCAGTGCCTGTACGACCAGGGGCGGCTGGACGATGCGCAAGCCCTGCTTCTCGGCCGCCTGCCGACGATCAATGCGGTTTGCATGCTGGAATGCGTGTTGCGCGCCTACACAATCCTCATCCGCATCGCCAAGTCCCGCGGCCAGCGTGAGGACGCCGAAGACCTGCTGAACCAGGCCAGCGAACTGGCCCTCGCGCGCCGCTGGCGCCGCCTGGAAGCGCGGATGCTGCGCGAGCGGGTCCAGATCGCGCTTGCAGAGGGGCAGATATCGGCGGCGGCCTCATATGTTTCGCGCCTGCGGCATCTTCCCGGCCGCGAGATCCAGGCTGAACGCGATTTTGCGGATGCTTTGCTGCACGCGGCCCAGGCGGATCGCGCCGGCGCCGCGCGGTTGCTGCACGCGGTGAAAAAGAGCGCCCTGGCCAGCAGGAACAAGGCGCTGGAACTCGAATCTGCGGTCGCACAGGCGGTCCTTCTGGCCGCGGATGGCGCATTTACGAAGCATCTCCCCGCTATCCGTGCGGCGCTCGACATGGCATGGCCATGCGGGAGGATGCAGGTGTTTCTCGACTACCTGCTGTTTGCAGGAAATCACGCCGTGGAGTGTTTCCGGCAGGCCGTGCTGGCTACCGATCATCCCGGCGCCGTGGAGCTGGCGCGCCTGATCGAGGCGCGGTTCCTCTCACACGAGGCCCATGGTCAGGCGGCAGAATGTGGCGCGGCGGCGCTCAGCCCCCGGGAGCAGAATATCTTGCAGCTTCTCCTTGAAGGAAAAAGCAACAAGGGCATTGCGCGGGATCTTAATGTAACGCCGGAGACGATAAAGACTCACCTGAAACGGCTTTTCCAGAAGCTGAACGTCTCAAACAGAAGCCAGGCGGTTGCAAAATACTATCAACACAACATGCACATGGATGCATCATCGTAATCGCCATTCATCCGGTCAGCATCCAGCGCCGGGATGCTGGTGTTGTGGTTGCAGGGCGGCATGGGGCCGTTTTACCGTTCAGGAACCGCTGCATAACTTTATAAGCTCCATGCCGTTTTGAACTTTGCAATGCGCCCCTGAACCGGTGGGCGCTGCTTTGAAACAGACGACCTTTTCGGCGGTTTGTCGGCATTGACCTTGACCGTGAGCCGGCGCCTGGCGAGACGACGACCTGCCGTTTCCGGCATCTTCTGGACGCGCATGATTTTGGCAGGCAAATGCTTGAATTCATCACGAGCACCTGGAGGCCAAGGGCTTGCGGCTTTCCAGCGGAACGATTGTTGATGCGACCATCATCCACGCCCCGCGTTCAACCAAGAACGAGGAGACGGCGCGCGAGCGCACCAACCGGCTGTTTGCAACCTGCGGGCTGACAAATCCCTATATCCTGGGGCACCGCTTCCGAACGGCGCAGGATCATTGCGTCAAAACGAAAGGAACAAGCCGGGGCTTCAAGAAAGCAGACACAAAACGATGCCAAAACGCCGTCAAATCAAAGTGGACACGCCTGCTCAGCCATCATACGCAGAGGCTCCCTAGCTGGCCCAACACCAGGAGCGTGTACTTGACTGATTCATCGCCGATTTCCGCCGATACCCTCGCCGCCGCCGAAACGCTGTTCGGCATTCGCTATACGCAAGCCGAGCGTCAGCTGATGCTGGACAATCTGGCCGAGCAAATTGAACTGGCACAGCAACGCCGCGCCACCGCTTTGCCCTCGGCGCTCGGCCCGGCCACGCGCTTTGACCCCCGGCTCCCGGGTTTCTCGCCGCCTGCAGGGCGGTTCCATCTCGCGCCCGCGGACGCGCCGCTGCCGGCGGATGACGAGGACATCGCCTTTGCGCCTGTCGGCGCCCTCAGCCGCTGGATCCGGGCCGGGGCCTTGACCGCCACCCGGCTTACAAAAATCTATCTCGACCGGATCGCCCGGCTTAATCCGCAGCTGCTCTGCTTCTGCGTCGTCACCGCCGAGGCCGCGCTGCGCCGCGCCGGCGAACTCGACGCCCTGGCGGCGGCGGGCACGTTTCTGTCCCCCCTGCATGGCATTCCCTACGGCATGAAGGACATCATCGACACCGCCGGGGTCGAGACGAGCTGGGGGGCGGAGCCCTATCAGGGCCGCGTGCCCGAACAGGACGCCTTTGTCACCACCTTGCTGCACGAAGCCGGCGCGGTCATGCTGGGCAAGACCACGGTCGGCGCACTGGCCTATGGCGATCTCTGGTTCGGCGGGCGCACGCGCAACCCGTGGAACCTGCAGGAAGGCTCCAGCGGTTCAAGTGCCGGTTCCGCCGCCGCCACCGCGGCCGGGCTGGCGGGGTTTGCGATCGGCACGGAGACGCTCGGCTCCATCGTCTCGCCCTCCACGCGCTGCGGCACGACGGGGCTGCGCCCGACCCATGGCCGCATCTCCCGCCGCGGCGCGATGCCGCTCTGCTGGTCGCTCGACAAGATCGGCCCGATCTGCCGCACGGTCGAAGATACCGCGCTGGTGCTGCACGTGCTCAACCAGCCCGACCCGCAGGATGCGTTCCAGATTTCCTCGCCGTTTGGTTATGATTCGGACGCCCCGGTGGCCGGATTGCGGCTTGGCTATTACCCGGAAGATTTCGAACACGCGGAGGCGAAGGCGCTGGACCATCAGGCCCTCGACGCCGCGCGCGCGCTGGGCCTGGAGCTCGTGCCCCTCAAGCGCCGCCCCCTGCCCTATGACTCGCTGCTCGGCATCCTGCGCGCCGAGGCTGCCGCCTCGTTCGAGGAGCTGACGCTGAGCGGTGAGGACGACGCGCTGACCTGGCAGGATGCCAAGGCCTGGCCGAACTCTTTCCGCAAGTCACGCTTCCTCTCCGCCGTCGATCACGTCCAGCTCGACCGGCTGCGCCGGCTGGTGATGATGGAGATGGACGCGGTGTTCCGCCAGGTGGATGTGGTGATCGGGCCGAGCCTGATCGGGCCGATGCTGGTGATCACCAATTTCACGGGGCATCCGTGCTTGTGCCTGCCTGCCGGGTTCCTGAATGTGCCGACCCGGGTCCCGGTGTCGTTGTCGCGCAGCCTGCCGGATGGGCCGGACTCGCAAGCCACGCCGAACGAGGTGCCACATTCCATCTGCCTCTGGGGCGGCTTGTTCAATGAAGGCCCGATGCTCGCCCTGGGCCGGGCGCTGGAACAGAAACTCGCCACCGGGCGCCGCCCGCCGGCCGCACGGCGTGAAGCCTGAGCAGAAGGCCGCGCCGCTTTCCTCACCCCGGACTTTCTTTTTTTACCCTCCTTCCTACAGGATCCAACGTGACCACCATTGCATACCGCCCATTGGGCACCACCGGCATCAATGTCAGCGCCATCAGCCTGGGCACCATGACCTGGGGGTCGCAGAACAGCGAGGCCGAGGCCCATGCCCAGATCGACTACGCGCTCGATCGCGGCATCAACTTCCTGGATACCGCCGAGATGTATCCGGTGACACCGACCTCGCTCGAAACGCGCGGCCGCACCGAGGCGTATATTGGCAGCTGGATCGCCGCCTCCGGCCAGCGCGACAAAATTGTGCTGGCGAGCAAGGTCTCCGGCCCGAGCCGCCATTTGCCCATCCGTGGCGGCAACAACCATCTGGACAAGGCCAATATCGACGCCGCCCTGCATGACAGCCTGCGCCGCCTGCGGACAGATTATCTCGACCTCTACCAGCTCCACTGGCCCGACCGTGCCGTGCCGGTGTTTGGCCAGCGCGGCCAGATTCGGCTGAACGACCCGGAAGGCAGCGTCAGCATCGAGGAAACGCTGGAAGCGCTCGCCGTGCACGTGAAGGCCGGCAAGATCCGGGCGATCGGGGTTTCCAACGAGACGCCCTGGGGGGTGGGCGAATATCTGCGTCTGGCGCGCGAGAAAGGCCTGCCGCTGATCGCCTCGATCCAGAACGCCTATAGCCTGCTCAACCGTACCTTCGAGAGCGGGCTGTCTGAATATGCGCTGCGCGAAAACGTCGGGCTGCTGGCCTATTCGCCCCTGGCTGCCGGGCATCTCTCGGGCAAATATCTGGGCGGCGTCATCCCGCCCGGTTCACGTGTCGCGGTCGCCAGCCAGTTCACGCGCTACAACACACCGCAGCAGCCGGAGGCGACCGCCCGCTATGTCGCGATCGCCCATGCCTTCGGCCTGTCGCCCGTGGCGCTCGCCCTTGCCTGGGTGTATCAGCAGTCCTTCGTGACCAGCTCGATCATCGGCGCCACCAGCCTGGAACAGCTCAAAGCCGATATCGATGGCAGCCTCGCGACGTTGCCCGAGAACGCCATCACGGCGATCAACAACGTTCACCGCCAATATCCCGATCCCTGCCCCTGAGGGCTCCCCCCCATGCGTGCGGCCTGTTGCCGGGTTTTCCTGAAATTTGACCCGGCACAGGTCCGGCGCGGTCCGTGACGGTATCCCTAAATGAGACGGGCATTGAGTGTCCTCCGCCGGCGCGACGACGCGGCCGGGTTGAGGCGACGCTCGAAACCCTGCGAGTTCTCCAATGACCACATTGGGCAGGTGCCAGAAGGACCTGGTAGCCACGATGTGGGGTGGCTTGCTTGAACATCCAGCAGGGCCTCAGCGCCGTATTTCTGGCCGGCGGCCCTTATTATTGGTCGTCGGTCCTCGGCGGCACCGCGGTTTGGATCTATCCGCCTGACTCACGCAGGCAGCCCCAGGTAAACATGGCGTGCGTTACTCACGGCACGATGTTGTATTTCCGGACCTTGTCGAACAGCGTGGTCTTGGCGATCTGCAAGGCTTCGGCGGCGCGGGACATGTTGCCCTCCTGGCGGAGCAGCTCCTCGGCGATGAGGCTGCGCTCGAACGCCTCGACGGCCTGAGGCAGCGGCACCGGTTTGTCCGCCGGCGACTGCCCGGGCATGGCGCGCAGGCCGAGCGCGAAGCGTTCCGCATGGTTGCGCAACTCTCGCACATTGCCCGGCCAGCCATGGGCCATCAGCTCGCGCAGCACCGGTTCGGGGATCTCCGGCGCCTCCCTGCCAAGGCGCAGCGCAGCCTCATGCACGAATTGCGTGAACAGCATCGGGACATCCTCGCGCCGGGCCCGCAGGGATGGCAGGTCCAGCGTCACCACGTTCAGCCTGAAATGCAGGTCGGCACGGAAGCTACCCTCGCGCGCCAGCACGCCGAGATCGGCCTTGGTGGCGGCAATGACGCGGATATCCACCGGGATGAGCTTGTTGGCACCGAGCCGCTCGACCACGCGCTCCTGCAGCACGCGCAGCAGCTTCACCTGCATGGCCATCGGCATGCTCTCGATTTCATCGAGGAACAGCGTGCCCTTGTGGGCGTACTCGATCTTGCCGATGCGCTGCTTGGTGGCGCCCGAGAAGGCGCCGGATTCGTGGCCGAAAATCTCGCTCTCGAACAAGGTCTCCGGCAGGCCGCCGCAATTGAGCGCGACAAACGGGCCGGTGCGGCCGCTGAGATCGTGCAGGCAGCGCGCCACCAGCTCCTTGCCGGTGCCGGTTTCGCCGAAAATCATCACGTCGGTCGGCGTGGGGGCGACATGCTCGATCAGCTGGCGCAGCGCGGTGATGGCGCCGGAACGGCCGATGATCCGGCCCTCCAGCGTGTTGACGCTGGCCAATTGCCGCCTGAGCCGGCGCACCTCCAGCGTCAGGCGGCGCTTTTCCAGCGCGCGCTGGACGACATCGATCAGCTGCTGTGGCGGGAACGGCTTCTGAATGAAATCATAGGCGCCGTCGTGCATGGCCTGTACCGCCGTGGCGACGTCGCCATGGCCGGTGATCAACACCACCGGCAGGTCGGAATCGATGCTCTTCAACTGGCGCAGATAGGCCATGCCGTCGATGCCGGGCAGGCGGATATCCGTCACCACCACCCCCTCGAAGGCCCGCGTGGTCAGCCAAAGCGCCTTTTCCGCGCTGGCGAACCCGGTGGCGTTGATCCCCTCGAGGTCGAGCGCCTGCAGGCAGCCATGCAGCACGGCTTCGTCATCCTCAATGACTGCGACGTCAAAATTGCTCATGGCAACGCTCCCTTCTCCCCAGGCAAGGGCAACTCGATCATGAAGACCGCGCCGCCCTCCGGATTGTTCGTGGCGGTCAAGGTGCCGCCAAAGCCTTTGATGATGTCTGCGGAAATGGCGAGACCGAGGCCGAGGCCGCTGGTCGATTTGGTGGTGAAGAAGGGCTCGAACAGATGCTGCTGCACCTGCGCCGTCAGACCCATGCCGTTATCCGTCACGCAGATACAGGCGCGCTCGCCCTGCCGACGCCACGTGATCCCCACCCGGCGCTGCGCGCACTCGGCGGTGGAATCGATGGCATTGACGATGAGATTGACCAGCACCTGTTCCAGCCGGACGCCTTCACACGCGACCTGCAACGCTTGCGCCGGCGGCGTGATGCCGAGATCGATCCGCTCCTGCTGCACTCTGTGGCGCAGCAGGTCGATGGCGTTGTTGACGGCGGTGGCAATGGCCACGGCGCTGACATCGCCGGTGGAGCGGCGGGCGAAGGAGCGCAATTGCCCGGTGAGCGTGCCCATTCTGGCAACCAGGCCGCAGATGCGTTCGAGATTGGAGCGCACCGTGGAGAACTCACCACGCTCAAGGAAGCGCACTGTGTTGGCGGCGAGCGTGGAGAGTGCCGCCAGAGGCTGGTTCATCTCATGCGCGAGGCCCGCGGAGAGTTGCCCGATGACGCGCAAATTCTCAGTGCGGATCAGCTCTTTCTGGAATTCCTCCATCTGCGCCACGGCCTGGGTGCGCTCGGCGATTTCCCGGCGCAGGCCGGCATTGGCGTGCTGCAGCTCGGCGCTGCGCTGCTCGACCTCGATCTCCAGCCGGTCGCGCGCGGCGCGCAGGGCCGCGCTGGCGCTTTGGCGCTCCAGGATCAGCAGGCGCTGCTGCACCAGCCCATAGGCGAGGGCAATGAAACAGCAAAGACAGAGCGCGGCCAGAAGGGTCAGCTCGAACGCACGCTTATAGGCAAGGCCGACGCTGTTCAGAATCGTCAGCTTGAACTCGCTCTCGCGCAGCGGCAAGGACAACTCATAATATGAATGCCGCTGCGCGCCGCTGCCCACCGCGATCAGCTGGGCGTTGCGCTGCAGTTTCTGTTCCACCTTCCAGTCAACCGGACGCAGCGTATGGCCGCTATAGCGCTTTGTCTCCTCGAACATCACGTTTGTCTGCAGTGGCAGGGGGGCGAGCGTGCGGTAGCGCCATTGCGGCAAGCTCGACATGATGACGACGCCGAATTTATCGGAGAGCAGCATGGAGTAGTTGAAATTCTTCCATAGATCCTGAATCTGCGAAAGATTGACCTTCACCACCACGACGCCAAGACGGCGCCCGCCAGCCTGCACGGCGGTGCTGAGATAATAGCCGGCCTGGCCGCTATTCGTGCCGATACCATAGAAGCTGGTGACCGTGCTCGGCGCCGCGTCCGTTATATAGGGGCGGTAGGAAACATCGGATCCGACAAAGTCACCCGCTTCATGCCGGTTGCTCGATGCGACCACTTTGCCCGAGGGCAGAACCACATAGATTTGCACGGCGCCAACCAGGTTGTTCAACTGCCGCAGATAGAGATCGACAGCCTCGGCCTTGGTGTCGTCATCCGGCGTCTGCAGGAAATCAATGAGGGTCTGGTTGATCGCCGTGGTCAGGGAGATCGCACCATATTTGTCGAACTCATGGTCCAGCGTTACGGTCTGCAACGCCATGTGGCGCTGCACCTCAGCGTGCATCGCCCTGAAATTCAGGGCAAGCGAATAATAATAGGTCGGCAGGCAGACCGCCGCGAGGCAGACGCAGAAAATTGCGAAATACAAACGCGGGCGCCGGTGACGCGGGGGGGCGGCGCCCGCCGTTTCATGCAACCAGGATGCGCTGTCCGGTGGCCGGGTTGCGAGGGTCCAGCTTGTCAGGCGGTCGTCATATGTTCGCCACAAGGCCGCCCCGAACCGCCTGGCGGGGCACGCGCGCGTGAAGAACAGGCGAGGCAGAAGGGCTTTCATGCCGCGGTCTTGCCTGAACTCACGCTCTGGCAGCAAGGGTGCCAGCACCTTGCCACAGGCGGCAAAGGGGGCATAGGCGCGGATGTCATCAAAAAATCTCACCGGCTTCGTTGGCTTCACCGCTTCTCTAAGCAAGGCGCGTTCCAGCCCTGCCGGCCGGGTATTGTCTTGATAGAGCTGACAAACCAGGACCACGCGGTACGGGATTTCGGATTATGGCGAAGCTGCGCGTTCGGAAAGCCGAACGCGCAAGCAGCGCAAAAAGCCCCGCGCGGCCACCCGGGCATTCGGAAATCCGATTGCAGGCGCCGGCCGCCGTTCGGGAATACCTCTGCCGCGCCGCGTGCTTGCATCAAAAAACCCATGTTTTTCAGCTTATTGACTTGGCTTTCCGGTTTGGCACGGCAGTTGCTGAAGAGGGATGGCGCAGGCAGGGATGCCTGACTGCGCCGGGTCGACGAAGAGGTGTGGATGATGACGGTCAAGTTTCTGGGGGATGGCACGACATCTCGGGGCGTTGCTGAGGTCAGGCGGCCCGGGATTGCCGCCACGCTTGGCGCGGCTGGACGCAGCATCTGAAGCACCACATGCCGAAGGGTCCGCCGGCAGGCGGGCTCGTATCCACTAACTAACTACAGGTTATTGATTGACAGATTCCTGAATCCACACGCCCAAAAAACACCACCATCAACCAGCCACCAAATGGAAGTATTTGCAGCGATATTCTGCAGGTAACAGAAGCCATGCGAATTCTTCACTCTTTTTGATAGAATTGCAAACGTCACAAATGTTTTATTCCGTTGCGCGAAAACGCCGATAAATAACGCCCCGTCATGCGGCTAACTGTGACAAATTAATTCGACAGAAGGACTT
>DATJXU010000219.1:0-18308 GCA_035499915.1 Acidocella sp.
CTGATCTCCACCATACATTGTCACGTGCACCGATCATGTCTCGCATAAAGCCCCGTGCTCGGTCTGCGGCATAATGGCCGCGGTCAGGCAGACATTCCACATATCCCGGTGTGCGAATCTGGCCAGGCACCTCTGTCATGAACACTCATACGCAAGGCGCATCTTAGGCAGAGCGGCTGATCGGTCGCCGGACAAAAATCTCAGTTAATATTCGCTTAAAATCGGCATGATCGGCTGAACGTTGACGTGCGCCGTCTTGGCGCCAGCACAACCTGCGGTACTATTATTTGGCTTTGCCTAAATTTTTAGCGAGGGTGTCCAAAAAATTAATTGACGCCGTTGCAGTAAAGCAATTATCTGAGGCCTAGGCAAAGCAGACGCCGTTTTGCGGGAGAATAAGGGCAATACCAATGTTGAAAGATGGCTACAGATTGCTGCCTGGCAACGTTAACAATAAGTTCTCCGTATCCGATACCATTGTGGCGACATTCTTTCGAGCGCCGGTTTCCAGCGTCTACTTTGTGTATCTGTCTCTCTCTTTCGATATTATTATAATTCTTGCGACGATCTGGGGCATCGCGGCGAGCCTTACGTTTGACGGGCAGCACGAATTGGCTCTGAATGTTGTCAAAGAATTTCTTTTCATGATGGTCGTGCTTATTCTTTTCGAAAAGAACAATCTTTATAAAATTGAAAGAATTGAGAATTTTCAAAAATCATGGGCTTCGATTTCCAGCCTCTGGATCTTCTCGTCCTGTCTAGTCGCGGCGGTTGTGTTCCTGACAATGGCGCGGCCGACAGATGATCTCTTCATTTATGCATATTTCTTCGTCGCGGGTCACCTGGGCATCCTCGGCGAGCGGTTTTTGCTGTCGCGGTTGTTCCGGTATTGCGTTGAAAAAAATATTGTTGCGCATCGGGTTGTGACGGTCGGCTCGACCGCCCTGGCGCATAAATTTGCAAGCCACATCAAGGATAATCGGTTTGGTGTAAAAATCGGGGCGATCTTTGACGATGGCTGGATCGAAGACCATGCGCAATCAGGCGTCACCCTGTCCAAAGGCGCTGGGCTTGATGCGATATCGCAATACTGCAAGTCCAATTCAATAGACACGATCGTGATTACGCTGCCTGTGGATGATAGCGAGCGCTTGCAGTATCTCATCCAACAATTGAGCGTGCAGCCGGTTAATCTTCGGATTTTCCCGGGGGCGCTCATGCCATGGTCCGACGCCGGTTGTTATGCCTCTATTGGCGACATTCCCGGGGTCCAACTGATGACGGTTGCCAACCGGCCGATCGATAATTGGGGCATTTTTGCAAAATTCCTGATGGATCGTATCGGTGGGATATTTGCATTGGTGCTCTTTGGTCCGGTTATGCTTGCCTGCGCCATTGGAATAAAGTTGAGCAGCCCGGGCCCCATCCTGTACCGGCAGAAGCGCATTGGATACAGAAACGAGCTGTTTGAAGTCTACAAATTCCGTTCGATGCATGTGAATTGTTGCGACACGGGCAAGTTGACGGAACGGGGAGACAAGCGGGTATATCGGTTCGGGCAGATCATGCGGAGTCTTAGCCTGGACGAGCTGCCTCAGATTTTTAATGTCCTGAAAGGCGATATGTCATTGGTTGGGCCCAGGCCGCATATGCCTGAAGCCCGCGCGGCTGGCCAGTTGTATTGCGAGGCCGTAACTGAATACGCATTACGGCACCGGGTTAAACCGGGGATTACAGGGTGGGCCCAGATTAATGGCTGGCGGGGGCCAACCGAGGCGATCGAGCAGATTAAAAATCGAGTCGCGTGCGATCTGTACTATATTAACAATTGGTCGCTGAGTTTTGATCTGGTAATCTTGGTCAAGACGATCTTTGTAGGCTTTTTCGGCAAAAATTCGTTCTGAAAATCGAAGTCCTGGACCGGGTGCGTTTAACGGCCTGAGGGCAGCCGGATGGCGTGAGCTTTATGTTGCGGTAACCTTTCGTGTTGGCTTCTAAAAGCGTCGGGAAGATTGACATATGGAACATAAAAAAATCACGACGGAAGAGGAGCTTCGGTGTGCGGCGATCGATCGCCTGATCGAAGCCCGATTGGCCGATCGGCTTTGCGCTATGGAATTCTTGCTTGCGAAATGGCGCGACGGTAGCCCCCCTGATTCGGAGGCATTTACGATGACCGGGATGGCTCCTAATCCACTGAGTCTTCCAATTATCGAAAACACCAAACGAGAAGAGCGATAATCGCGGCCCAGATTGTCAATGAGAGCAGGGTCATGATCCGCAACGCTGTTCCGTGCGGCAGGCGGTGTTCATCGGGGGAAGGCGGCTGATCAAAACAGCTCATAGACAACCTAACACTTCGTTGGTTTTTGCCCGGCAGTTTAGCGCCGCCCACATTAACACTCGTTCGATTAAGGTTCGTCAAGGGCGTCTCATTGGCATTGGCCTCGGCCGCTAGATCAATTTTCAGTTATAGTGAATCGGCAGGTTCAGGCTAACCGTATGAAATTGATCTCGAATATTCAAGCCCAGAGGGGATATCTAAAGGATGAACGCGCAGGGCTGGTTCCGGCAGCGCTGATGATCTGCCGGTGATTGCGCAAGGCGCAGGTTGCGGCACGGCCCATGCAGGGGGCGGTCTATCCATGGTGTGGCGGTAACTTTGTCAAATTGTAATCTTCTCCCGCGCCACCCGGCCTCTAAGCTGCTAAAGCAGCGTTATGAAAATTCTGCTGATCGAGGATGATCCGAAAGCCGCCGCCAATCTGTGCGAAGGGCTCGGGCTGGAGGGGCACGAGGTGCAGGTGGCGCCCGATGGCCGGGCCGGGCTGTTAACCGCGGCCTCCGGAACGTTCGCGGTGCTGATCATCGACCGCATGCTGCCGGGGCTGGATGGGCTCGCCGTGCTGCGTACCTTGCGCGCGGCTGGAATCCATACGCCGGCGCTGTTTCTCACCGCCCTTGGCGGGCTGGATGACCGGCTGGAAGGTTTGCGCGCCGGTGGCGATGACTATCTGGTTAAGCCCTTTGCGATGGCGGAACTGGCGGCGCGCGTGGCGGCGCTGGCCCGGCGCAACGCCACCCCGGCACCGGCAACGCGGCTGCGGATCGTCGATCTGGAGCTGGAGCGGACCACCCGCACCGTCTGGCGGGCAGGGCGCAAGATTGAGCTGAAACCGCGCGAATATGAGGTGCTCGAATATCTGATGCTGCGCCGGGGCGAGGTGGTGACCCGCACGATGCTGCTGGAGGATGTCTGGAGCTTTCATTTCGTGCCGCAGACCATGATCGTGGAGGCGCATATCAGCCGGTTGCGCTCCAAAATCGATCATGGCTTCACGCCGGCGCTCATCCACACCTATCGCGGCGCGGGCTATAAGCTCGATGCGCCATGAGGCCTGGCCGCGCCAGTTGCTGCGCAGCGCGGGCGTGCGCGTGGCTTTGCGCAGCCTGGCTTTGTCCCTGGCCGGGGCGCTTCTGGTGTTCGCCATCATCCACCACGCCGCCGAAAATTCATGGCGCGGCGCGCTCGATGGCAGCGTGCAGGCCGCGCTCAGCGACATCCAGTCGGACCTGCGCGAAAACCGGCTCCCGCTGGCGCAGAATGTAAGGGATACGATCGCCGAGGGCGGCGGGCTTTTTTATGCCGATCTGGGGCCGGATTTTTCCTGGCGGGCGGGCAATCTCCATCTCAGCCCGGCGGTTGCTTCGGGCTGGAGCGGGTTTGAGACGCTGCATGCCCAGCCAGGCCTCACATTGCCGCGGCGGGTGCTGGCCATACGCGGATTAATGTGGCGCTCCCCCTCTGGCGAGCACCTCTTCATCGCGGCCAACGCCACCCCCTTGTTGGCGCTGGACCGGCTGATCTCGCGCTCCTTTCTTCTGGTCTTCGGCAGCATCCTGGCCTTTGGGCTGCTCAGCGTCGGGCTGACGGCGCAGGCCACGCTGAAACGGGTGGACGGGTTCGCCACCGCCTTGCAGGTGATCATGGATGGCGATCTCTCCCGGCGGCTGCCGCTCCAGCATCAGGGGGACGAGTTCGACCGGCTGGCCGTGGAGGTGAACGCCACGCTCCAGCGCCTCCAGGAGCTGATGGAAAATCTGCGGCAGGTCACCAACGACATCTCGCACGATCTGCGCTCCCCCCTGACCCGGCTGCGCGAACATCTGGAACGCTCGCGCCAGCGCTTTCCGGCGCCGGCGCTGGGGGAGATGTTTGATGAGGCCATCGCGCAGCTCGACCAGGCGCTGGGCATCTTCACCGCCATGCTGCGCATCGCCGAGGTGGAGGCCGGGGCAAGGCGGGCGCGCTTCCAGGCCGTGCAGCTTTCAGCGCTGCTGGCCATGCTGGCGGAAAGCTACGAGCCCCCCTTCAGCGCCGCCGGCATCGCGATCACCACCGCGATTGAACCAGGGCTGGTCATGCAAGGCGACCAGGAATTGCTGACGCAGCTTTTCGCCAATCTGCTGGATAATATCGCCCTGCACGCGCAAGGCGCCGACAAGGCCCGGATCCGCGCCAGCGCGGCGGCGGACAGGATCGAACTGGTTTTCTCAGATAACGGCATCGGCGTGCCGGCGCATGAGCAAGAGCGCGTGCTGCAGCGCTTTGTCCGGCTGGATGCCGCCCGCCACCGCCCGGGCCACGGGTTGGGCCTGCCGCTGGCGCGCGCCATAGTGGCGCTGCACGGCGGCAGCCTGCGGCTGGGGGGCGGCGGCGGGCTGGACATCATCATCAGCCTGCCGGCCGGCTGAGCGTTCAGCCTTTGCCGGGGCGCAGCCTGTCCAGCCGCAGCCGGTCGCGCTGGTCGGTGATGCGCAGCCCGGCCAAGGCGAGCGCGCCGACAGCGGCCAGAAAGCTTGCCCCCAGCATCAGCCCCATCAGCAAGATCTGGTATTGCGCCGCCACCAGCGGGTCCATCCCGGCGAGCAGCTGGCCGGTCATGATGCCGGGCATGGTGATCACCCCGGCCGCGGCCATCTGGTTGATGGTCGGGATCAGCGCCGTGCGCAGCGCCTGTGCGGCCACGCCCTGCAACGCCTGGCGCCGCCCGTCCCCCAGCGCCAGCCGCGCCTCGATGGCGGCGCGCTCGCGCCAGGCGGCGGAGAAGAAGAAATTCAGCGCCAGGCTGACGGCGTTCATCACATTGCCCAGGATGATGCCGGTGAGCGGAATGGCGGCGCGCGCATCATACCAGGGGCTGGGGCGCAGCGCGGTGGTGAGCGCCAGCACCACGATCAGCAGTGCTGACATCACCGTGGGTGCGCCGCCGGTGACATAGTGCCAGGCGCCGCGCAGCCTTCGCTCCTGGCGGGCGCCGACCTCATGGATTGTGGCCGCCGCCATCACCGCGAGCACCAGCAACGTCAGGCCGGGATGGGACAGGCGGAACACCAGCCGCAGCACCGTGCCAACCAGCAGCAGCTGCACCACCATCCTGGCGGTGGCGATGAGCAAGGCGCGATGCACGCGCAAGGAGAGCAGCAGCGAGCAGAGCGCGCTCAGCAGCACCAGGGCGGCGGCGATGCTGAGATCGCCAGAGGAGATCGCGACCGGCTTCATGGCAGCTCCGAAAGTTTTCCGGGCGACATCGCATAGCGCCTTGTGGCGAGGCGCTGGCCCTGTGCGGGGTTGTGCGAGACAATGATGAAGCCCGTCCCCTGCGCCCGCAGCGCCATGACCAGCGCCTCCAGCTTGGCGGTGGCGTCAGGGTCCAGGGCGGCGCTGGGTTCGTCCAGCAGCAGCAAAGCGGGGCGGCGGATGATGGCGCGGATGAACGCCAGGCGCTGGCGCTCGCCGGAGGAAAGCTGGCTGACCGGCGCGTCCAGCAATTCAGGGCGCAGGTTGAGCCGGGGCAGCAGCAAGGCGGCCTCGTCCGGCGCGCTCATATGGGCGCGCACGCTCTCCGCCCACCAGCCGGATTCGGCGGCGACATACATCACCTGGGCGCGCCAGGCGGGGGCAGGGATGCTCTCGCGGCGCTGGCCGCGCAGCAAAACCTCGCCTTCATTCTCGTCGAGATCGGCCAGCATGCGCAGCAGCAGGCTCTTGCCCGTGCCCGAGGGGCCGGAGATCACCAGGCAGTCCCCGGCCTCCACACGCAGGGAGAACGGCCCGCCCGGCAGCCCGCGCAAATTCCTGGCTTCAAGCAAACAAGACATTGCGGCTACCTCGCAAGCCCCTTCAGCCAGCGGGATGGTAGACCGGCAGCGTCAGCGGATCCGGCTGGAAGCTGTAGCGCACCGCCCAGCCGGGATGTCTGGGCGGTTGCGATGAACAAGGCCGAAGGGCTGGCATGCCAGAAACGTCGCAAGATAAACTCCCTACTTGGTAGGTGAAATGAGGTTCAGCCCTTGGCGGCCCCAAGCCGCGGCAGCACAAGCGGTCATACCATTAGCCCCGCACCAATGGCGATGGCCCCGCAGGCCGGGCCAGCAGGGCGGCGCAGGCGGCTATTGGCGGGGCCTCATCTGCCGTCCCGTGCCTGATCGTGCCGGGCACTGGAGAGTGCGCAGCCAGCCGGGCTGGATCATATCTAACCGTCAGCGTACGGATAAATTACTATCTGTTTAATTTAGCTTTTTTTGTCTTCCCCAGCCCTGGAAACCGATAGAATCAAATAATGGTTCGTTACACCAGGACGCTTCTCGCGGCAGCGATTTTCGGCCTGGGTGGTTTCTGTGCCCCCAAAGCGCATGCTGCCCAACTTGCCGGCGTTACCCTGCCCAATACGGCAGTCGTCGGTTCGCAGGTGCTGCTGCTCAACGGTATCGGCCTGCGGACCTATTCAATCCTGCATGTGCATGTGTATGTGGCTGGTCTCTATCTGACCCATCCGATGGATAACGCGGATGCGATTCTTCAGTCACCCGCGCCTAAAATTTTGAGACTGCACTTTGTCCATGATGTTAACGCCTCCAGTGTGCGCCAAGCCTGGAAAATGGGGCTTACGGATAATTGCGTGGATCCGTGTCGGTTGAACAACGCTGAGCTTAATCAATTCCTGAACTCTCTTCAGCCCATTTCGGCAGGTGAAGATATCATGTTTGTCTTCAAGGATTACGGCCTTGATGCATACGAGAACGGTCAACATATCGGGCATATCACGGATCCAGAATTTGCCCGGCTCATTCTGGCGGTTTTCATTGGCCCGCATGTCCGAACGCCAGCTCTAAAGAGCGAGCTTTTGGGGTTGGATACAACGCAGAGCAGCTAGGTGGCTGCTGAGGCTGTTGCTCGGGGCGGCACGGACGGGTGGAAATGCAGGCGTTTTTGGCTGAGGCCGTGCTTGCTGTGCATGTCCTGGTGATTCTGTTCAATGTGGCGGGGTTGGTTTTCATCCCCGTCGGCGCTTGGCTTGGCTGGCGGAGCGTGCGCGTGGCGTGGCTGCGGCTGCTCCATTTGGCGTTGCTCGCGGTTGTAGCGGTTCAGGCCCTCGCAGGGCGCGCCTGCATCCTGACCATCTGGCAGCAGGATCTGCTGAACAGGTATCAAACCGCCCAGCCCTTGGTCATGCAGTGGGTTAGTCGCTTGATTTATTGGAACTTGCCGATGGCGTTCTTTCAAGTGTTGTACGGCACTGTCTTTTTATATGTTGTCGCCTTGATTTTTCTCGTGCCGTTTTGGGGGAGGCCTAAGAAGACCGCAGAGAGGGGGTAATCTTGCTGTATTTCAGAGGCTTGATTGCGTTGTGGGCTGACTTTCCTGTCTCGATCAGGATATCCAGCCTGGGTTCCCTCGCTGCGGTCAAGGCGCGTTCATGAGGGAAGTTACATCCATTTTCGGGTTTTCTTCTTGGGTTTTTGGTCTAGGCTGCTGCGCCGGCGTGAAACTGGCTCTCCAGTGCAGCCGGGACTGCTTGCACTCAAAATCAACATGAAGAGGAAATGCGAAAATGGCGACAGCACAAAATTCCGCGGCGGGCCGTATCCGGGAACGGCTTTTTGTCATGTGGGAAGAGGCTGGCGCAGACCCCGATTCCGCGTATCAGCTGTGGCATAAGGTGCGGCCGTTGGTGATGGACCGGAGGGCGTCCGAGCTGATGAAAAGCCAAAAGGCTGAAGCTGCTTTGCCGCCGGGCGCGTCCACCGCGGCGGATTGATCGCCGCTTTGATGGCCGGCATTCTACCGGAATGTTTGAGAAACTTTCGGTCACGGCCGCGGCGCCCCGTTATAATTCAAACAAAAGGAAGAGATTTATCATGAAGCTCTCGACCGATCGGATTCAACAAGCGCTCAACCAATTCGACCAATTGACCAGTGTCGTTCCGGATAACGACCCCAAAGCCGGGGAGCTGGAAGAGGTTTTTGGCAAGCATACGTTCTTCTTGGATGGAGATGGGCTGGAAATCATCGAGCCTGTCATCGGCGAGGAGGCCGGGCTGATTCAAGACGAGCTAGGCCAGGTCATAAGACTCGCAATGTGGAATGACGCGGCCCGTACAACGCTGGCGGCCAGGCGGGCGCAAGTGACGGGCGTTGTCGTCGTGTTTCCCACCAGCAATAACTTTTCATAACGCCATCGCCGGTGCCGGGGAGCGCTGGGCGCATGCGACTCCCTGCGCTGTATCCGCGATTCCGGATCACTGGGCGCCGAGCATTTGGTTGACGCGATCATCAGCAGGGCGTGGCGGGAATGGCCTGCACAGGATGCAACCCCGGGGGACGATGCCTGCCGGTGGCACCAAGGTGATGCAGCGGCCGTCAGGGTCGAAGCGTGGCCGTAAGAAAAACCGCAATCTGGCCGTGGGTCACGATGCAGCACAACACGCGGCACCACCGCAAAAAAATCTTCCCGCAGCCCTGCATCGCCGGAATCCCACTGATTTCAGCTCGACTCGCGTCGTAGGCGGTGGCGGGTTTCAAGGCGTTGGAGGTTGGCCTTTGTGTGCTGCCATTGCGTGTCACAAAGCCACGAGGCTGGTGCCGGGTGAGGGATTTGAACCCCCGACCTTCGGTTTACAAAACCGCTGCACTACCACTGTGCTAACCCGGCCTAGGGCTGCCTCTACTGGAAAATCCGGCCCCCATCAACCGGAGGGGGCAACGCCTGAGGTGTTGCCTCTGCGCGGCGCCGCCCGCCGGGAGGAGATTACAGCCCCATCCAGTCGCGCAAGCGGTACCACCAGGAGCCCGCGACGGTGAGCGGCACCCGGAAGGCCCGCCCGCCGGGGAAGGGGAAATAGGGCAGGCCGGCAAACACCTCGAAGCGCTGGTTGTCGCCGGTGATGGATTCGGCCATCAGCCGGGCCAGGAGATGGGTGGTGGTCACGCCATGGCCGCTATCGCCATGGGAGAAATACACGTTCGGCGCCAGCTTGCCGAGTTGCGGGAAGCGCGTGAGGGTGAGGGCGAAATTGCCGCTCCAGGTGAAATCGACGCGCGCATCCTTCAGCCCGGGGAAGGTCTTGTGCATCAGCGGCAGGATCTTCGCGCGCACGCTCGCCGGGTCCTGCCCGCCATAGACGATGCCGCCGCCATAGAGAATCCGGTTATCGGCGGTGCGGCGGAAATAATCGAGGATATAGTTGCAATCCTCCACGCACATATCGGTGGGCAGCAGGGCGGCGGCTTCCTCGCCCAGCGGCTCGGTGGTGAGCACCTGGGTGGAGACGGGCATGATCCGCCCTTCCAGGTCCGGCAGCACGTTTTGCAGGTAAGCATTGCCGCAGACCAGCACGGTCTTGGCCTTCACCTCGCCCTGGTTGGTCTTCACCGTCACCACGTCGCCGAACTGCACCTGCGTGACCGGGGAATTCTCATAGATCACCCCGCCCAGGGATTCGAAGGCGGCGGCCTCGCCCTGCACGAGGTTGAGCGGGTGCAGATGCCCGGCCTGATGGTCGATCAGCCCGCCGACATAGCGCTCGGTCTTCACGTGGCGTTGCAGCCCGGCCTTGTCCAGCAGCTCAAAGCCGGTGAAGCCGAACTCGCCCCAGATCTTCTGGTGGTTGGCCAGGCCGCGCAGCTGGGACGGGTTGATGGCGGCGAAGATGCCGCCGGGCTTGAGGTCGCAGGCGATGGCGTATTTGGCCACGCGCGCGCGGATGATGTCGCCGCCCTCGCGGGCCATGGCGCCGATTTTGCGGCCCGCCGCCTCGCCATAGCGCTGGCAGATGACATCAAGGTCGCGCGAATAGCCATTGACGATCTGCCCGCCATTGCGCCCGGAGGCGCCAAAGCCGATCTTGGCACCTTCCAGCACCACCGCCTTCACGCCGCGCTCGGCCAGTTCCAGCGCCGCGTTCACGCCGGTGAAGCCGCCGCCGATCACGCAGACATCGGCATTGATGCTGCCGCTCAGCGGCGGGCGGGCATCTTTCCTGTTGGCGCTCGCGGCATAATAGGAAGCGATATGTTCAGTCATCTTTGTCCGGTCCCATCAACATAACGCCGAAAACGGCTCCGAGTACGGTCATGGTGATCACCATGAGCCGGATTTTGTAGGCTTCGGCCCGGGCCTGCGCCACGGCCTCCTGCCGCATATGTCTGCCTGCTGCGGCGATGCGCGCCGCCAGCGTGCCTGCTCCGTTCGATACAATGGCGGCGGTGTCGGGATCCACCGCGCCTTGCAGCGCGGCGATGGCGGCCGCCTGCGCCGCCGGGTTGGGCGCGGCCAGCACCGAATCGAGCGCCGCCTGCTGGTGCATAACATCCACCACCGGGGCGGGGATGGAGAAGCTGGCAAACGTGCCGATGAGCCCCGGAAACAGGAAGCAGCACAGCATGAAGCCGATGCGAGAGGGTGAAACCGGGCGAGGCATAGCGCCTCGCATCGGGTTAAAATGGCTTCATGTCAAATGACAGGCCCGTGGCGGCACGCCGGCCTGCGTGCAGGCGGGCCACGCACCCGTGCCGGCCAGCAGAAGGCGGCCTTGGATGTGAAACCGTTAAAAAGTTACTCTGCCGCGGCGACCTGTTTGGCGGAGGTCTCCGCCGGGGAGGGCGGGTCATCCAGGCTTGGCTTCAGCGCTTCAAGCAGCGCCTGGCGCAGCTGGATGAGCTTGCGCTCATTTTCCACCTTCATGCCGAACACATCCTTCACGTAGAACACGTCCACGGCGCGCACGCCGTAGGTTGTCACATGCGCGGAGGCGATCTGCAGCCCCTCATCCGAGATGGCGGCGGTCACGTCGTGCAGCAGGCCGGGGCGGTCGCGGCCATTCACCTCGATGACGGTGTGCCGGTTGGAGGCGCGGTTATCCACCACCACGCGCGGCGGCACATGGATGGCGCGCATGCGGCCGGGAATGAGGCTCTTGGCCGCCTTGTGCATTTCCTCCGACAGCTTGATCCGCCCGGTGAGCGCCTGTTCGATGACGCTGGACAGCCGCGCCAGGCGGTGCGGGGATTCGAACGGCCCGCCGCTGGCATCCTGGATCCAGAACGTATCCAGCGCCATGCCATCGGTGAGGGTATGGATGCGCGCATCCACGATCGAGGCGCCGGCGATGGCGAGCGCGCCCGCGATGCGGCTGAACAGCCCGGCATGGTCGGCCGTGTAGACAACCACCTCCGTCACCGCGCGGGCGGGCAGCGGCTCGGTCTGGATGGTCAGCGGCGCGTTTCGGGCCTTGGCATCGCGGATCATGCGGGCATGGCGCTCGATGCTCTCAGGATCGAAGCCCAGCCAATAGCTGGGATAACCCAAAGAGAGAAACTCCTCGCGCTCGGGGGCTGGCCAGTCCGCCAGCAGCGAGGCCACGACGTCCTTCACCCGGGAGATGCGGGTATCGCGCTCGGTGGTGGAGAGTCCGCCTTCCAGAACCTCGGCCACGCGGGTGTAGAGCTCGCGCAGCAGGGTCGCCTTCCAGCCATTCCAGACTTTCGGGCTGACGGCGCGGATGTCCGACACGGTGAGGATATGCAGCAGCCGCAGCCGCTCGGGCGACTGGATGGTATCGGCGAGGTCGAGAATGGTCTTCGGATCGTCGATGTCGCGCGAGAAGGCGGTCTGGCTGAGCAGCAGATGGTGCAGCACCAGCCAGGAGACCATTTCGGTCTCTTCCTGGTCGAGCCCCAAAATCGGACAGATGGTGAGCGCCAGCTCCGCGCCCAGCACGGAATGATCGCCCCCGCGGCCCTTGGCGATGTCATGCAGCAGCAGCGTGACATAGAGCGCCCGGCGGGACTGGATCTGCCCCACCAGCTCGGTGGAGAGCGGCGCGATCTCCTTCAGCTTGCCGGCTTCGAGGTTGTTGAGGTTGCGGATGGCCTGCACGGTGTGAACATCCACCGTGTAGACATGGTAGGTGTCGAACTGCATCTGCCCGACGATGCGCCGCCAGTCCGGTAGAAAGCGGCCGAGGATGCCGCTTTCGTTCAGCACCGCCAGCCATTCGGCGGAATCGCATTCCGGGTCGGGAATCTCGCTGCCGCCGCCGCAGAGCAGGTTGAGGAACAGGGCCGCTCCCGCCTTGTCGCCGCGCAGCTTGGCGCCAAGAGGGGCGGAGCGGATGAGGGTGCGCTTGGCCAGCGGGTGCAGGGCAAGCCCGCGGTCGCGCGCCTCGATGAGGATGCGGAAGATGCTGGCCGGGTCGGTCTCCGGGTCGTGGCCCGGGGCGAAGAGGATCTGCCCGTCCGCCAGCACGAAACCGGCGGCGATGAGGGTGGCATCGGTGGTCGGGGCGATGGCCGGGGGCCCGAGGGCGGCGCGGATGAGGGCTGGTTCCAGCACGCCGGTGATGCGCGCCACCTCCCGCACCACCAGGAAATAATGGCGCATGAAGCGCTCCACCCCGTCCTGGCGGCCGTGGCGGGTATAGCCCATGCGCGCACCGACCACGGGCTGCAGGTCGAAGGTCAGGCGCTCCTCGGCCCGGCCGGCGACGTAATGAAGATGAAAGCGCACCGTCCAGAGATATTCCCAGGCGCGCTTGCAGGCGCGGGCCTCGGTCACGGTGAGGATGCCGCCGCCCGGCGCCTCCTTGCCCACCAGCTCGGACATGGCGAAGGTGTTGAACACGTAGCGTGAGAGCCAATAGAGCGTCTGCAGGTCGCGCAGCCCGCCCTTGCCCTCCTTCACATTCGGCTCGACCATGAAGGGCGTTTCGCCGAAGCGTTTATGGCGGGCGGTGCGCTCGGCTTGTTTCTCGTGGATATATCCGCTGGGCCCGGCGGCGGCGCAATCGGTGCGAAAGGCGGTCTGGAAGTCGGCGAAGAGGGCGCGGTCCCCGGCCAGGCAGCGCGCGTCCAGCATCGATGTGCGGATGGTGACATCCCCCTGCGCCTCGCCCAGACAGTCCGACACGGTGCGGGTGGCGTGGCCGACCTTCAGCCCCAGGTCCCACAGGAGATAAAGAATGAACTCCACCGCCTTGTTCAGAGAGGCGGAGGGCGAGGGGCCGGTGAGAAAGAGCAGGTCGATATCCGAGAACGGCGCCAGAATGGCGCGGCCGTAGCCGCCAGTCGCCGCCATGGCGAGCTTGTCCTTCGGCTCCAGCTTCATCACCCGCAGCGTGTAGGCGAACAGCGCGCCCGCCAACTCGTCCATCAGCCGCGCATGCCGCCGGGCGGCTTGCAGCCCGTTCAGCCCATCCTGCTCGAAGCAGGTCTGGACATAGGTCTGGATACGCCCGAGCTGGCGGCGAAAGGCGGCCAGCGCTTCCTCACGCGCGGGAAGCTCACCGGCTTCCAGCAAGTCGGTGAGAGTGGCGGCGATATCGGGTAGTTTCCTGACGGCTGGCATGTCGAACACGCTAGATCAAACCCTGACAAGTTGGAATTCAAGAGACACGGGTCAGCCATCATTTTCCGCAGGGCCGCTGTGGGTTTTGCGCACCTCGTCGCGCAGCCTGTAGAGCTGCGCCAGCGCCTCACGCGGGGAGAGTGCATCCGGGTCGAGGGTCGCGAGCGTGTCCAGCAGCGTTTGCGCCCCGGATGGCAAGGCGGGCGGGGCGAGATTGGCGAATAAAGGCAACGGGGCGCTGGCGTTTTGCTGGCGTTCCGCCGCTTTCAGCAGCGTTTCCGCCCGGCGCAGCACGGCATCCGGCACCCCGGCCAGCCGCGCCACATGCACGCCCCAGCTTTTCTGCGCGGCGCCTTCCACAACTTCGTGCATAAACACCACCTCGCCGCGGAACTCCTTCACCCGCATCGTATGGGCCTTGAGGCGTGGCAGGGCTTCCGTAAGCTGCACTAGCTCATGGAAATGTGTAGCAAATATGGCGCGGCAGCGATTATTGTTGTGCAGGCTTTCCAATACCGCCTGGGCAATGGCCAGCCCGTCGCGCGTGCCGGTGCCGCGGCCGATCTCATCCACGATGACAAAGCTTTTCGGCCCGGCTTGGTGCAGGATGGCGGCTGTCTCGGTCATTTCCACCATGAAGGTGGAGCGGCCGGAGGCGAGATCATCCGCTGCGCCGACGCGCGAGAACAGCCTGTCCACCAGGCCAAGGCGCATCGCCTCCGCCGGTACGGGCAGCCCCGCCTGGGCCAGCACCACCAGCAGCGCGTTCTGGCGCAGGAAGGTGGATTTGCCCGCCATGTTGGGGCCGGTGAGCAGCATCAGCCGCTGGGTGGGGGTAAGATCGCCGTCATTGGGGATGAAGCCGGTGCCGGGCGGCAGGGCGTCCTCCACCACCGGGTGGCGCCCGGCGGTGATGGCAAAGGCCTCGTCATCCGAAAGCTCAGGGCGGCAATAGCGGCCGGAGAGGGCAAGCTGTGCGGCGCCTTGCAGCACATCCGCCAGGGCCAGTGCCTGCGCGCAGGCGGCCAGCGGTTCCGCCACCTCCAGCACCTGCTTCACCAGCCAGGAGAAAACCACACGCTCCCGCGCGGCGGCGCGGGTGGCGGCCTCGGTAATGCGCCGGTCGAGGTCGGAGAGTTCGGGGTGCGTGAAGCGCGCGCCATTGGCCATGCCCTGGCGCAGCTGCAATTCCGGATAGGCCCGCAACCCGTCTACCGCCCCGTTGGGTGCTTCCAGCACATAGCCAAGCTGCGCGTGATGGCGGATTTTCAAGGACGCGACGCCATAGCGCTGGGCCAGTTCAGTTTGGAACTCGGCGATGATCCGGCGGGTATCGTCGCGCAGGGCGCGTTCGGCATCCAGCTCGCCATCGAAGCCGGGGGCGATGGCATTGCCCTCGTCCAGCCGCAGCGGCGCGGGGTCGGCCAGGGCGGTTTGCAGCGTGGCGAGCAAGGCGGGGGCAGGGATGAGCGCGGCGGCGGCCTCCTCCAGCAGAGCGCCCCCCTTCGGCAGCAAGGGGGCGAGGGCGGTGCCCGCCTCAAGCCCGCCGCGTATGGCGGCAAGGTCGCGCGGGCTGGCGCGGCCCAGCGCCAGGCGGCCCAGGGCGCGGGCCATGTCCGGCGTGCCGCGCAGGGCGGCGCGCACCGCCTCCGCCTGGCCGGACTCGCGCAAGGCGAGCCAGGCTTCCTGGCGGGCCAGCAAGGGTTCCAGCTTGCAAAGCGGCGCTGTCACCCAGCCCGCCAGCAGCCGCGCCCCCGCCGGGCTGACGGTGCGCTTCACGGAGGCCAGCAGGCTGCCCGCCTCGGCGCCGCCGCGGGCGCTGGCAAGTTCCAGGCTCAGCCGGGTGGCGCCGTCCATGGCCAGCTGCCCGGCCAGCCCCGCGCTGGCCGGGCGCGAGAGGCGGGGCTGGCTGCCCATCTGCGTCGCCTCGATATACGCCAGCACGAAAGACGCCGCGAGCGCCTCGGCGGCGGAAAAATCCCCGAACGCATCCAGGCTGGCGGCGCTGAATTTTTGCGCCAGCTCACGCCGTGCGGCGTCCGCATTGGTTGGCAGGGCCAGCGCCATGCGCGCCGTCTCCACCCGGCGCGCCGCATGGGGCCCAAGCGGGATTTCCGGCGAGGCCAGGATCTCCGCCGGGTCCAGCCGCCCGAGAATGGCGGTCAGCCCGTCCGGCCCCGCCTGCTCGGTCTCGAACTGGCCGGTGGAGATATCCGCCCAGGCCAGGCCGAACTTGCCCTCAAAGGCCACGATGGCGGTGCAGAAATTGGCGCGCCCGGCCTCCAGCAGCGCCTCTTCCGTCAGCGTGCCGGGGGTGACGAGCCGCACCACGCCGCGCTTGAGCGGCCCTTTCGCGCCGCGCGCCTTGGCCTGCGCCGGGTCCTCAAGCTGTTCGACGATGGCGACGCGAAAGCCCCGGCGGATGAGGCGGGCCAGATAGGTCTCGGCCTGGGAGACCGGCACGCCGCACATCGGCACAGCCTGGCCCTGGTGCTGGCCGCGGGCGGTGAGGGCGATGTCCAAAGCGGCGCTGGCGGCCTGCGCGTCGGCAAAGAAGAGTTCGTAGAAATCCCCCATGCGGAAGAACAGCAGCGCGTCCTCGTGCTGTGCCTTGATGGCGAACCATTGCGCCATCGCCGGCGACGCACCCGTAGCTTCCTTCATGGGCGGGCATTTAGCCTTTGCCCGCCGGCCAGGCCAAGGGGGATGGCGCGGATTAAAGCGCCGGGTTGCGCGGGGCCGGGCTGGTCTGCCTGCCGCCGGCCTGAACGGCGACGAGCTGGGCGAAGTCCTCGCCGTTCATCGGCCGGTAGAAAAAGAACCCCTGCACCTGGGCGCAGCCATAAGAGCGCAGGATCTCCGCCTGCTCTCTGGTTTCCACCCCTTCGGCTGTCACCAGCATGTTCATGCGCTCGGCCAGGCCGATGATGGCGAGGATGATGGAGCTGTCCGCCTTTTCATAGCCGAGATCGCGGATGAAGGAGCTGTCGATCTTCAGCTTGCCGAAGGGGAAGCGGCGCAGATAGGAGAGCGCGGAATAGCCGGTGCCAAAATCATCCAGCGCGATGCGCACGCCGTGGCGGTGCAGTTGCCATAGGGCTTCCTCGGTCGGGCTGCCGGATTCCAGCATGGTGCTTTCCACCACCTCCAGCTCCAGGCGTGAGGGGGGCAGCCCGGACTCGGCCAGGATGGCGGTGATGGCCGGGACGATCTGCGCGTCGCGGCTTTGCAGCGGGGAGAGATTGACGGCGAGGGTGATCTCCGCCGGCCAGGCAGCCGCCGCGGCGCAGGCGGTGCGCAGCACGAATTCGCCGATTTCCTCCATCATGCCGCCTTCCTCGGCAAGGGGGATGAATTGCTCGGGCGGGACATCCCCGTATTCGGGGTGCTGCCAGCGCGCCAGCGCCTCGGCCCCGGTGATGCGGTTTTTCGCCAGGTCGACGACCGGCTGGAACACGACCGACAGCTCCCCGCGCGCCAGCCCCTGGCGCAGGGCGGCCTGCAGGGTACGGCGGGCCTGCATCGCCTCGTCCATTTCGAGGTCATAGACGCGGACGACGCCGCGCCCGTCGCTTTTGGCGCGGTAGAGGGCGAGGTCGGCATTCTTCATCAGCTGGGCCGGGGTGTCGCCATCCTTTGGGGCCATGGTGAGGCCGATGGAAATGCCGATCTGCAGCAGCTGGCCGTCGAACTGGAAGGGGCGCATGATGCGCTCGACAATACGCCCGGCGACGGCCAGCGCCTCTTCCTGCTCGTTGGCGACGACGATGACGGCGAATTCATCGCCGCCGAGGCGCGCCGCGATGTCGAATTCCCGGATGGAGCCGCGCAGGCGCTCGGCCACCGCCACCAGCACGGCATCGCCGGTGGCGTGGCCCAGCGTGTCGTTGATGATCTTGAACTTGTCGAGATCGAGGCAGAGCAGCGCGAACCCGGCGACGCTGGCGGTGTCGCAGCATTGGTGCAGCGCCTCGGAGAAGAGCATGCGGTTGGCAAGCTTGGTCAGGCTGTCGTGCTGGGCCAGGAAGGAGATATGCTCCTGCTGGCGGCGCTGGCCGGTGATGTCGGATCCTACGCCATGATACCCGCCGAACCCTCCGGTCTTGTCCAGGATCGGCTTGCCGGTGAGCGACCAGTAGCGCTGCTCACCCTCCACGGCCACCGGCACCACCAGGTCGCGAAAGGGCGAGCGTTCGGCGATGGCGCGCTGCAGCCGGTCGAGCGCGGAGCCTGGCGGCACGTCGCGCAGGGTGGCCTCGCCCAGCATCGCCGCCGGGAATGTGCCCCGGAAGCTTTCCGCCGGACGCCGCGCCACCTGCGTCAGGCGCTGGCTGACCTGCTGCATCTCCATCCGGGCGTTGGTCTCCCAGAGCCAGTCGGAGGCGCTTTCCTCGAAATCGCGCAGCAGCAGCCTGATGACCTCGGCATTCTCCTCCAGCCTGATGGCGCCGATGGCGCGCTCATTCATGCGGCGGTTGAGGTAGAAGATGCAGAACCCGGTGAGCGCCACGAACGCCGCGAGGTCGATCATCGCGTACTGGTCGTCATCGTACATGATCAGGCTGAGCATGGCGCCGGCGGAGGTGGGCGCCCAATAGGCAATGGCGCAGGAGGGGGGCG
>DATJXU010000220.1:0-5533 GCA_035499915.1 Acidocella sp.
CGCCCCCCGTGGGGTCCAAGGGGCAAAGCCCCTGGCCTTTCAGGTGGGTCAATCAATTGGCTGGTTGGTATCAGGCGACGGAAATCGCCACCCCAAGCCGCCCGGCGAGATCCTGGATGAACTGCCAGGCAACACGCCCAGACCGGCCACCACGCGTCACCGCCCACTCCACCGCCTCGGCGTGCAGCGTCTCCGCATCGATCGGCAATCCGAATTCGGCGGCATAGCCCTCGACCATCGCGAAATAGGTCGCCTGATCGCAGTTGTGGAACCCGATCCACAGGCCGAACCGGTCCGAGAGCGATACCTTTTCCTCGATCGCCTCGGCCGGATTGATCGCCGTCGAGCGCTCATTGTCGATCATGTCGCGCGGCATCAGATGCCGGCGATTGCTGGTGGCATAGAACAGCGCATTGCGCGGCCGCCCCTCGATGCCGCCATCCAGCACCGATTTCAGCGCCTTGTAGTCGGCATCCTCGCGCTCGAAGGAGAGATCGTCGCAGAAGATCAGGCAGTTGCGGGTTTGCCGCCGGATCAGCGTGAGCAGGGCGGGAAGGGTGGCGATGTCCTCGCGATGGATCTCGATCAGCGCCAGGCTGCCCGGGCGCTCGGCATTGGCCGCCGCGTGCGCCGCCTTGACCAGGGAGGATTTGCCCATGCCGCGCGCGCCCCAGAGCATCGCGTTATTGGCCGGCAGTCCGCGGGCGAAACGGAGCGTGTTGTCGAGCAGCAATTGCTTCTGCCGGTCCACGCCCTGCAGCAGGCCGATCTCCACCCGCGCCACCTCCGGCACCGGCGCGAGGCGCGGCGGGTCCGGATGCCAGACAAAGGCGTCGGCGCCGCCGAGGCCGCAGGCGGAAGCCGGCGGCGGAGCCAGGCGCTCCAGGGCCTCGGCGATACGGGTGAGCAACGGAGCGAGGGTCTGGTCCATGGCCGGGCACATGCTTGACGGAAAGGGGGGGCACAGTATGGTCCGCGCCCAGCAGCGGCAACCCGCGCGGAACCAGGAAGACCCGAAACCATGAGCCTGTTCATCACAGAAGCCTATGCCCAGACGGCCTCCGGCGGCGGTAGCGGCGCGCTTGGCGCGCAACTCATGCAGTACCTGCCGCTGGTCCTGATCTTCGTCGTTTTCTATTTCGTCCTGATCCGGCCGCAGCAGCAGCAGCAGAAGCAGCTCAAGGCGTCGCTGGCGGCGCTCCGGCGCGGGGACCGGGTGCTGACCGCGGGCGGCATCGTCGGCGTGGTGCAGCGCGTGAAGGACGGCTCGAACGAGATCGAAGTCGAGATCGCGCCGAATGTCCGCGTCACGGTGCTGCGTGAGACGATCAGCCGCGTGTTGAAGCCGGGCGCGGCCAACGACTCCACCCCGGCCGCCAAGGCGCCCTGAACGGCGGACGCCTCTCCCCCGGCGCGCGAACGCTGAAGCGGACGACGCGCCGGGCGGGGGGCGGTATTGCACGCAGCATCAGAGACGGCCTCTTAGCCTGTATAAACTATGAAAATTCGGTTGCCGGGATTTCTGGTGATCTATCCTCTTGTTGGATCGTTTCGTTCAGGCGAAAAAGTTTGTACAGTAGACGAATTATATCGGTGAAAAGCCTGAGCTCGAACAGCAAGACGAAAAATGCGAAAAATCCTCCATAGAATTCAGGCTCCTGTAAGAAATGGGAATTTACGTTTATCCAAAGTATTTTTTTGACTGACTCTTTGTCAGAGGAGAGGTTGAATATAAAATAATGCCAATCATATATCGATAAAACAGAGCAAAATATAGGTAATAATAAAATAAAACCAATAATGGGCAGCTTTGTATGATTTCGTCGGCCGCCGAGTGTGATCCCGGAGGACGTTACTACCTGAACGGTTAGGAGAAGAATACGATTTGTGGCGCTCCCATTTGTGCGACTCGCAAGAAAACTAAGGAGGCGGTGAATATTAGTGAGTTGATCCCGGAATATTTGATAGAAAAATAGACCAATGGTGCAGTTAATAAGCCACAACCACGATCTATCACTGACAATGCCTGCGATTGGAATGTGGAACTCTGCTATTTCTGCGGCTTTGTCGTGTTGTCGTTTAAGTCTTCCTGAATAGATATCGATATCTATCTTTTTTAGATCTTCTTCCGATAGTCCTGATTTATCGTTTTTTATCAAGTGGTTCGTGTTGAAATATATGCTATGCTCTGCTAATTCTTTTTTGCAATTTTTATCATTATCGACTTCAGAATCCGTTTCCTGCAAACATTTGATTATATTCACCTCATCCGTCTGCAGGGGCTGGATCCGGTTTTGTTCGGCGGGATAGACATAAGCATTCAGTGACCAGATGAGCAAAGCTCCATAAATAAGAACGAATCCATAAATATTGGAGCGAAAATTCTCGCCGCTCTTTTGTAGAACGTCAAAACACCTGCTGAATTCAGGGTCGTCCATCTGGGTTGCCTCTCTGGCAGCCTGTCGGATTTAGGCCTTTCGCGCAACCATCGAAAAGAAACCAGACCACAATAGGTGTATTACTACAAGACCAGTCGTTCTGAAGGCAGAAAATGCCAAAAATTCCCTATTTTTGCTTAGATCCGACATGCCGCTGGTCGGTATCAACCCACATTTCCTCGATAGCCGTGGGTTTCGTAGGCTCCTGGGGACCGGTGGTCTTCGCCAAGGCGATTTAGAGCGCGATCGCTTGAGGCTGACAGTCGGAAAGCGTGCATCGCGCTCTCAAAACAAGGCGCTAGCCATGATCATATCAGTCAACTTGATCCGATCATGGTCTGGCAGCGATTTCCTCGATCTGGTACTCCGCCAACTCGCCTGCAGCGGTGCGATGATAGCCAAGAGGCGCGTCTTCCGAAGCCCGGCTTTTGGACGCGCGTCTCCCACCGACATCCGGCCAGGTCGGCCGCGGCGCTACTCCTCAGCATCGTGCCGGCGTCACCGGACGTAGCGGCGCTGCAGCCGAACGACATTGGCGGCGAAGCGGTGGCACGGTAGCCGCGTCCAGGCGATGACGTTCTTGATTACACGCACCACGCCGGCGGCCCGATGCCGCCGGGATCGCCATGGAGCGCTGAAGCCCGGTCAGTAATTGCGCAGACGACGCGCGTTGGCCGTGGCGCGGCTGTGGAACGGGGCCAGGGCGGCGCCCCAGGGGTCGAGGCTGGGCGAGAAAAGCGCCTGACCCGACTGATACACGGCGAGAAATTTCTCGCTCACCATGCTGTAATATTCGGTTGTGGTGCATGTCCCGGTAGCCATCAGTGTCGTCCGGTGCAGGATGGTTTCCCAGGAAGCGAAGCCGAGTTCGGCCAGCATGACGGGGAGGGGCGGTAAGGCACGCCATTCGGCAAGAAGCATAGTTGGTTCCTGGTGAAAAAGGTGGGGGCACATTGCCCCCACTCAACAGTGAGAGCGTTTTCACCATGATCGCACAAGGTGAAAACGCTCTGCCATTTATGGACTAAAATTATATCGGCCAGACCGCGCGTGGCCTGGCGGATATCGTTCCAGGAACCGGCTGGTCTCAGGCCGCCTTGAGCTGGCTCTCGGCGAACTCATAGTTCGCGAGCTTGTCCAGGAAGTTCTGGGTGTAGTCCGGACGGCGGTTGCGGAAGTCCAGGTAGTAGCTGTGCTCCCACACGTCGAGCGCGAGCAGCACGCGGCCTTCGCCGGTCGCGAGCGGGTTCGAGCCGTTCGGCGTCTTCGTCACCTTGAGCTTGCCGTCCGTGCCGAGCACGAGCCAGGCCCAGCCGGAGCCGAACTGGCTGGTCGCGGCGGCCTTGAACGCCTCCTTGAACTTCTCGACGCCGCCCAGATCCTCGTTGATCTTGGCTTCGAGCGCGCCGGGGATCTTGCCGCCGGTCGGCGACAGGTTCTGCCAGAACACGATGTGGTTCCAGTGCTGCCCGGCATTATTGAACACCGGCGCCTTGGCGGCGTCGTTGTACGTCGCCTGGACGATCTCCTCCAGGGACTTGCCCTGCAGGCTCGTGTCCTTCTCGACGAAACCGTTCAGCGCCGTGACATAGGCCTGGTGGTGCTTGCCGTGATGCAGTTCCAGGGTTTCCTGGCACATGCCGTTCGCGGCGAGGGCGTTTGTGTCAAACGGAAGCGAGGGGAGTTGGAAAGCCATTGTGACGATCTCCGTCTGGGGTCGAAACAGCCGGTCAGCCGCGCCGGCGCCCTTCGGCGCCGCAACGACCGGGCGAGAGCTATGGCGGGGGTGGCCCAGCGTCAAGCTTGCCCGTCAAGGCGCAGCCTGTCATGTGCAGCGCCATGCTCTCAAGCCTTGGCGAAATGGTCCGCCGCCACGACCCGGACCGCTTTCTCACCGCCCTCTTCGCGCCCGAGGCGAGACGGGAGGCTCTGTTCGCCCTCTACGCTTTCAATCATGAGTTGGCGAGGGCGCGGGAGGCGGCGCGCGAGCCGACGATGGCCCTGATCCGCCTGCAATGGTGGCGGGAAGTGGTGGAAGGCGCGCCCCGCCGGCACGAGGTGGCGACGCCACTCAACGAAGCGATCGCCACGGGCGCGCTGTATCCGCCCGACCTGCTCGCCCTGATCGAGGCGCGGGAGATGGAGGTGGAACCAGCCATTCCGAATCTCGATGCCTGGCGCGGCTATGTGCTCGGCAGCGCCGGCGGGCTTGCCGTCGCCGCCGGGCGGGCGCTCGGCGCGCCGGAGGCCGCCTTGCCCGTGCTGCGGGCGCTCGGTGCCGCCTATGGCGTGGCCGGATTGTTGCGCAGCGTGCCGGCCCTCGCGCGGGAAGGGCGGTGCCTGCTGCCCGAGGATTTGCTGGCGGCGAACGGGCTCTCCGCCGAGGCGGTGGTCAGCGATCCCGCCGCGCCCGCCCTGGCTCCGGTGCGGCGGAGTCTGGCTGCCGAGGGAGTGGCCTGGCTGAAGGAGGGGCGCGCGGCTCGCCTGCCGCGTGAAGCGATCGCGGCCGGGCTGCCGGCGGTGCTGGCGCGGCGGGATCTGGCGCGGCCGTCTCGCCCTGCTGGTCCGCGGGGCGGGGGGGATAAGATCGCGGTCGTCCTCGCTGGGGTGCGCGGCCGGATATAGGGCGTGATGCGTTCACGCATCATGCTCTAAACAGATGGGGTGATTGGAGATTTTGTAAGCAATTTCAATTGCTTACATACACCCCAAAGCGGCAAGCTCATTGAAATTGCTTTGTTTTATTCGTTGCGAGCTCATATATTGACGGCCGCAATGATGTGGGTCGTTGATATTACAAAGAAAAACTCCTGACAGACACTAAGAGCCTGTTTGAGCGGGCTCAGCTTACGGCGCGATGAATTGGCACCGGGTTGAGGAGCGCTTCAACGGCGCCGAGGACGGCGGCGCAAGCGAGGCGGCCGGCGGCGACATCCAGGCATCCCGCCCGGTCACGCAGCAATCCGCCCCAGTGGGTGAGCCAACCGAAGCTGCGCTCCACGACCCAGCGCCGCGCGAGCACGACGAAGCCTTTCTGGTTGGCCCCGCGCGCGACGACCTCGTGACGCATGCCGTGCAGGTTCGACCAGTGCTGA
>DATJXU010000221.1:0-23238 GCA_035499915.1 Acidocella sp.
TTGCAGCGCGGTCTGATAAAATGTGCTATTTGTCGTGCCTTTCTATAATTGTTATGATCGCCTCCAATGATATGACGGACGTTTGGCCAGGCGGCGTGATCGCCCGGCGGGATGGGCCGTCTTGCGGATGGGGATGAAGCACAGGTCATCTGATTTCGACATAAGGCGCGGGAGGCTTTCATGGCGGATGCAAAAGGCAGGCTGACGCGGATTGTTCTGGACGGTGAGGCGCTGCACCGGATCTCCGCCTTGCAGCAGGCTGACCGCGAGCAGGCGGTGCACGACCTGGCGCAGGAGAACGAGTTTCACCTGCCGGGGTTTGCGGATCTGCAAAGCGTCCTGCATCTTTCGATCCAGGAAGGCCGGCTGGTGTTCGACGTGCGTGACGAGGACGACCAGCCGGTGCAGGCCGTGCTGCTGGCGCTGGGGCCGTTCAAAATGCTGATCCGCGACTACCAGATGCTGCTGGATTCCTATGCCAGCGCCGTGGCGGAAGGGCGCGAGGCGCGTATCCAGGCCATCGATATGGGGCGGCGCGGCCTGCATAATGAAGGGGCCGAGCTGATGATCGAACGCCTTGCCGGCAAGGTTGTGATTGATTTTCACACCGCACGGCGCTTATTCACCCTCGTCTGCGCCTTGCATCAAAAACTTTAGGATTTTTTAACGCCATGAAAATTGACGGCACCCCGTATCGCTCCATCTGGGTGGACGAGACAGATGGCTGGTCTGTCCGCATCATCGACCAGACCAAGCTGCCCTGGACTGTCGATCTCGTCCGCCTCACCGCGCTTGAGGAAATGGCGCATGCCATCAAGGCGATGCTGGTGCGCGGCGCGCCGCTGATCGGTGCCTCCGCCGCTTATGGCGTGGCCTTGGCGATGCGCGCCGATGCCTCGGACGCGGCCTTGGCGCAGGCGCTGGAGGTGCTGGGCGCCACCCGCCCCACCGCCATCAATCTGCGCTGGGCGCTTGCCCGCATGAGCGCGGTGTTGTGCAAGCTGGCGCCGGCCGCCCGTGCCGCCGCGGCTTACGCCGAAGCCGCGAAGATCTGCGATGAGGATGTCGCGGTGAATGAGTCGATCGGCCGCAACGGCCTGAGTCTGATTCAGGAGAAGGCGCGCGGCGGCAAGCGGGTGAACGTGCTGACGCATTGCAATGCCGGCTGGATCGCCACCGTGGATTGGGGCACGGCGCTGGCGCCTATCTATATGGCGCATGATTCCGGGATCGACGTGCATGTGTGGGTGGAAGAAACCCGCCCGCGCAACCAGGGCGCCTCGCTCACCGCCTGGGAGCTGGGCAAGCATGGCGTGAACCACACCGTGATCGCCGATAATGCCGGCGGGCATTTCATGCAGCATGGCGATGTGGATCTGGTGATTGTCGGCACCGACCGCGTGACCCGCCAGGGCGATGTCTGCAACAAGATCGGCACGTACCTGAAGGCGCTCTCGGCGCGCGATAACGGTGTGCCGTTCTGGGTTGCTTTGCCGTCTTCCACCGTCGACTGGACGATCCGCGACGGGCTGTCCGATATTCCCATCGAGGAGCGCGCCGCCGCCGAGGTGACGACAATGACCGGCCGCGCGCTGGATGGTTCGATTGCCACCGTGCGCATCGTGCCGACATCGAGCCCCGCCGCCAACCCGGCTTTCGACGTGACACCCGCGCGGCTAGTGACGGGGCTGATCACCGAGCGCGGCCTGTGCGATGCGACCGAAGCGGCGCTGACAGAGATGTTCAGCGACCTCGCGTGAAGCGCCTCGTTAAGAGGAGGCAAAAGTTCCTGGGGCCGCTTTTTTCCAAAAAGGCGGCCCTTTTCTCTGTTTGCCTGTTATCCGCCTGCGCGGCGGAAAACCACGCGCCGCCCTTCGCCAATGGCGGCTACGCGCCCTTCTCGCGCGGTGCCGCGGTGGCGGTGGCGCTGCGCGAATGGCGGCTCTGGGGCGGGCGTGTGGATGATGATGATGGCGCGGGCTATGTGCAGCGCGCCGCGACGATGGGAGAGCGCCAGCAGGGCCTCTGGCAGCGCGTTGGCGAGTATTGGTGGGAAGGGATGAACGCGGGTGAACCGGATGCGCGCTGGACCGGCGAGCATGACGGCAGCGGCAAGATTTTCCCCGTGGCGGAGAATGGCGACTATGCGTGGTCGGCGGCGTTCATTTCATATGTCATGCGCATCGCGGGAGCGGGGCCGGATTTCCCTTACGCGCCGGACCACGCCACTTATATTAATTATGCCGCGCGGCCTTATCGCCCCGGCAAGCTGTTGGTCGCGGAGAACCCAAAGGATTACGCGCCGCGTTTGGGCGACCTTGTGTGTTTCCCGCGCGGGCATGCGCGCGATCTCAGCTTTCATGATTTGCCGGCGTCTTATCTCTTCCCCGCGCATTGCAGCGTCGTCACCGGCGGCGGGCCGGGAATGATCGAGATTGTCGGCGGCAATGTGGATGATGCGGTGACGATGGAGCATCTGCACGCCAACGCCCAAGGCTTGCTGGCGGGCAACCAGGAGAACTGGTTTGTGGTGCTGCGGGTTTTATACGCGCAAAACTAGCGCCTGATCGCTTGAAGTTGACGCGCGCTTGCGCGGCAATGGCGGGCGTGAATCAGTCTCTTAACAAAGGGCTGGATGCCGGGCGGCTTTGGCGCGCCGCCCGGTCGGTGCATGTTATTGCTGGGTCTGGGGCTTGTCCGGCATGATGCTGACCGTGCAGGTCATGCCCGCGACCAGATGCACGCCCGCGGGCACTTTATCCAGCGCGATGCGCACGGGAATGCGCGCCGCGAGGCGCACCCAGGTGAAGGTGGGATTCACATCCGCCACCAAGGTGGAGGCAGGGAGGCGCTCATTATCCGCAATGCCTGCGGCAATGCCCTGCACATGGCCCTGGATGACGGCGCCGCCTTGCAGAAGCTGCACGCTTGCCTTGTCGCCAATCTGGATGTGGCGCATCTTGGTCTCTTCGAAATACCCATCCACATAGAGCGTTCCGGTATCGACGAGGGCGAGCACCGGCGTGCCGGTGTTTACGTAATCGCCCGGCTGCATGGAGAAATTGGTGACCATTCCGTTCACCGTGGCACGGACGGTGGTGCGCGTCAGGTTGAGTTGCGCAACGCCCAGATCCGCCTGCGCGGCTTCATAGGCGGCCTCGGCCTCATGCGCCAGGGTGCTGGCATCGTCGCGCGAGATGGCGGAGGTGGCATTGTTGGAGAGTGCGGCGTAACGGCCGGCATTCACCTGCGCGTTCAGCATTGTCGCATGCGCCTTGGCGAGCGCGGCCTGGGCCTGGGCCAGAGCCAGGTTGAAGCGCGCCGGGTCGATCTGAAAGAGCGGGTCGCCCTTTTGCACGAACTGATTGTCGTGCACGAAAACCTGCACCACCGGCCCGGTGACATCCGGCGCCAGTGAGACGACATCCGCCCGCACGCTGCCGTCTCGTGTCCAGGGGCTTTCCATGTAGTAGACCCAGAGTTGCCAGCCGACGACCCCGGCAATGGCCAGAGCCGCCAGCGTGGCGATAAAGCGGTAAGCAGAGGAGGCGGGCTTCATGGGACTCCGGGATCAGAAATAGCGGTTGGCCGCCAGGCTCACGAGCCCGGTCAGCATGACGAGGAGGCAGAGGTCGAAGAGCGGCCTGTGCCAGATAAAACGGTAGAGGCCCAGCGCCGAGATGATGCGCCGGATCACCGTGGACAGCGCGAGCGCGACGCCGATCCAGATGACCAGCGGCGGAAACAGCACGCCGTAAATATCGACTTCACCAATCATGCGGCACCAGGGAGTGAGGCTAAGGACACGAAATCCGGAGGCGGTGTGTCGGGAAAGAGCGTCGAGCGCAAGCCCGAGAGCACCATCAGCGCCGCCCGGTAGGCCAGGGCATCCACCATCAGCGCGCAGATCGCCTCATCCATCGCCTGGACGAGGGCGGGCGGCGGCGGTTGCCGCGGGTCGCCGAGGTAATGCGCGGAGATGAAGCTGAAGATACGCTGGCTGGCCTCCCGCGCGGCGGGCGGCAGGCGCCATTGTTCGCGGTGCAGGCCGATGATGTTGAGGCCGACGCGCAGATCCACCATGGCGCCGGCAGCGGCGCTGTCTGCGCCCGCCGCCACGGCCGCCAGGCGGGGCATCATCAGCCCCAGCCTGTCCATCATGATGCCGGTCAGCGCGGCGCGGTCCGGCCCGGTTTCGGCCTCGGCGGCGGCGGCCACCTCGCGCCAGTTGGCGCGCATCAGCCGTTGCGCGCTCCATGCCGCGCCGACGGAGCGGATGAGGCGCGTGACCACCAGCGCGGTGCCGAGGCCGACAAGAAGGCCGAAGGCGCTGTCCCCGTATTTGACGAACGTGACCTCGTAGCCATTGGTCAGCGCGAACTGGGTGGTGCCGATGGCACCCAGCACCATGCCGGTGCCGAAGGTGGCGGGGCGTGAGACCAGCACGCCGATGATCAGCCCCGCCGGCAGCAGGACGAGATAAAGCTCGTCGATTCCCACGATCTTCGGCAGGATCGCGAAGTCGTAGAAGAAGATGACGATGATCGAGATCACGGCGTTGCGCAGCATCAGGACGAGGGCGGGGGCGGGGTCGTCCTGCGTGGCGAAGAAGCAGCAGGCGATGGCCACCATCACGGCGGCACCGCCGCCATAGGCCCAGGAGGTTTGGATCCAGAGCGTGCAGACCACGAGGATGGACAGCGATGCGGCAAGCGCCGAGAGAAACGCCAGCTTATGGTCCCGGTTCTGCCGGGTGATGGCGATATATTCGGCTTCCACGGCCGGGTTGGCCGGCGCGGCGGTGCCGTCCAGCACATGCCGGCGCAACTGCCTGGATTGGGAGACGATGCGCACCAACTCCTCCAGCCGCACGGCGAGGCTTGCCCGCAGCAGGCCCTGCCAATTGGGCGGCTCGTGTTCCAGCGCCTGAATCTCGTGCAGCAACGGGGCGGCACCTGCCGCTTGCCCGCTCTTGATCCATTCATCGGTCCGCGTCAGCGCCGTTTGCATGTCTGGAGTCAGGCCGCCGATCCGGCGCAGCTCCGCGACGCGATGGCCGATGGAGCTGAGGACCGGCATCAGGCTGATCACGTACATGCGCAGGCGTGTCACCTGCCGCACGGCCGATTGCATGTGCGAAATGTCATAGCCGAGCTGCGAGATCATCATCGCCGTATCCGTCGCCTCGAAGGCGAGGCGCCGGCGCGCATCACGCGCGGGCTGGGCTTCACCGTCTCCTGCCAGGGCGGCGCTGGCCCATTCCACGCCAGGCTGCACCCAGGAGGTGATGCGCCGCGCCAGGATCGGGCCCATTGAGCGCGGCAGGATCACCGTGCCGATGATGGTGGTGCAGACGATGCCGAGCGTGATCTCCTCGCAGCGTGTCAGCGCGGTTTGAAACACGTGCCCGGGATTGGTGACGGAGGGAAAGCCGATGATGCTCGCCGTATAGCCCGAGAGCATGAAGGCATAGGCGCGCGCCGAGCGATCCAGCAGGGAGATATAGAGGCAGAAACCGACCCAGAGCGCCATGGCGCTGCAGAGCAGCACCGGGGCGTTGACCAGGTTTGGCACCATGATCACCGCCGCCGTGCCGCCGGTAAGCGTGCCGAAAACGCGGTACACGGCTTTCGAGCGCATGGCCCCGGCATAGGGGTTGGCGACAATGAAGGCGGTGGCCATCGACCAATAAGGGTTATCCAGCCCCAGCCAGCTGGAAATGGCGAAGGCCAGCATGGCGGCGGTGAAGGTCTTCAGGGCAAAAATGAGTTCGTCCGGCTTGGGCATCTTTCTCTGCAAACATCAAAAAACGGCAGGAAGGTAGACGTTGTTTGCAAGGCCGCCTTGCGAAGGCTTGCGCTGGCGGCGTGGCGCGGGAGTTCTTATCAATGCGGTGTGTATATTAAATGATCCGCGTCATGGCCGGAAGCTTGCTTCCATTGGCCTGCGGATGGTCGGGCGGCGGCCGGAGCAATCAATTTCATCGGCCTGGATTGAATTGAATGATCCCATCCGAGCGCATATTGGTTTGCGCATGAACATCGTGGTGCTGACAGGGGCGGGCGTCTCGGCGGAATCAGGGATCTCCACATTCCGTGCGGCGGATGGGTTGTGGGAAAACCACCGGATCGAGGATGTCGCCACGCCGGAAGGGTTTGTGCGTGACCCCGCGCTTGTGCATCATTTCTATAATCTGCGCCGCGCGCAGTTGCATGAGGTGATGCCCAACAGGGCGCATCTGGCACTGGCGGCGCTGGAACGGGCCTGGCGGGGGCGCGGCGAGTTTCTGCTAGTGACCCAGAATGTGGACGATCTGCATGAGCGCGCGGGCAGCACGGCGTTGCGGCATATGCATGGCGAGCTGCGCAAGCTGCTCTGCGCCGCCTGCGAGGAGACCGGCCCCTGGCGGGAGAATGCGGGGGTGGAGACGCTTTGCCCCTCCTGCGGGGCGGCTGCCATGCGCCCGGACATCGTCTGGTTCGGGGAAATTCCCTATCATATGGATGAGATCACGGCGGCGTTGGAGCAGGCGGATGTGTTCTGCGCCATCGGCACCTCCGGCACGGTGTATCCGGCGGCGGGGTTCGCCGCCGAGGCGCGGCGCAATGGCCGTGGCTGCGTGCTGTATGAGATCAACCCGCAGCCGACCGGGGCGCGTTATTTCGACCATGTGATCGCCGCCCCGGCGGGCGAGGGCGTGCCGGCATTTTTGCGCCGCCTGGGTGTGGAAGAAGAGGTTTAACCGGCCTGGCGGCTGGAAAAGCGCGCCACGAGCTGGGCGGCGGCGCCGCTGAGCCCGGTTTCGGCATGAAAGGCGATGCGCTCGCCGGCTGCGAGCTTGGCGCGCAACTGGGCGGCGAGGGGGGCGGCGGCATCCGCGCCATCGGGGAGGGAGAGGATCTCGATCTCTTCCACGGGCCGCCGGAACGGGTGGCCGGTGGCGGCGATGAGCGTGAAGATGCCATGCGCGCGCAGCAAGGCGAGGCCGGCTTCCGGCGGGGCGCCCGCCAGGGCGAGCACGGCCAGGCGCTGCGGCTGCGTCCAGGTCAGTTGCGCCAAATGCGGCGAGGCATGCAAGGGAGATGACGGGGCGGGGCCCAGTACGGCGCGGATCTCGCTCTGGATGGTGGAGATATCCAGCGGGGCGCGGGGCGGGCTCTCGGGCTGGGGCGCCGGGCGGAAGCGCTTGTGGCTCAGCTCCATGGAGGCGAAATCCCGCGAGATATGGCGGCGGAACACGAAGCTGTCAGCGGTCCCGGTCGCTTTGGCAGGGGGTGCATCGCCCGGCGCGGGAGGGGGGGCTTCAAACGCGGCGGGTTCGGGCAAAGCGGTCTCAACCGGCTCTGCTGCAAGCGTGTCACTCTGCGCCTGCATGGGCGGGGCGGCGCGCAGAAAGGCGCGTAATTCATCATGCGGGGCGGCCAGGGCCGCACGGCGCCGGGTGCCTGTCAGAAGATCGGCCCCGAGGGCGAGGATGCCAAGAGACAATATGCCGAGCGCCAGCGAGAGAAGCAGTATGTCGTGATCCAAGATCCACCCCAATGCAGCCTGGAAAAATTTTAACGGTCAGGCAACGTCTTGGAAAGTAAACTCTCGGCGAGCGTGTGATTATTAATGTTTCCACCCCAGGTTGCCGGTGCCGGGCCGCTCCGGCGTCAGCCCGGGCGGGCGTGGAAATCCGCCAGCTTGTAGCGGCTGCCCAGGCTGTAGCGGCTGCCGGGATGGGTGAGCAGGGAGCGCGTGGCGGGCCCGGCGACCGTCCAGGTGCGGCGGAGCAGGCACAGGCAGGCCTCATGCGGGGCGAGTCGCAGCAATGCCTGCATCCGGGCATCGGCCGGGGTGGCGTGGATGATATGCTCCACCTCATAAGGCGGCTCGATATTCTGCAGATAGCGGTTGGGGGTGATGGCGGTGAAATCCTGCGTCAGATAGCCGGGCGCGAAACTGGGGGAGACATAACGCTCCTCCAGCTGCACCGGGACATCGTTCTCGAAATGCACAATCTCGGAATAGAACAATTTCGCGCGCGGGCGGAGCCGGAATTCGGCAGCCATCTCCGCCCCGGCCGGGCGGGCTTCCAGCACCAGCATTTCGGCCCGGTGAGCGTGGCCGCGCCGGGCGATATCCTCGGCGATGTCGTGGATTTCCAGCAAGGGCGAGCGCGGGGCAGGGGCCTGCACGAAGCTGCCCGCCCCCTGCACGCGCAGCAGCATGCCCTCAGCTGAAAGCTCCCGCAGGGCGCGATGCACGGTCATGCGCGAGGCGCCGAGCCGGTCCATCAGCTCGAACTCGGAGGGAATTTTCTCGCCCGCCTTCCAGGTTCCGGCGGCAATGCCATCGCGCAGATAGCTCTTGACCTGCTCATAGAGTTTGGGGGGGC
The DNA here is from genome assembly GCA_035499915.1 of Acidocella sp. Taxonomy (GTDB): domain Bacteria; phylum Pseudomonadota; class Alphaproteobacteria; order Acetobacterales; family Acetobacteraceae; genus Acidocella. The sequence goes on from DATJXU010000221.1 coordinate 8,381, forward strand.
GGGGATCGTCCATGGCGGTTACAACCGCTTGCGCAGAACGGCGTTGAACCCGGCGCGTGCGGCGCTGGCCTTGATGTGCCGTCCATCTGCCACCACGCGCCTTCCCCGCACCCAGACGTCGCGCACCGCAGGGGCGCGGGCGGTGAACACGGCATCGGCCAGCGCCTGTTCGGGCTCGTCGCCCGCGATGGTGACGAAGCTGGCGGGCGCACCCGCTTCCAGGCCGCAGGCGAGGCCGCAAGCCTGCGCGCCGCCCGCGAGGGCGTGCTGGTAGAGGGCGGTGGCGGTGGGGCGAATGCTTGCGCTGGCCATGACGTTGCGCTGACGCTGGCCGAGGCGCTGGGAATATTCAAGCATTTGCAGCTCCCGCCCCACATCGATCAGCACGTTTGAATCGGAGCCGATGCCATAGGCGCCGGTGAAGAACTGGGCGGGGAAGATGCCATCGCCCAGATTGGCCTCGGTGATGGGGCAGAGTCCGGCCACGGCCTTTGCCGCCGTCATGCCCTGGGCTTCGGATTCGGTGATGTGGGTGGCGTGCACCAGGCACCAATTGCCTGAAACTGGTGCGTTGGCCAGCAGATATTCAACGGGCCTGGCGCCGGAGAAGGCGATGCAGGCCTCCACCTCGGCCATCTGCTCGGCGATGTGGATGTGGAAGGGCGCATCGCCATTCAGCGTTGCCAGCGTGTTCAGCTCCTCCAGCGTGGCGGCGCGCAGCGAGTGCGGGGCGATGCCGGTGGGGGCAAGGTCTTTGCAGCGCGCATGAAGCTTGGCGTAGCTATCGAGCGCGTTGATGAAACGGCGCTGGCCTTCGGCGGGCGGTTTTCCGCCGAAGCCGGAATGGGCGTAGAAGACAGGCAGAAGCAACAATGCGATGCCGGTTTCCTCTGCCGCCGCGGCAAGCCGTGAGGCCATCTCGGCGATGTCCGCATAGGGCGAGCCATCCGGCGCGTGGTGGAGATAATGAAACTCCGCCACGGCGGTAAACCCGCCTTCCAGCATCTCGGTGAAGGCCTGGGTGGCGATGGCCTGCACATCATCGGGGTCCAGCGACAAAGCCAGCCGGTACATCAGCGCCCGCCAGGTCCAGAAACTATCCGCTGAGGGGCCGCGCAGCTCCGCCCGTCCGGCCATGGCGCGCTGGAAGCTGTGGCTGTGCAAATTGGGCATGCCGGGCAGGGCGATGCCCGCACCGCCGGCAATTCCCGTCTCAACCTTGGTGATCTGGCCATCCTCAAAGCCAAGCGCCACATTCTCTTCCCAGCCGCCGGGCAGCAAGGCGTGGCGAAAAATGATGCGCTCGGACACTGGACAGGCCTCCTTTGGATGCCTATTGTATATACAACTTATCCCCCTCACCGCCAAGGTATGGAACATGCGCGCAGAGCGGATTTTCACCAATGCGAGGCTGGCGACCATGGACCCCGCGCTGCCGGGGCTGGGCGTGGTGGAGGGCGGCATGGTGGCGCAGGCCGCCGGGCGTATTCTCTATGCCGGGCCGCGCCAGCCGATCGAGGCCGATGAGGTGGTGGATTGCCAAGGCCGCTGGATCACGCCCGGTTTGATCGACTGCCATACGCATCTCATTTACGCCGGAGACCGCGCGGGGGAGTTCGAGGCGCGGCTGAACGGGGCCAGCTATGAGGAGATTGCCCGCGCCGGGGGCGGGATTCTCGGCACGATGAGAGCCACGCGCGAGGCCAGCCCGCAGGCTCTGCGCGCGGCGGCGCAAAAGCGCATGGCGGCGCTGACCGCCGAAGGGGTGACGACGCTGGAGGTGAAATCCGGCTACGGTCTTTCGCCTGATGCTGAGTATAAATGCCTGGAGGTTGCGAAGTCGCTGGGCGACCAGGCCGATATTTCCCCCACCTTTCTCGGCGCGCATGGGGTTCCGCCGGAGATGGGGCGGGCTGAATATCTGCGCCTATTGTGCGAGGAGATGATCCCGCACGTGGCGGCGCGCAAACTCGCTGACGCCGTCGACGGGTTTTGCGAGGGCATCGCCTTTTCGGCGCAGGAGATGGAGCAGGTTTTCACCGCCGCCGCCCGGCACGGGCTGCGGGTGAAGCTGCATGCGGACCAGCTTTCCGATTTGCATGGCGCGGCTTTGGCGGCGCGGTTCGGCGCGCTCTCGGCTGATCATCTTGAATATACCGGCGAGGATGGCGCGGCGGCGATGGCCAAGGCCGGCACCGTGGCGGTGCTGCTGCCCGGCGCCTTCTTCACGCTGCGCGAGACCAGGCTGCCGCCCATTGCCGCCTTGCGCAAACATGGCGTGCGCATGGCGGTGTCCACCGACCTCAACCCCGGCACCTCGCCGCTATTCTCCCTGCTGCTGGCGATGAACATGGCCGCCACGCAATTCCGCCTGACGGTGGAGGAATGCCTGCTGGGCGTCACCCGCCACGCCGCCGCCGCCTTGGGGCGCGCGGATGTCGGCGTGCTGAAAGCCGGCGGCAAATGCCATCTCGCCATCTGGGACATCGAGCGCCCGGCGGAGCTGGTCTATCGTCTCGGGTTCAACCCGCTACATCAACGCATCTGGAGTCCCGCATGATTTTTACACCCGGCGCCATCAGCCTTTCGCAATGGCGCGCGATTTACCAAGGTGAAAGCCTAGAGCTTGACGAGGCGGCGCTGCCGGCCATTCAGGCGGGGGCGGATGCGGTGGCGGAGATTTTGAGCCGCGGCGAGCCGGTTTATGGAATCAATACCGGCTTTGGCAAGCTGGCCTCGGTGCGCATTGCCGATGCCGACCTCGCCACCTTGCAGCGCAACCTCGTGCTCTCCCACGCCGCCGGCGTGGGCGAGCCGATGCCCATTGCCGTCGCGCGGCTGATGCTGGCGCTGAAGCTGGGCTCGCTGGCCCAGGGCGCCTCGGGCGTGCGGGTGGAGACGGTGCGGATGCTGGCGGCGATGCTGGCGAAGGACCTGATCCCGGTGGTGCCCGCGCAGGGTTCCGTCGGCGCCTCGGGCGATCTGGCGCCGCTGGCGCACATGACCGCCGCGATGATGGGCGTGGGCGAGATTTTCGTGGGCGGCGTGCGCAAGGATGCCGCCATTGCGCTGAAGCAGGCCGGGCTGGCGCCTTTGGTGCTGGGGCCGAAGGAAGGGCTGGCGCTGCTCAACGGCACGCAATTCTCCGCCGCCAATGCGCTGGCCGGGTTGTTCGAGGCGGAGCGCAATTTCCGCGCTGCCCTCGTGACGGGTGCGCTTTCCACCGATGCCGCGAAAGGCTCCGACGCGCCGTTTGACCCGCGCATTCACGCCGTGCGCAGGCATAAGGGCCAGAAAGAGGTGGCGGATGCGCTGCGCGGCTTGATGGCGGGCTCGGCCATCCGCGCCTCGCATTTAAAGGGCGATGAGCGCGTGCAGGACCCTTATTGCCTGCGCTGCCAGCCGCAGGTGATGGGCGCAATTCTGGATGTTCTGCGCCAAGCCGCTGCGACTCTGGAGACCGAGGCCAATGGCGTCACCGATAATCCGCTGATCTTCACGGGGCCCGCCGAGGCGCTCTCCGGCGGCAATTTTCATGCCGAGCCCGTGGCCTTCGCGGCGGATATGATCGCCATGGCGGTGTGCGAGATCGGCTCGCTCACCGAGCGCCGCATCTCGCTGCTGGTGGACCCGGTGCTCTCGGGCCTGCCGGCCTTCCTCACGCCCAGGCCCGGCCTGAATTCCGGCTTCATGATTCCGCAGGTGACGGCAGCGGCTTTGGTATCCGAGAACAAGGGCCGTGCCTTCCCAGCCTCGGTGGATTCCATCCCCACCTCCGCCAATCAGGAGGATCATGTCTCCATGGCCGCGCATGGCGCGCGGCGGCTGCTGGCGATGAATGAAAATCTGCGCGCGGTGATCGCCATCGAATGGCTGGCGGCGGCGCAGGGCTGTGATTTTCATACGCTGAAATCCTCCGTGGCTTTGGAAGAGGCGCGGGCCGCCCTGCGCGGCGCGGTGCCGAAGCTGGAGGAGGACCGGCATTTCGCGCCGGATATCGAAACCGCCATCGCGTTGCTGCGGGCAGGGGCGCTGGCGTCCGACACTCTGCCGGGGGTGGCATGAGCCTGTTCACGCTGCGCCGGGGCTCAGCCCCCCTCATCCTCTCCATCCCGCACGCAGGCACGGAGATTCCTGAGGAATTTTCAGGTGTTTTCGTATCCGGCTGGCTGGCCCGCAAGGATGCGGACTGGCATCTGCCAGCGCTTTACAGCTTCGCCGAGGCGCTGGATGCCACCATCCTTGCCGCCAGAATTTCCCGTTCGGTGATCGACGTCAACCGTGATCCGTCCGGCGTCTCGCTCTATCCCGGCCAGGCCACCACCGGGCTTTGCCCCACCGAGACCTTCGACGGCGAGCCGCTTTATAAAGGGGCGGTGCCGGACGAAGCGGAGATCGCCCGCCGCCGGGAAACCTATTTTGCCCCGTACCATGCCGCCCTGCGCGCCGAGATCGCGCGGGTGCATGACCTGCATGGGCGGGTGGTGCTGTATGATTGCCATTCCATCCGGAGCGGAATTCCGCGTTTGTTCGAGGGGGAGCTGCCGCAATTCAATATCGGCACCAATGACGGCAAATCCTGTGATCCGGCCTTGCAGGAGCATGTGCGTGCCGTTTGTGCGCAAAGCGGCTTCTCTTATGTGGTGAATGGCCGCTTCAAGGGCGGCTGGATCACCCGCCATTATGGCGCGCCGGAAGAGGGCATCCACGCCATCCAGATGGAGCTGGGCTGCCGCGGCTATATGGATGAGCCATCGCCCGCCACGCCGGAAAACTGGCCCACGCCGTTGCAAAACCCCGCCCCCATCCAACCGATCCTCGAAAAAATCCTGAAAGGTTTCTGCGCATGACCCGTCTCGACAATGCGCGCGTGATCCGCGCGGACCATGGCACCAAACTTTCCGCGAAAAGCTGGCAGACCGAAGCGCCTTTGCGCATGCTGATGAACAATCTCGATCCGATGGTGGCCGAGCGCCCGGAGGAGCTGGTGGTGTATGGCGGCATCGGCCGCGCCGCGCGCGACTGGGAGAGCTTTGATCGGATCGTGGCCGCGCTGAAGCGGCTGGAGGGCGATGAGAGCCTGCTCATCCAGTCCGGCAAGCCGGTCGGCGTGTTCCGCACCCATGCGGATGCGCCGCGCGTGCTCATCGCCAACTCCAATCTGGTGCCCAACTGGGCGAACTGGGCGCATTTCAACGAGCTCGATCGCAAGGGGCTGATGATGTACGGCCAGATGACGGCCGGCTCCTGGATCTATATCGGCACCCAGGGCATCGTGCAGGGCACGTATGAAACCTTCGTCGAGGCCGGGCGGCGCCATTATGACGGCAACCTTGCCGGGCGCTGGGTGCTCACTGCAGGTTTGGGTGGCATGGGCGGCGCGCAGCCTCTGGCCGCGACCATGGCCGGGATGAGCTGCCTGGCCATCGAGTGCCAGCAGAGCCGCATCGAGATGCGGCTGAAGACGCGCTATGTGGACGTACAGGCGAAGGATCTGGACGAGGCGCTGGAGATCATCGACCGCGCCTGCGCGGAGCAAAAACCCGTCTCCGTGGCGCTGCTGGGCAATGCGGCGGAAATTTTGCCGGAGCTGCTGCGCCGTGGCGTGAAGCCGGACATGCTGACCGACCAGACCTCCGCCCATGACCCGGTGAATGGTTACCTCCCGGCGGGCTGGAGCGTGGCGGAATGGGAGCAGAAACGCGAGAGCGACCCGAAGGCGGTGGAAGCCGCCGCCTGTGCCTCCATGGCCGCGCATGTGCGCGCCATGCTGGAGTTCGTGAAGATGGGCGTGCCCACCTTCGATTACGGCAATAATATCCGCCAGCGCGCCAAGGAGCACGGCGTGACCCACGCCTTTGACTTCCCTGGCTTCGTGCCCGCCTATATCCGCCCGCTGTTCTGCCGGGGCATCGGCCCGTTCCGCTGGGCGGCCCTCTCGGGCGACCCGGAGGATATCTACAAGACCGACGCCAAGGTGAAGGAGCTGCTGCCGGACCACAAGCATTTGCATAACTGGCTGGACATGGCGCGCGAGCGCATCTCCTTCCAGGGCCTGCCGGCGCGCATCTGCTGGGTGGGGCTGGGCGATCGCCACCGGCTGGGGCTGGCTTTCAACGAGATGGTGGCCAAGGGCGAGCTTTCCGCCCCCGTGGTCATCGGGCGTGATCATCTGGATTCCGGCTCCGTCGCCTCTCCCAACCGCGAGACGGAATCGATGCTGGATGGCTCGGACGCCGTCTCCGACTGGCCGCTCTTGAACGCGCTGCTCAACTGCGCCTCGGGGGCCACCTGGGTCTCGCTGCATCATGGCGGCGGCGTGGGCATGGGCTTCTCCCAGCATTCGGGCATGGTGATCTGCGCCGATGGCACGCCGCAAGCCGCCGCGCGGCTGGGGCGCGTGCTCTGGAACGACCCCGCCACCGGCGTAATGCGCCATGCCGATGCGGGCTATGAGATCGCCCAGGATTGCGCGCGCGCGTTCAAGCTGGACCTTCCCTCGCTGTAAGCGGCTTTGAGGCGGCTGCGCGGTTTTGCCTGAAAACCGCGCAGCTGCTTTGGATTAACTTAACCAATGGCTATGTAGTATCGACTTTAATAAAGCCTCAGGGTTCGCCTATAGCTGAGGATGCCGGACCAGCCGGTTGAGCATCCGCCAAGCAATGGGAAACCCGTAGATGATCCGTAATGGACAGCAATATCGCGATTCAATTCGCGACGGACGCATGGTTTGGATCAATGGCGAGCGCGTGCGCGACGTCACCACCCACAAGATGTTCAAGCCGCTCGTCGATATCCGCGCGCGCATCTACGATATGCAGCACGAGGCCGCCACCGCGCCGGTGATGAGCTACAAGGACGATGCCGGGGCGCTGCATGCCATCGGCCTCAAGCTGCCTTATACCCAGGAGGATTGGCAGGCCAAGCGCGCCGCCACTGACCTGGTGCTGGACGATATCGGCGGCATCGTCACGCGCGTGGGCGACGAAACGGTGGGCGAGATGTGGTCCCTCTTCGACGGCCAGGACGTGCTGAATGAGGTGAACCCGCAATTCTCCGCGAATATCCGCTTTCATATCAACAAGGTGATCCGCGACGATCCCTTCCATGTCTCCGCCAATACCGACCCGAAGGGCGACCGCTCCAAGCGCCCGCAGGACCAGGACCCGGACATGCTGCTGCATGTGGTGAAGGAGACGGATGCCGGCATCATCGTGCGCGGCGCCAAGTATGAAACCGCCGCCGCCTATGCCAACCAGGCCTTCACCAAGCCGACCATCGCCAATTGGGGCGATGCGGAGCTGTCGGACTACGCCGTCGGCTTTGTCTGCGATCTCGGCGCGCCGAATTTGAAATTCATCTGCCGCACCGGTTTCGCGGGCCGCGCGCCGGTTGAGGATTACCCGCTCGCCAACAAGTTCGACGAGGTCGACACGCTGGTGATCTTCGATGATGTGCTGATCCCGTGGGAGAATGTGCTGTTCTACCGGCACACCAAGGCGGCCAGCTTCATCCGCGCCACGCTGCACCGTTATTCCGCCTTCGCCTTCACCCAGCGCAATTTGAAGCTGGCTGATTTCATGATCGGCGCCGCTCTGTTCAATGTGCGCCAGACCGGGCTCGACAAGCAGCAGGCCGTGCAGGAGAAGCTGGCGCAGCTCGCCTGCTACCGCGAGGGCATCAACGCCCATCTCACCGCCGCCATCGCCACGGCCGAGCGCAGCCCCGGCGGGCTGCTGATGCCCAACCAGTCCTTGCTCTATACCGGCCGCGTTCTTGCCTGTTCGCAGCTGCATCAGATGATGCATATCGCCCGCGAGCTCTGCGGCGGGCAGATTTGCGTGACGCCGGATGCCGCCGCCTTCCGCGACCCCGAGACCGCCCCCTGGCTGGAGAAATTCTACACCATCAACGGCGAATGGGTGGCCGATGACCGGCGCCGCCTGCTGGCCTTCGCGCGCGATCTGCTGAATTCCGACTATGCCGGCCACCGGCTCACCTTCCAGCTTTTCGCGCAGTCTCCGCCCTTCGCGCATCTCGCGGCCGTGTACCGCAATTTCGACTGGAACGAGACGCTGCGCGTGGTTCACAAGGCCGCCGGTCTGTCCGAGGCTGTGCGCGGCGGCGCCATGCCCGCCAAAAACGCCGCGGAGTAAGAGATGATCCACAAGCGCATTCGCCCGTTCAACACCAGGGACACATATCCCGAGCAGAATCTGGACAACGACCTCGCCCAGGCGGTGGTGACGGGCAAGATGATCTATCTGCGCGGCCAGGTGCCGCAGGATCTCGACACGCGCGAGAACGTGGCGGTGGGCGATCCCGCCGGGCAGGCCGAGAAGGTGATGCAGAATATCGATCTCTTGCTCCGCGAATGCGGGGCGAATCTGGAGCATATCTGCAAGGTCACGGTCTATCTCACCGATATCCGCCACCGCGAGGCGGTGTACCGCATTGCCGGGCGCTGGCTGAAGGGCGTGTATCCGGTGTTCACCGGATTGGTCGTTGTCGCACTCGCCCGGCCGGAATGGCTGGTCGAGATCGACGTGATCGCGGAACTGCCGTGAGCGCGGCGCAGTTCGCGCAGATGCGGCGGAATTTGGATCAGAATGATCTGACGTAAAATAGGGGCTTTCGCCCCTTTTTCATTCGTCGCCCGGCACGCCGTAGGAGGGCGCCGCGTCAGGGTTCAGCGCGCGCGTGACGTAATCATGCATGTGCGGCGACCAGACATCCCAAAGCCGGGCCAGCTCGGCCAGCGGCTCATCATGCCAGTCCACGCGCAGATCCGCGATCGGCCAGGCTTGTGTCTCCACCACCAGCAACCCGGCGGATCTGATCGGCCCGGCTTCCCCGCCCGCCGCCAGCCCGGCCCGCATCGCCGCGATCATGCGCGCGCCAAGCTGCGCCTTCGGGTCGGCTTTGGCGAAGGCCTCGATTACCGCCTGCAGTACGTTACTGTTGGCGAGCAGGTTGCCCGCTGAAACGGCATTCTCCCCCTGTGCCGCGCCATGCGTGCCGAGCGTTTTGGTTCCGGAATGCACGCCGGTGCGGCCTTGCGCGTCGATCACCGTGAGTTGCCGGTATTCAGGAAAACTGGCTTCGCCGGCCACTTTCGCCAGCGCCGCCCCGGCGCTGAGCCCGCCCGCCAGCGCCTCCAGCAGCTTCGGCCCCAAACGCGGGTCGGTCACGTTCTGGGTGGTGACGGCGCCGATGCCCGCTTGCGCGAAGGCGCAGCGCGCCGCGACGGCGGGGGAGGAGGAGGTCACGGCCACGGCGAATTGCCCGCTACGCGGGCAGCGCGCCACGAGAGAGAAGGTCATGCGAAACTCCTTTGCGGCCGGATCAGGTTTCAGCGGCGATCTTGCTTTTGTAAAATATAATCTTCTGATACGTTGATTTGAATTTTCTGATGGGCGGGCGCGATGCGGTTTACGCTGAAACAGATAAGCTATTTCGTGGCCACGGCGGAAACAGGCAGCATCACCCAGGCCTCGGAGGCTGTGAATATTTCCCAGCCCTCCATCTCCTCCGCCATCACCGCGCTGGAGGAGGCGTTCGCCATCCAGCTTTTCATCCGCCACCATGCGCAGGGGCTCTCGCTGACCGCCGAGGGGCAGCGTTTTCTGCGTGAGGCGAAGGCGCTGCTGCTGCAGGCGGAGGAGGTGCAAAATGCCGCCTCGATGATCTCCGCCAAGGTGGGCGGGCCGCTGGACGTTGGCTGCCTTTCCACGCTGTTTCCGCTGGCGATTCCTGAGTTGTTGTCGGTGTTCAGAAAGCGTCACGAGGCGGCGAAGGTGAACGCCGTGGCGGGCAACCAGGCGGAATTATTCGAGGCGCTGCGCCATGGCCGCATCGCCCTGCTGCTGACCTATGACATGAATATCCCGCCGGATTTCGATTTCATGCCGATGGCGCCGCTGCCGCCTTATGCCTTTGTCGGCGCTTCGCACCCTTTCGCGCGGCGGCGCTCCGTCAGCCTGAAGGAGCTGGAGGGGGAGGATTTCCTGCTGCTCGATCTGCCGATGAGCCGGGATTATTTTCTGTCTTTGTTCCGCGAGGCGGGGGTGTCACCGCATATCGCCGGGCGCTTTGCCCATATCGATGTCATCCGCAGCCTGGTGGCGCGCGGCGAGGGATTTGGCCTCGCGAATGCGCAGCCGAAAAATCTTTCTACGCTGGATGGGCATAAGCTCTCCTACCTGGCGCTGGAGGATAAGCTGCGGCCGCTGGTTTACGGTGTGGCGACGCTGAAGGGGCTGCGCCGGACGCCGACGGCGCAAGCCTTTATCGAATTATGCCGGGAATTGCTGCTGAACAAGAAGCTGCCGGGAACCCGCTAGGCATAGAGGCCGGCGATCACCCGGTCCAGAAATGCGTCGCAGGCATCCAGCTCGTCCTGCCTCACGTATTCATCCGGCTTGTGCGCGCGGTCGATGCTGCCGGGCCCGCACACCACCGCCGGTAGATGCAGCGTCTCGCTGAACAAGCCGCCCTCGCTGCCGAAGCCCATCTTGCACGCCGGCGTGCCGGCGGCATGGAGCATTTTCTGTGCGAAGGCATCGTCCTGCTTGGTGTCCAGTCCCGGGTATTCGTTGGTGATGTCGATCTTGATCGCGCCCTTGCCGTGCCGCGCGATGATGTGCGTCGCCCGCTCGCGCAGCCGGTCCACCAAAGCATGCGGCTCGTCGCCCGGCACATTGCGGATCTCGAACTCCATCTCGCAATATTCGGGCACGATATTGAGCGCGTTGCCGCCCTGGATGGTGCCGACATGCACGCTGGTGGAGGGGAAGGGGTAGGCGTCATCATGCGGGCCGCTGGCGGCCAGCTCAGTCTGCAGGTCTTCGGCTTCGCGCACCATCTCGGCCGCGAGCGAGATGGCGTTGCACCCCAAAGCAGGGTTGGCGGAATGGGCGGGCAGGCCCTTGCAGCAGATGCAGCCCGACAGCTTGCCCTTATGGCCCAGCGCCACCTTCTGCTCCGTCGGCTCGCCGATCACGCAGCCTTCCGCCTGGAAGTTTTGCTTTGCCAGCCGCTCCAGCAGATCCCGCACCCCGATGCAGCCGATTTCCTCATCATAGGAAAAGGCCAGATGCAGCGGGCGGGCGAGCTTGGCTTTGTTGGCGCGGGCGGCGGCGTTGAGGGAGGCGGCCAGAAACCCCTTCATGTCGCTGCTGCCGCGGCCGTAAAGCTTGCCATCCTTGCCGGTGAGGATGAACGGGTCCGTGCTCCAGGCCTGGCCCGCAACCGGCACCACATCGCTATGGCCGGACAGCACGATGCCCGCCCCCGTCTGCGGCCCGAAACTCGCCAGGAGGTTGAGTTTTCCCGGCTTGGCGCCTGCCATGATGTGAATCCGCCCGCCGGCTTCCGCGATGCGCGCGGCACTCCAGCGGATCAGCGTCTCATTGCTGTTGGCGCTGACGGTGGGAAAGGCGATGAGCGTGGCGAGGGTTTCTGCTGTGCTTGCCATTTACGGAAATCGTAGCGCGGCGCCGCCTCTGGGGGAAGTGCTGTTTTTGCTCATATTGCAGGCGCGAAGGGGCTTGTTTTGCTTAAAAAATACCCTCGTGCACAGGGAAATGAGGCCTCCTGCTTCAATAAATTCAATGTGAAGCATCGCTGGATTAATGTAAACTTTATGTAATGGAATCTGATGGAGTGCGCCGCATTGGCACGGGACCCGAAAGACGATCATGTGTTCGGATTTGCCGGTGGTCTTGGTGTTCGATGCCCCGGTGCAGGCCCGTGCGATGAACAAGCAGGTGCGCAAACGCCACCGCGGCGCCGCTTGCCTTCGACCTCAGCGCCCTCATGGCGCGCAACCCCCAGCGATAAGGACCCGGTAATGGCCTCGGAATCCCCAGGAAGAGTTGAGCAACATACCATCTACCAGATACCGCTGGACCAGCGGCACGGCACGTGGAAGGATTTGTTCACCATCTGGTTCGGCTCGAACATCATGATGCTGACCATCGTTACCGGCGCGCTGGCGACCTCCGTGTTCAAGCTTGATTTCATGAGTTCCTGCCTGTCCATTATCGTCGGCAATATGATCGGCGCGATCTTCATGGCGCTGCACGCGGCGCAAGGGCCGCGGCTGGGTGTGCCGCAAATGGTGCAGACGCGCGGGCAGTTCGGCACCATCGGCGCGGTGCTGGTGGTGGCCATCGTCATCATCATGTATGTGGGCTTTCTGGCCTCCAACATCGTGCTGGGCGGGCAGTCCCTGCATACCATCGCCTCCGGCATCAATGAGCAGGCGTTGATCATCTTCATCGCCATCGTCAGCGTCATTGCCACCATCTTTGGCCATGACCTCATCCACGCCTATGCGCGCGTCCTCACCTGGGCATCGGGCCTGGCGCTGGTGGTCTCCTTCGGCTGGATCGTGCTGGTGCATGGCCTGCCCGGCCATTTCATGGCGATGAACAGCTTCAGCGCCGCCAGCTTCTTCAGCATGGTCTCCGTCGGCGCGCTGTGGCAGATCGCCTATGCGCCCTACGTGTCAGACTATAGCCGCTACATGCCCCATGACACCGGTGCCAAGCAGGCCTTCTGGGCCTCCTATTGGGGCTGCTCGCTGGGCTCCATTTTCCCGATGATCCTGGGGGCGCTGCTCGGCCTCGTCGCCGCCAATGGCGATCCGGTGGGCGGGCTCACCGCCTTCACCGGCGGTGCCGCTCTTCCCATCGTCATCATCTTCTCCGTGGGCATCGCCGGCACCAATGCGATGAACCTTTATTGCGGCGTGCTCTCCGCCATCACGCTCATCCACACCTTCGTGCCGGGCTGGAAGGCGCGGGCCACTTCGCGCGCGGTCACGGCCATCGCCATCACCCTCATCGGCCTGGCGATTGCGCTGTTCGCGGCGGGCAACTTCCTGACCAACTACACCAATTTCATCCTGTTGCTGCTTTATGTGCTGGTGCCCTGGACGGCGATCAACCTCGTCGATTTCTATCTGGTCCGCCATGGCGATTACGATGTGAGCGCCTTCTTCACGGCCGAGGGCGGCGTGTATGGGCGGTTCAATAAATCTGCGATCTTCTGCTATATTCTGGGCATTCTCATCCAGCTGCCCTTCGTCTCGACCGCGCTTTACACCGGCCCGATCGCGAAGGCGTTGAATGGGGTGGATCTGTCCTGGATCGTCGGCCTCGCGGTGATTAGCCCGGTCTACTACGCCATGGCCCGCAAGAGCACGGCCCAGCTCGCCCCGGCGCAATGAGCTGAAACCGGCGGCCTTGCGGGCCGCCACCAGCCCCCTTCACCACAACCCGCAATATTCCTCGGAGCCTTCCAGATTCCGGCCCGGCATCATGTCCGGGCCGATCTCCTTCAGCCAGCCATCGGGTGCGTTTTGCGCTGGCGTATCGCCGCAATCCGTGTGCACCCAATCCATTCCCATGCGCCCGGAATTGGCCTGGTAAAGCTTGCCGCAAAGCGAAAGCCTGTCCCCAACATGCAGCCCGGAGAGCGGGGCAGGGACATCATCCGGCGCAGCGTCATAGCCGGGCGCGAAAACATTATCGGCGCGAATGTCGTAAACCTGCCCGTCATCGCCGCGCAGCAGAATCTTGGTGTGGGAAAGCGCCACGCCATGCTTGTATTCCCGCGCCCGCACATAAAACGGCCCATGGAGGATGGTACCGGTGAGGTAGCTGCCGTCCTGCGCCTGGCATTGCTGGGCTTCATCCGCCCGTGCCGCCCCGGCGGCACCAAGCAGGACCAAGGCGATGAGCAAATGTTTCATGCCGCAAGCTCATAGCATGTGCCCCCTGGGCGCCAAAGCGCCGGGCGCTGGCTTGCGTTACGGCGCTTTGGCCAAGCCCGTGCCGGGGGGAAAGCGGGACGGGTATTCCAGCTTCCCTTCATAGCCAAGCGCCCTGGCCCGCGCGGTCAGCATCGCCACTTCAGCCGGTGGCGGGTTAGGGTTGCGGGTGAACAAGGAGACAATGGTCATTTGCGGCGTGGCGACGATGAACCAGCTATAATCATCGCCATGGTCGAGAATCCAGTAGGTGTAGGGCAGGGTGAACAGGCCCCAGAGCTTGTAGCGCACCAAAATCTCGTTATTCGGCCCGGGATTGAGCAGGCTGACCGTGCCCTGGAAGAAACGCTCCTTGCCCTCGGGCGTGCCCATGCGGCAGGCGTCGCGCTGCACCAGCTGGCCCTTTTCGTTCGCCAGATAATCGGTGGTGCCGGCCACGCAGCCATCGGTCAGGTGCATCGGCGCGCGGCCGATCTCATACCAGCGCCCGGTGTAAAGCCGTGCCATGTCCACGCTCCTGGCTGGTTCCGGGGCTGCAATCCTGGCAGGCTGGCTGGCGCAGCCGCCCAGGGCCAGGAGCAGGAGCAAAATCAGGCGTGAGCGCATGACGCGATAATCTCCAGTCACGTCGCAATACGCTGGCAGGCCGGGCTTGGATCACATGGCGCCGGCCCTACTGTACCTGCACCTGGCTGGAGGCGCTGAGCGCAAAACTCTGCGCGAAGACATAGGGCAGGGGGATGAGCGGGTTGACCCGCGCGGTGAGCGTGTAGGTGATGATTTCTGTTTGCGGACTGCCGGACCCGCTGAGCGTCACAGCCGGGGTATAGCTGGTGCTGGCATCAGCGGCCCCATCCGGAAAGGTGATCAGGGTGGGGCTGCGCTGGTTGATAGTGGCCAGCAAGGCAGCCAGCGCCGCGACATTTCCCGCCGCGCCGGGATTGTTCCAAGCGTAAAGATCGAAGGATTCCAGCGCGCTGTTGATCTCATAGCGGGCGCTGAGGAGAAACACGAAATCAACCATGCCCGCCAGCAGCGGAAACAGGATGAACAGGCTGACAAGCGCCATCTCCACCGAGGC
>DATJXU010000222.1:0-6665 GCA_035499915.1 Acidocella sp.
GCAAATTCACGACCAGCTGGCGCTGGGCTCGTCGCGCTGGTTCACCTTGGCCATGGGGTTCGCCGTGCGCTTCACCGGCACCCGCGCCGCCTTGTTCATCCTCCACCTGCTGGGCGGGCTCTATAATGATTCCACCAAATGGGTCTGGACCTATGTCGGCATCATATGCGCGGCAGATGGCGCCAGGCGCAGCCTGGGGATGGATGATCTGCTGCGGACCCGCCCGATCCTCGCACCAGGCTCGCGTCTCGCTAGGTTCCACGCACAGCTCTCATGCGGCATGCCATGAGCACCGCCCCCGCCAATACAATCCCGCCCGGCGTTACGGTATTTTGCGACCCGACGCTGGGGCCGGCGCTGCGCGCCTTCGACCCCATTTCCCGTGCCCAGGCTGGGGCGCCAGTGGCCGTGCTCAGCACCGTGGCGGCGGGGATGCTGGCGCAGATTCAGCGCCATACCCGCAACGACGTGCTGTTCACCCTGAGCAGTGCCATGGACCAGGCCGTGCAGGCCGGGTTTGTGGTGCCAAGCACGCGGGTTGACGGGTTTGCCAATGCACTGGTGCTGGCCGGACTGGCCGGGCGTTTTGCCGCGCCGGCCAATGCGGCTGCACGCGCGCCGCTGGTGGCTGGCCGCAAAATTGCCGTAACCGATGATACGACGGCCTCAAACCTGGACGGGCGGGCGGTATTGGCCGCCAACGGCCTGGCGGCCAGTGGCAACGTGTTGGGTACCGCCAACACGGCTGATGCGGCGTTTCTGGTGACAACCCACGTGGCGGATCTCGCGCTCATCTACCGCACCGATGCTTTGGCCGACCCCAGGCTGGCCGTGCTCGCCAGTCTCACAGCCGATCCTGCTTTGGTTGCGTATTCGGTGGCGGTAAACGCCAGGGCGGTAAGCCCCAATGCGCGCGCCCTGCTCGGGCTGATCAGCAGCCCGGGCGGCAGGGCTCTGTTGCGCCAGGCTGGGCTGGAGACTGTGACATGAAAATCAAACCAACGCCGGCAACGCATGATATTCAGGAGCATCCGCTGCTGCTGCGCATCGCGCATTGGCTGCAGGCGCTGGCGATCATCATCATGATCGGCAGCGGCTGGCGTATTTATAACTCCGAGCCCATTTTTGGGAACTACCGGTTTCCGCTCTGGGCGACTTTGGGGGGCAACCCCATGAACTCCAAAATCGCGCATATGGACCCAGGAGTTGCCAATGCACTGAATTGGCATTTTACCGGCCTGTGGCTGCTGCTGGCGAGCTATGTGCTGTTCATCGGGCATGGACTCATCTCTGGCCATTTCTGGCGCGACTACCTGCCTGTCACGCCACGCCGCATTTTCCATGATCTCATGGCCGCGCTCACCTTCCGCCTGCCGCACCGGCTTGGCGAATATAATGCTGTGCAGCGCGCCGCCTATTGGTTCGCGCTCTTCTCGGTGCTGATGATGATCCTGAGCGGCCTCGCCATCTGGAAACCGGTGCAGCTGAGCTGGCTGACCTGGCTGTTCGGCGGCTATCCCACGGCGCGTGTCATTCATTTCCTGTTCATGAGCGGGATCTGCCTGTTCATCGTCGTGCATGTGACGCTTGTGGCCATCGTGCCGAAAACCTTGGTGGCCATGGTGTTTGGCCGCGCCGCCGATCCCATCCACGCTGCCCCTAAGGTGCCCCATGCCGGCGAATGAGCTAAGGAAAGATCTCGCGACCGCCCCTGAATCGCCCATCATAACGATCGATGTCGACCGGCGGAAGTTTCTGGGCAATGGCCTGAGTCTCGGCGCGCTCACCTTGCTCACCGGCTGCGACATCAGCGATAATGACACGGTGCAGCGCATGTTCGCCGTAATGTCGCGCTGGAATAATTTCGTGCAGGCAGAGCTTTTCTCCGGCACCAGGCTGGCGCCGGAATATCCGGAAAGCATGGCGGTCAAAGACTTCCGCTATAATGCCTGGTATCACCCGCCCGATGCGCCGGTGATCAAAGCGGCTGACTACAGGCTGGAACTCGCCGGGCTGATCGACAACAAAACCCCATGGACCATGCAGCAGCTTTATGGCCTGCCACAAAAAAGCCAGGTCACGCGGCATGTCTGCGTCGAGGGCTGGAGCATGATCGGCAAATGGACCGGCACGCCGTTGCGGACATTTCTGGAGCGCGTGGGTGCCGATCTTACGGCTAAATATGTCGGTTTTGTCTGCGCCGATGGTTATTACGAGAGCATCGACATGCCGAGCGCGCTGCATCCGCAGACCATCATGGCGTTCCAGCTCTCGGACCAAATTCTGCCCACCCAATACGGATTTCCGTTCAAGATCCGCATCCCGACCAAGCTCGGTTTCAAGAACCCGAAATTCGTCACGGCCATCTTCGTGACCAACCGCTATCCCGGCGCGTTCTGGGTCGATCGCGGCTATAACTGGTTCAGCGGTGTCTGAAATGTTCGATGCGGCCAAACGGGAATCCGCGGCGCAAAATGCCAGCCTCTGCGCCATGGCCGTGATGGCCAAGGCACCGCAGCCAGGTCGCTCCAAAACGCGTCTCACCCCGCCTCTGGCGCCAGAGCAGGCGGCGGCGCTCAGCGCCGCGTTCCTGCGCGACATCACCGAGAATATCGCGGCCGCGAGCCAGACGATGCCGATCGTGGGCTGGACTGCCTATGCACCGGCCGGAAGCGAACATTTGTTCGACGGGCATCTGGCGGCCGGCACGCGGCTGGTGCTGGCCGATGGCGGCCCGGCCATGCCACCCCAGGTGCAGGCGTTTGGCCGCTGCCTGCTGCATGCCATCAAGGGGCTGCTCGTCGCGCGCGGCTATGGATCGGCCTGCGTCGTCAATTCCGACGGACCGACGCTGCCCACGCACTATCTGGCCGAGGCGGCGCGGCTCCTGGCGCAACCAGGTGATCGCGCCGTGCTCGGCCCCGCCGATGATGGCGGCTATTATCTGCTAGGCTTAAAGCAGGCGCATGCGCATATGTTCGCGGACATAAGCTGGAGCACCAATGCCGTCGCGGAGCAAACCATTGCCCGGGCAAAGGAAATCGGCCTTGAACTCGTGACTTTGCCAAGCTGGTATGATGTCGATGACGCCGATGCGCTGGACCGGCTGGTGGATGATCTCGTCAGCCATCGCACCGCCAGCGCACCATTTGCCGCCCCAGCAACCAGAACCTGCCTGCAACGCCTCGGCCTGCTCGCCAGCGAGCCCGTTGGCCAATGATTTTCACCCGGACCGACCTTCTGCTCTTCCTGTGCTTCCTGCTGCTTGCCGCGCTGATGGCGGCTTGCCTGAGCCTGCCGCACCCCGTGCCCGGTGTGTCCGGCATCGGCTATGGCGCGGCGCTCACGCATTTTGTCATGTTGGCCGGCGTTCAAGGGCTCATCTACGCCGCCGCGGTGGCGCTCATTCTGTGGCGCCGCCCCAGTGTTGCGACAGTCTGGATCGTGCTCGGCGGCGCCTTGGTGTTGCGGTTGATCGTGCTGGGCGCGCCGCCTTTTCTCTCCAATGACATGTACCGTTATATCTGGGATGGCTGGGTGCAGGGGGCGGGGATCAACCCGTACCGCTACATTCCCGCCGATGCGCATTTGACCTTCCTGCGCGATGAAGCCGTGTTCCCGAATATCAACCGGGCTAATTATGCCCATACGATCTACCCGCCGGCGGCGCAGATGGTTTTTGCCACCGCCACCTGCCTCGCCAAGCTTCTGCGGCTGCCGCCGGTCTTGGCCATGAAGCTGGCGATGGTGGGGCTGGAAGGCATCGGGATTTGGGCGATGGTGCGGCTGCTGGATGCGGCCGGGCTGCCCCGCGCGCGCGTGCTGGTCTATGCCTGGAATCCACTCACCGTTTGGGAATTCGCAAGCTCCGGCCATGTTGATGCCATCGTCATCTGTTTTGCGCCCCTGGCCCTGCTCGCGGCCTGCCATAACCGGCGCGGGTTGAGCGCCGCCGCTCTGGCCATTGCCGTGCTGGCAAAATTTTTTCCCCTGCTCTGGGCACCGGTTTTATGGCAGCGCTGGGACTGCCGATTTCCGGCGATTTTTACGGGATTTATAGCGCTTCTCTACCTGCCCTATCTCGGCGTGGGTATCGGTGTGTTCGGGTTCCTGGGCGGCTATGGCAATCAAGAAGGCATTGCCGACGGCAAGGGCCTGTTCTTCCTGTCCGCCCTGGGGCACATCCTGCCCCTGCCCGGCTTTGCTTCCAAACTCTATCTGGCGTGTCTCGCCGCGCTGCTGCTTGTGCTCGGCCTGCGCCTGCAAAACCGGGTGCCGACGGCGCAAAGCTTATGCCGCGCGGCACTGCTGCTGGGCGGGCTGGGCATGGCCGGCCTCTCGCCGCATTATCCCTGGTATTACGCCTGGCTGCTCATCCCGGCCTGCGTGGCGCCGCGCGTGAGTATTCTATACCTCGCAACCGCCAGCCCTCTGCTCTATCTCAATCCCATCCATACCCGGCTGTTCTGGCCTGCACTGCTCTATGTCCCTTTCGCGCTCCTGGCGGGATGGGATTTATGGGGCGCAAAATTACCGTTTGGTCCGCTGCACCTGAAATTAACTGAAGGAGCAAAGACATGACCGTGACGACACTGAAAGATCCACGCCGGTATTTTGACGCCGTGGAGGCCGAGCGTCACGCCATGGCCGCAACGCCGCCCGTATGTCTGTATCTGGAAGTTACCAACCGCTGCAATTTGCTTTGCGAAACCTGCCCGCGTACCTTCGAGGAGCTTGAAGCCCCGGCCGATATGAGCTGGGAGCTCTTCACCTCCATCATCGATCAGGTGCCCAACATCGCGCGTGTCGTCATGCACGGTGTCGGCGAGCCAATGCTGGTGAAAAACCTGCCCGAGATGATCCGCCACCTCAAAGCGCGCGGCATCTACACTTTATTCAACACCAACGGCACACTCCTCACCCCGCACAAGCAGCAGGACCTTCTCGAAACCGGTCTGGATGAATTGCGCGTCTCGCTCGATGCCGCCGATGCCAAAACCTTCCTCGCGGTGCGCGGCAAGGATTTTTTCAACCGCATCGTGCGCAACATCTCCTCCTTCACGGCCCTGAAAAAAGAGCTGGGCGCGCCAACGCCTTTGGTTTCCATGTGGCTGACGGGGCTGAAAGAGACCATCGGCCAGTTGCCGGATTTCGTCCGGCTGGCGGCCAAAATCGGCGTGCACGAGGTGCATCTGCAACGCCTGGTCTTCAATGAGCAAGGTTTCGGCCTGGCCCGCGCCGAGTCTTCCCTTTTCGCCCAGGCGCAGGCCGAAGAGGAGCAGGCCATCAACGCCGCACATGAGATCGCCGCCGCTCTGGGCGTGCGCCTGAATGCCTCCGGCGCCACCGAGCCTGGCCTCAGCCTAAAGCCGCAGGAGCAGGAGCGCCCCTGGGCCACCTGCCGCCGCCCCTGGTCGCTCATGTATTTCACCGCGCATGGCCGCGCTCTACCCTGCTGCATCGCCCCCTTCTCGGCACGCGGCTACGAGACTTACACGCTGGGCGATGCCACCCAGCAATCCTTGCGCGAGATCTGGAATGGCCCGGCCTATCAGGAATTCCGCCGCACCTTGCTCTCCGACGCGCCCCCCAAACCGTGCCAGAATTGCGGCCTTCGCTGGAGCCTGTAGCCGCCATGGCCGGTGTTGCCGTCATCATTCCCACCCTCAACGAGGTCGAGGCCATCGGCACCGTTATCGCCGAATTGCCCAAATCCATCGTCACCGAAATCATCATCGCCGATAGCGGTAGCCAGGATGGTACACGTGAAGCCGCCCGCCAGGCAGGCGTGCGTGTGCTGGAGCTGCGGGAGCGCGGCTATGGCAGGGCCTGCGCCGCCGCCGCAGCCGCAACGTCCCCCGAATGTGACATCATCGTCTTCATGGATGGCGATGGAGCCGACCGGGCCGATCTCATCGCGCAGCTCGTGACACCCGTGCGCAACGGCACGCATGATTTCGTGATTGCCGCGCGAGCGGGCAGACTGCGTGAACCGGGCTCGATGAGCCTGCACCAGGCGCTTGCCGGCCATGTGCTTGGCTTTGCCATCTTCCTGCTGACCGGCATACGCTACACCGACATGTGCGCCTACCGGGCGATAGACCGCGCCGTGCTGGAGCGGCTGGCGATGCGCGAGATGAGCTATGGCTGGAACCTCGAGATGCAATTCAAGGCGGCGCGGCATGGTTTGCGTGTGCTCGAGCTTCCCTTACCCTATCGCTGCCGCGCCGGCGGCAAGTCAAAAGTCGCGGGCTCGCTGCGCGGCACATTGTGCGCCTCGTGGCGCATTCTGGCGGCCTTCACCCGCGTCGCCTTCATGGGCAACGCCGGTTAACGCAGCAACTAAACGGCTCTTTCAGAAGTCGCTCTGACGAGTCACACGGGGTGTGACGCACCGGATTTGACGGGACAATCCTGATTTCCGCGCTCTGGCGCTGGTCACGGATCAGGTTGAAGCTGTCAACGCTTCGGTTTGTCGGATCGAAGGTCATCTACGCCCCACCGGGCTGGAGTTCCCCCGTTTTAGTGGACGGTTCGTGGCTCAGGTTTTTTCATTCATAGCACAGTGCAGCCTTTCATAGTTGATGGGCGAGCGATAGCCGAGAGCGGAATGGCGCCGTGTCGGGTTATAGAAGCCCTCGATGAAGTGGAACGTGGCTATTCTG
>DATJXU010000223.1:0-8821 GCA_035499915.1 Acidocella sp.
CAAGATCGGCGTGGCCGGGCCCCTCACCGGCTCCAACGCCGCCTTCGGCGTGCAGCTGAAATCCGGCTTCGACCTCGCGGTCTCCGACATCAACAAGGCTGGCGGCGTGCTGGGCAAGCAGCTCGTGCCTGTGGCGGTTGACGATGCGTGCGACCCGAAGCAGGCCGTCTCCGCCGCCAACACCCTGGTGTCTGACGGCGTGGTGATGGTGGATGGGCATTTCTGCTCCGCCTCCTCCATCCCGGCCAGCAAGGTCTATGCCGATGCCGGAATCATCCAGATCTCCCCGGCCTCAACCAACCCGGCCTACACGGATAACGGCAGCCCCTTCACCTTCCGCACCTGCGGGCGCGACGACCAGCAGGGCAAGGTGGCGGCTGAATACATCGCCAAGCATTTCCCCAAAGCCAAGATCGCGGTGCTGGATGACAACTCCACCTACGGCAAGGGCATCGCCGACCAGGTGCGCGCCAATCTCGGCAAAATGGGCGTGAAGATCGCCTACAACACCTCCTACACCGCCGGCGACAAGGATTATTCCGCGCTGATCTCCCGCCTGAAGCAGCAGGGCATCACGCTGGTCTATATGGGCGGCTATTATTCCGACATGGGCCTGATCATGCGCGAAGGCGTGGCCCAGGGCTTCACCCCGCAATATTTCTCCGAGGACGCGGCCGTGACCTCCGCCCTCTGGCAGGTCGCCGGCTCCTCCGCCGAGGGCATGCTGATGACCTTCCCGCCCCCGGCCGAGAAAGACCCCGCCGCCGCCAAAGCCGTGGCCGAGCTGACCGCGCTGAAGCAAGATCCCACCGGCTACGTGCTGTACTCCTACGCCACCGTGCAGGTCTGGGCCGAAGCCGCCACCAAGGCCGGCACCACCGACCCCACCAAGGTCGCGGCCGAACTGAAATCCGGCGGCCCGTGGAACACGGTGCTGGGGCCGGTCAGCTTCGACGCCAAGGGCGACGTCGTGAACGCCGCCTACGCCGTCTATAAATGGCATGACGGCAATTACGCCGTGTACGCGCTCCAGCCGTAATTTTTTATTCGCGCTTATCGAAATGGAAAAGCCCGGCGAAATGCCGGGCTTTTTTCATGTCGGGGCTGCCTAGAGGCAAATGGCTGGAATCGAGCCGAAAGCAGGCATAGGTCGGTTCGGGAGGCGATCCCAGGAGCGGACATTCATGGACGCGCCCTGGCGGCCGTGCCGCCTCGTCGTTTCATGCCATCGCCCGCCCGGTATTTCATTCTTCCCTGTCAAACTCGATATTGTTCCACTCCGGCACTCTTTCGAGGAATTCGAACGGATCGAACGGGAGCTTGGAGACATCCATGCGTGGGCGGCCCGCAGCGGCGGTTTCCGGGCGCGCATTCTCGATGCCCGTGAGCGGGAAGCCGCGCGCCTCGCCGGCATTGGGGTATTTCTCCATCCATAGCTGGTGGCGCAGCTTCATGATGTTGAACATGCCCTTGGCCGGGAACATTGGGAGCATCTTGCCGCTGACTTCGCGCGGATCTGTATAGAGGTCGAAGAAGGCGGCACCGGACAGGCCGGGATTTTCACCAACCCAGGCGCGCTTGTACCGCCCCTTCACGGTCGCGGCCAGGATGGTCCCGGTATAGATATACACATAGTCGCGCCGGCTGAACGTGTCGCCCTTCAGCAGCAAAGCGGTTTGATCCACACCGTCAATGATGCGGTCGGTCGGGATATACTGCATGGCGCCACCCAGGCGCGCGAAGGTGGTGAAGAGATCGGTCTCGTGGATGATATCGCCGACCGTCTGGCCTGGCGCGATGACGCCAGGCCACCATGCCATGGCCGGGACACGTACGCCGCCCTCGAGGTAATCGCCCTTGCCGCCACGATACAGCGTCTCGGCCATGCCCGGCGGTCCGTTATGCGTCATCGGGCCGTTATCCGCCATCAGCATAACGAGCGTGTTCTCCGCTATGCCGAGGGTTTTCAATTCCTCCATCAACGTCCCGATCCAGATATCGAGCCGCGCCAGCGCCTCCTGCGGCAATCCACCGCTGGCGGTCACGCGGTCCGGAAAGCCGAGGAAGGATGTCGCGATCGGCCAGTAATTGACATAGAACGGTTTTTTTGCCGCCGCGTTCTTGCGGATGAACGCGATGGTCCGCCTCTGCATTTCCGGATCAAGCTTGACGTAGTCATCATGGTTTGGTGCGCGGCCAAATTCGCGGACGGGTCCGTCTTTGGTGCCTTCCAGCGCGAACACATATCCGCTCGGGCGCCAGCCCGGGTCCATATCATACGGGTCTTTACCGAACATCTCAGGGAAGAGGACAGCGGGCGCCAGCGCAGCCATCTGCCCTTGCGGCGTATAGAGACTTGGCACCTGATTATACGGAGTCCACAGCGCTTCATCGAAGCCGTGATTCGTCATATAGCTGGCTTCAATGTCGCCGATATGCGCCTTGCCGAAGAAAGCCGTTGCATAGCCGGCCTCTGAAAGCACGGAAGCGGATGTGCGTTCGGACCTCGCCAGTCCGCCATACTCATAAGGAAATCCCACGTTATACATGCCGTTGCGCACAGCATGCCGGCCGGTCAGAAGCGCCGCGCGGCTGGGCGAACAGGATGGCTCGGTATACATCCGCATGAAGTTGATGCCTTCGGCGGCGAGACGGTTAATGTTCGGCGTCTCAAAACCGCGGACCTTCTGGATCGCCGGGATGCCAACCTCGCCGACCGCCGTATCATCCCACATGATGTGGATGATGTTGGGCGGCGTGCCGTATTTTTCTCGAAGCGCAGCGAGCTTCTGGTCTATATCCTGATCTTCGGCAGCCCAGCGCGCGCCATGCTGCGCCGCGAGGATGTAGTATTCCGAATCGTGGACGATTCCGTGCTGAACCGGAGACTTTGTGTGGATATCGGCTGCCATCATTACCCTCCTCTCGCGCGGAGGTCTGTGCCCCGCATCATATGGTAGAAGCGGCGTTCTAAACAGCGTCGACGGCTAGGTTGCCAGCCTACGGGCAGTGATATTTGGCATTTGAACTATTGCTTATTTGGCCGGCGGCTTCCAGCTTTATATTTCGGAACGGTTTCGATTTACTTTCAAAGGGCGCCAACCACGTTCCGCCGCGGGAACGCCGTGTTTCTGCCCCCCATCCCAGCCCTACTCCCCCTCCCTCTTATACGGCCCCTCCTTCGCCATCGCCTCCATCGTCACCAGCATTTCCTCGCGCTCCACCTCCAAAAACCGCGCCACCGCATCCCTCAACCCCGGATGCGCGATGTAATGCGCGGAATAAGTCGGCCGGGGAAGGTAGCCGCGCTGGATTTTGTGCTCCCCCTGCGCCCCCGCCTCCACGCGCCGGAGCCCGTGCGTGATGGCGTACTCAATCGCCTGGTAATAACAGAGCTCGAAATGCAGGAACGGCACATCCTCCGTGCAGCCCCAATTGCGGCCATAGAGCACGCCATCGCCCCGCACATTCAGCGCCCCGGCAATCGGCCTGCCGTTGCGCTCCGCCAGCAGCAGCACAATTTTATCGCCCAGCCGCTCGCCCAGCAGCGGGAAGAATTCCGGCGACAGATACGCCCCGCCCCATTTGCGCTCCACGGTGGAGAGGTAGAATTCATAAAACCGCTTCCATATGGCCGGCGTCAGTTCCGCCCCGCTGAGTGCGCGAAAGCTCAACCCCGCCTGCGCCTCGCGCCGCTCGCGCCGTATCGCCTTGCGCTTGCGCGAAGACAGGGCGGCCAGAAAATCCTCAAAACTCTCATAGCCGGGATTCTCCCAATGGAACTGCATGCCCAGCCTTTGCAGCCAGCCAGCCTGCCCCAGCCCCGCCCATTCATCCTCGGCGCAAAAGGTCACATGCACCGAGGAGCAGCCCGAGGCCTCGCATGCCGCCTCCAGCGCCGCCGCCATCTCCGCCACGCCCAGCCCGCGCGCCAGCAGCTTCGGCCCCGGCACGGGTGAAAAAGGCGAGGTCACCTGCAATTTGGGATAATACCGCCCGCCCGCGCGCTCGAACGCATTGGCCCAGCCATGGTCGAACACATATTCTCCGTAGGAATGGGTTTTGGCGTAGGCGGGCACCACCGCCTCCACCGCGCCCCCCGCCCCGCGCAGGGCCAGATAGCGCGGGTGCCAACCGCTCCGCCCGCCTACCGAGCCGCTATCCTCAAGGGCCGAGAGAAAGGCGTAGGAGACAAAAGGATTGCCCTCCCCGGCACAATGATCCCACGCCTCTTGCCCGACATCGGCAATACGTGAAAAAATTTGCGCCTCTAGAGATGTTCCGTCAGCCATGCCTCACCATATGCGCGGCAGCGGGCATTTCGCCAGACGGAACAGGAACAAGATTTTCATGGCTGACGGACAGATTGCCCCGCGTACCCCGGTAAAGCTCGCGGATTACCTTCCCCCAGCCTTCGCGGTGGAACATGTCGCGCTGGATTTCGAGCTGGACCCGCAGGCCACCATCGTCCATGCCAGGCTGAAGCTGCACCGCAACGCCCCCGGCCCGCTGAAACTGGACGGCCGCAAGCTGGAGCTGCTCTCCATCTCCCTCAATGGCGAGGCGCTGGGCGATAACCGCTATACGCTGGATGAGGCGAGCCTGACCGTTCATGACATGCCGGACGAAGCGGTGCTGGAAACCAGCGTGCGCATCAATCCCGCCAAAAATACCGAGCTCTCGGGCCTGTATATGTCCGGCTCCGGCTTCTTCACCCAGTGCGAGCCCGAGGGTTTCCGCAATATCACCTATTTCCCCGACCGGCCGGACGTGATGGCGCGCTATCATGTGCGCATGCGCGCCGATGCGCAGGCTTTCCCCATCCTGCTCTCCAACGGCAACAAGCTGGCCAGCGGCGTGGAAAACGGCAAGGCCTTTGCCGAATGGGAAGACCCGCACCCCAAGCCCGCCTATCTCTTCGCCCTGGTGGCGGCGGATCTTGTCGCGCTGAAGGATGAATTCACCACCCGATCCGGCCGCAAGGTCGAGCTCGGCGTCTGGGTGGAGCGCGGCGATGAAACACGCTGCGCCCACGCCATGGAAGCGCTGAAACGC
The DNA here is from genome assembly GCA_035499915.1 of Acidocella sp. Taxonomy (GTDB): domain Bacteria; phylum Pseudomonadota; class Alphaproteobacteria; order Acetobacterales; family Acetobacteraceae; genus Acidocella. The sequence goes on from DATJXU010000223.1 coordinate 5,056, forward strand.
TCGATGAAATGGGACGAGGACACATTCGGCCTGGAATATGACCTCGACATTTTTAACATCGCCGCGGTGTCTGACTTCAACGCCGGCGCGATGGAGAACAAGGGCCTCAACATCTTCAACACCGCCTATGTGCTGGCGGACACCCAGACCGCGACGGACACGGATTTCCAGAATGTGGAGCGCGTCATCGCGCATGAATATTTCCATAACTGGACGGGCGACCGTGTCACCTGCCGGGACTGGTTCCAGCTTTCCCTGAAGGAAGGCCTCACCGTCTTCCGCGACCAGGAATATATGTCGGACCAGTTTTCCGCCGCCGTGAAGCGCATCGCCGATGTGCGCCTGCTGCGCGCCACCCAGTTCCGCGACGATGCCGGGCCGCTCGCCCACCCCGTCCGCCCGGCCAGCTATCTTGAGATCAATAATTTCTACACCACCACCATCTATGAGAAGGGCGCCGAGGTGGTGCGCATGTACCGCACCATCATCGGGCGCGAGGCTTTCCGCCGCGGCATGGATGAATATATCGCCAAGAACGACAATTGCGCCGCCACGGTGGAGGATTTCTGGGCCGCGATGCAATCCGTCACGGATGTGGACCTGACGCAGCTGATGCGCTGGTACGAGCAGGCGGGCACGCCGGACATCACCTTCGACGAAAGCTGGGACGAAGGGAGCAACACATTCACCCTCACGCTGCGCCAGCACACCAGCCCCACGCCGGGGCAGGCGCATAAGCTGCCATTCTTGATCCCCGTCGCCATGGGGCTGCTGGATGCGGCCGGCCAGGACATGCACGCCGAAACGCTGCTGCTGCGCGAGGCGGCGCAAAGCTTCACCTTCAAGCTGGCGCACAAGCCCGCGGCCGTCTCGCTGTTTCGGCATTTCTCCGCCCCCATCAAGCTGAAGGGCCAGAGCCGCGAACGCCTCGCCTTCCTGGCGGCGCATGATTCCGACCTGTTCAACCGCTGGGAGGCGCTGCAGCAATACGCCAGCGCCGTGCTGCTGGACGCGGTGGCCGCCCACCAGGCCGGGCAGGGCTTCACGCTGGATGACGGGCTGAAAGAGGCCATCGCCGCCACGCTGCGCGATGCCGCGCGCGACCCCGCCTTCGCCGCCGAGGCGCTGGTCCTGCCGATGGAATCGCTGCTGGCCGATGAGATGAAGATCGTCGACCCGGACGCCATCCACGCCGTGCGCCAGGCCGCGCGCAAGGCCCTGGGCCAGGCGCTCGAGGCTGAATTCCTGGCCGCCTACGAGGCCTTCGGCCATGCCGCGCCGGATGACATCTCCGGCCCCGCCATGGGCGCCAGGGCGCTGCGCAACACCGCCCTTGGCTACCTCACCGCGGCCCAGGGCAGCGAACTGGCGGCCAGGCAATTCGCCAGTTCTGGCAACATGACGGATAAGCGGGTCGCGCTCGCGAGCCTCTCGGATATTCCCGGCCCGGCGCGCGATGAGGCGCTGCAATCCTTCTACGCCCAATGGTCCGGCACGCCGCTGGCGCTGGATAAATGGTTCTCGGTGCAGGCCCTCAGCAACGCGCCCGATACCCTGGCCCGCGTGCAGGCGCTCTCCACCCACCCGGCCATGGACCTGCGCAATCCCAACCGGGTGCGCGCGCTCATCGGCGCCTTCACCGCCAACCCGTCGAAGTTCCATGACAAATCAGGCGCCGGCTATAAGCTGCTGGCGGATTTCGTGCTGCGCCTGGATGAAACCAACCCGCAGATCGCGGCGCGCCTTGTCACCGCGCTGGGGCTCTGGCGCCGGTTCGACCCGGTCCGCCAGGAATTGATGAAGGCCGAGCTTGAGCGCATCCTGTCACGCGAACAGCTCAGCCCCAACACCTACGAATTAGCCTCCAAAGCGCTGGCGTGAAGGAATTTCAGCGATGATCGAACTTTACTACTGGACCACCCCGAACGGGCATAAGATCACCATCTTCCTCGAAGAGACGGGGCTGGATTACAAGATCTTCCCGGTCAATATCTCCCAGGGTGAGCAGTTCAACCCGGACTTCCTGAAATTCGCGCCGAATAACCGAATCCCGGCGATCCGCGACCTCGCCCCCAGCGATGGCGGCGCGCCCATCGGGCTCTTCGAATCCGGCGCCATCCTGGAATATCTGGGGGAAAAGACCGGCCAGTTCCTGCCCAAAACGACGCGCGAAAAATATGCCGTGCTGCAATGGCTCTACTGGCAGATGGCCGGCCTTGGCCCGATGGCCGGGCAGAACCACCATTTCGTGCAATACGCGCCCGAGCGCATCCCCTATGCGATGGAGCGCTATGTGAAGGAGACCAACCGGCTTTACGGCGTGCTGAACAAGCAGCTCGAAGGCAAGGACTATATCGCGGGCGAATACTCCATCGCCGACATGGCGTGCTATCCCTGGATCGTGCCCTATGAGCGCCAGCTGCAGACGCTGGAGGATTTCCCGCATCTGAAAACCTGGTTCGAGCGCATGCAAGCCCGCCCGGCGGTGCAGCGCGCCTATGAGAAGGCCAAGGAGATCAACAGCGCCCCCACCGTCTCGCAGGATTCGAAGAGCATACTCTTCGGCCAGACAGCACGATGAGCCGCCGGCTCTACGACCTCGCGGCGGCGGACGGCACGCGCTTCAGCCCTTATTGCTGGCGCGTGAAGCTCGCCCTCGCGCACAAGAACCTGGATTACGAAACCATCCCCTGGCACTTTACCGACAAGGAGGCCATCGCCGCCTCCGGCCAGGGGAAGGTGCCGGTTCTGCTTGACGGCAAGACCATCGTTTCAGACAGCCAGATCATCGCCGATTACCTGGAGCGCACCTATCCGAACGAGGAATCGCTGTTCGGCGACCCGCCCGCCCGCGCGCTGATCATGTTCGTGAAGGACTGGACCGAGACCATCCTGCACCCCGCCATCGCCGCCGTGGTGCTGGGCGACGTCTATCGCCGCCTGGCGCCGGAGGATCAGCCTTATTTCCGGCAAACGCGCGAGGCGATGCTCAAGCGCAGCATCGAAGAGCTCGATGCCGGACGCCCGCAAGCGCTGGAGACGCTGCACGCCACGCTGAAGCCGCTCTACCGGCTGCTCTCCACGCAACCCTTCATCGCCGGAGAGGCGCCGAACTGGGCGGACCATCTCGTCTTCGGCGCGCTGCAATGGGCAAGGCTGACATCCGCCACGCCCTTGCTGCCGGAGAATGACCCCCTCCTCGCCTGGATGGGCAATGTTCTTTCAACCTACGGGTTGGAAGGGCCATAATCGGTTTTTTCGATGCCGCCATGATTCAAAGTGGCGGCATCAAAAACGTCTGATGACCGTCAAGCCTTCCAGAAGGTCATCAGCAGCCCGCCCGCGATGATCAGCCCGCCGCCCGCCAGAATGGGCAGGTCCGGCCGCACGCCAAACGCGAACAGATTGATGATCTGCGCGACCACGAAGAACAGCGACACATAAACGCCCAGCAGCCGCCCGAAATCCCAGGGCGGCAAATTCACCGTGACGCCGTAAATAAACAGCACCACAGCCGCCGCACTGAAAAACCCGCCCCGCACCGGCAAGGCGTGCGCCTGCAAGGCCGTCCGCGCCAGCGCATCGCCCCCAACCTCAAGCGCGGCCGCCAGCGTCAGCAGCAGCAAGATCAACACATTGTTCATGTTGGCAGAATGCGCAGCAAAACCCTGCCGCCTCAACGAGTTTTTAGAGCCTGATCGCTTGAGATTGACACGCCCCAGCGCGGCAACCGAGGGCGTGAATCAGCCTCTTATCAAAGCGCTGG
>DATJXU010000224.1:0-7717 GCA_035499915.1 Acidocella sp.
CGCTGCAAGCGCTCAACTCCCTGTCCAACACCAGCGCCATGAACAATTCGCTGGAGTCACAACTCTCCAGCGGGTTGTCGATCAATTCTCCCGCCAACAACCCGGCGGGCTATATCACGGCGCAGGGCTTCACCTCGCAGATCAATGGGCTGACCCAGGCAATCTCCAACGCCAATGAGGGCGTCTCCCTGTTGCAGACCGCCCAGGGCGCCATCACCCAGCAGATCGGCATCGTGCAGCAGCTGAACTCGATCGCCGTGCAGGCCGCCAACGGCACCCAGACCTCGGCGGAATCGCAATCCCTGCAGACCCTGGCTGCCCAATTGACCGGCCAGGTCACGACCATCGCCAACCAGTCACAGTTCAACAACATCAACCTGCTGGATGGCAGCTTCAGCGGCGTGCAGCTGCAGGTCGGCGCCAATGAGGGTCAGACGATGACCCTCTCGATCAACAACACGACCGCCACCAATATCGGCATGTATTCTGTCGGCACCACCTATACCAAGCCGGGCTCCGGCTCCGGCAAGGTGTCGGCTGCGGCGGGCGGCTACACCGCCGGCACCGTGAAGATCACCGGTCCCACAGGTCAATCCTCGGCCGGCATCGCTGTCACCAAGCCCGAATCGGCCGCCGCCGTGGCGCAGGCCGCGAATGCCAATGCCGGCACAACGGGCGTGCAGGCCGTGGCCACCAACACGACCAATTATACGGTCGCCGCCGGCACAACAGACCATTTGATGACCTTCTCGCTGCAGGCCAGCGGCAGCGCGGGCGCCATTGGCAATGCGGTTGCCGTCAACGCCTCCAGCCTCTCGGAGGCGGTGTCGCAGATCAACCAGCAGAGCAACACCACCGGCATCGTCGCCTCCATAAGCAGCGGCTACCTGAGCCTAACCCAGCAGAGCGGAAACAATATCAAGTTCACGGCCGTGGGTACGGCGGGCAGCGGCGGTACGGTCACGTCAAAGGCCGCCACCCTCGTCGCCGCCAACGACATCCAGCAAGGCCAGGTGCAGTTCCAGTCCAGCGGCGCGTTCACCGCTAACGGCGCAAAAACGGATCTCGGCACCACGAGCTCCGCTGCAACCCTTAACTCGTTGTCAAGCATCAATGTCAGCACCACCCAGGGTGCCAACCAGGCGATCAATGTCATCAAATACGCACTGGCCAGCCTGAACAACCAGGGCGGGCAGCTTGGCGCGGTGCAGCAGGCGCTGACGGCGAATATCAACAACATGAACACCACCAGCCAGAACGCCACCACCGCTCTGGGCGTGGTGCAGGATGCCAATATCCCGCAGGTCAGCACCCAGCTGACCCAGTCCGAGATCCAGGCGCAGTCCGGCGTGGCGGCGCTGAAGGCCTCCACCCAGCTGCAGCAGAGCTATCTCTCCCTGCTGCCGTAAGCGGTTGGTTAACCAGAACGCGCTAAGACCAGCGCCAGCCATACCGCGGCAAAACATCGCGGCGGGCTCTGCATCTTCAAACAGGGCGGGGCAAAATGCCCCTGCCTGTCTGGCTTTCCTCAAGGTGTTTGTGTCCCTCAAGGAGTTTCAGCTGCGCCATGTCCACCGTGTCCTCGCTCAGCTCCGCCTCGGTCAACACCCAGATCTCGACCGTCGAGAAGCGGCTTGCGGCGCCGATCAACGATCTGGCAAGCCAAGCCACCGCTGACAAAGCGCTGATCTCCGCCTGGGGCAGCATCAGCAGCGTCATGTCCAGCTTGTCGGACAGCCTGTCAAAAATTGAAAACATTTCCACCATCGATAACCGCGGCGTGACGAGCAGCAACACCAGCGTGGCCACCGCCACCGTGAACAGCTCCGCCGCAACCGGCACCTACAACCTCACCAACATCTCGCTGGCGAAAGGCCAGGAGCTTTATTCCGCGCTGCTCGGCTCCGCCGCCAGCCCCCTCTCCGGCGGCGCCGGCAGCCTGGCCATCTCGCTGGCGAACGGCCAGAGCGAAACCATTGCCATCGGCTCCGGCAGCCTGACCCTGAACGGCGTCGCCGCCGCCATCAACAAACAGGCCGGCGGCGTGAAAGCCTCCATCATCGGCACCAGCACGGGCGCGCGCCTGGTGATGACCAGCAGCGGCACCGGCAGCCTCACCTCCTTTTCCGTCTCCGGCACCGGGGCGCTGGCGCAATTCGCCTATAGCAGCGCCTCGGCCGGCAGCGAGGTGCTGGCGCAAAAAGCGGCGGATGCGACGCTCACGCTGAACGGCGTGCCCATCACCAGCGCCGGCAACATGCTGGGCAGCGCGGTCGCGGGGGTCACCATTTCGCTCGCGGGCTCGGGCAATGCCCTCGTCAGCGTCAGCTCGTCGCCCGCCGCTCTCTCAGGCACTCTCTACAACGTGGCGAACAGCCTGAACGCCGCCATCTCCGCCATCTCGGCGGAAACGAAATACGCCCCGGCAAGCGGCTCCGCCAGCGGCGCCTCGGCAAAATCAGGGCCGCTGCTTGGCAATTTCTCGGCCACCAACCTGAAGAACGAGCTGATGAGCGCGGTGAGCGCCCTGCAAGCCAGCGGGGTCAGCGCCAATGCCGTCGGGCTTTCCATCACCAGCGCGGGCGGCGTGACCTTCAACAGCACCGCCTTCTCCTCCGCTTACGCCAAGAACCCCACGGGCGTGGAGAGCCTGATTTCCAAGCTCTATGCAAGCCTCAGCAGCATCACCGCCAATGCTGTCGGCGCATCCAGCGCAAGTGCGAACACGAGCGGCACCACCACCGGATTCATCAGCGCACGAACAGATTCGCTGAACAATTCAATCAGCACGATCGAGCAGCAGATTACACTGCTCAGCAAGCAAAGCTCCGCGACATTGAAGGAGCTGGCCAATCAATATACCGCGGCAGAAAACAAGGCGAGTTCGGCCAGCATCACCAAGGCTTACTTAAGCATCTTCCTCGGCTCTTCCTCCAGCTCCGGCTAACCGATGAACGAAATCAGCATGGATGCCATCGCCACCACCTACCGTGCCGCCATGTTCGATGGCGCGCCGGGGCTGCACTGGCTACAGCAAGGCTGGCGAGGCTTGCGCCACTATGGGCGGCGCGCGCGCAGCGCCATCGAGCAGGGCGACCAGGCGACAAAGGCCCTGATGATCGCAAGGGCGGATGAATTGCTGACTGTCATGTCCGGCGTGCTCGATACCGCCCAGAGCACCACGCTCGGCCCGGCCTTGATGACCATCTACACCGCTTTGCGCTTCACGCTGCTGCGGGCCAATACGGAAAACAGCCTGGAGGCATTGCAGGATTTTGACGCCGCCTTGTCCCTCCTGGACCGTGACATGACAAAAACATCTGAAAGCGTGGTGGCCGAATGACCAATACGATCCAGCCCTTTGCGCCGGCCCCGGCAGCTGAGCCCTCAAATGCCGCCATGCCCGCCGCCAAACCCCAGGCTAGCGCGCCGGCGCCAACCGCCCAGACCGATTCCGTGACACTGAGCGCCGCCGCCCAAACCAGCACCGCCCTGCTCAGCGCCGCGCGCGGGTCAAGCGGGGTCGACCAAACCAGCGTCAGCGCCATCAAGACCGCCCTGGCGAACGGCACCTATAACGTGTCGCCGGAAGACCTGGCCCAGGCGATTTCCACCGTACTGAGCGAGACGCAGCCATGAGCATCTCCGGGCAATTCCGCCCCGTGGACGCGCCGCCCCCCGCCGGCGAGGCCCCCGCCGGTGAGGCGCTGCCTGTGACCCTGCTGCTGCGCCAGGGGCTGGCGCTGGTGGAGGAGCTGACCGTGAAACTGCAAAGGCTGGACGGGCTGATGATGACCGGCAAGCCGAACGAGATCTCTGAAGCGGCGGCCAGCGTGGAGGCCGCACTGAACAATGCCGCCCCCTCCTTCTCTGAAATCGCCCAAGCCATGGGGCAGCTCGGCGCCTCCAACCTGGCGGCGGCGGCGGCGCAGCTGCGCCATCTCGAGCAGGCGGACGCCGCCGGTCTGGCGGAAGCGCTGCGCGGCGCCCTCACGCGCTTTGCCAAGCGTTCGGTCAATGCCAGCCGCCGGGCCCAGCAGCTCAACCGCGGGTTGAGCGCCGCTTTGCGCAGCCTGCAGGCGCTGGGGGTGCAGGAGGCCGGGCGGCTGATCGCCGAAGCCTGAGCTCCACTCCATCATTCCTGGCGTTCGCTCGAAAATTCGCTCTGGTGAGCGGATTGGCGTGATTTTCGAGTTACGAAGCGCGCCATTTGTCGAGCGCGCTGAGTAATGAGTGGAGCGTACGTTAAGTACGTGAGCACCTGAAGCGCAAAAAGGCCGCCCAATGGGCGGCCTTTGCGGTAGCCTTTCCTCGCGGAACTGCGGCTTACTTGGTGCGCAGGCCGATGCTGGCGAATTTCTTGTTGAACTTCGCGACCTGACCGCCGGTGTCCATCACGCGCTGCACGCCGGTCCAGGCGGGATGGGACTTCGGATCGATGTCCAGGCGCAGGGTCTCGCCCTCTTTGCCCATGCAGGAGCGGGTCTTGAATTCCGTCCCATCGGTCATGATGATGTTGATCTCGTGATAGTCCGGATGAATATTGGCTTTCACCGTGTAAACTCCATGCAGAAAAAGCCACCGATCCCGACCGGCAGCGAGGAAGGCCCGGATTTACGCCGCCACCGCGCCGGATGCAAGGGCAGACTTGGCAAAATGGGCCGCCTGCCCCAGCGCCTGACGCGCTTCCGGCAGGAAAGATTGGCTGATCTGCCAGACATGCGGAAGGTTCGCCCAGACGGAAAGCTCGGCCCGCCCCCCGGCGGCCCGGATTTTCTCCGCCAGGCGGGTTGAGTCATCCAGCAGGATCTCCCGGTCGGACACCTGAAGCAACAAGGGCGGCAACCCGGCCAGATCTGCGTAAAGCGGCGAGGCCAAAGGTGTTTCAGGATGCGCCCCGCCCAGATACACGGCGGCGGCCTCCTGAATGCGGGCGCCAACGAGCATGCTGTCCGCTCGGGCATTGGCCTGCAAAGAGGCACCCGTGCCGGCCAGATCCGTCCAGGGTGAGAACAGCACCAGCACAGCGGGGAGTGCCAGCCCGGCATCGCGCGCCGCCAGCATTGTGGCCAGGGCCAGCCCGCCCCCGGCGGAATCGCCCGCCACCACCAAATTCGCGGAGTCATGCACCGCCAGCAGGGCCCGATAGGACGCCAGCGCATCCTCAATGGCGGCGGGAAACGGGTTTTCCGGCGCCAGCCGGTAATCGGGCGCAAACACCGCGAAGCCATGCTGCGCGAAGCCGCCGGTGATCGGCCTGTGCGTCCTCGGGGAACAGGCGAAATAGCCGCCGCCATGCAGATACAGCATCACCCCGGCGGGCTGGCCGGCGGCGCGCGCCCACTCGCCCGGCACATCCCCCTCCCTGGCGGCGGAGAAAGCCACCCCCCGCACCTTCTGCGACGGATGCTTGCCAAACACCTCCCGTGCCTCATACGGGGTGAAAGCCTTGGCCAGCCGCCGCTTCACAAAAACGCGCAAAACCGGATGCACAACATAGGACTGCCAGCTCGGCATAGGTCATAGGCTCCTGTAAGGTCTACGGAAGCGTTCGTACTGCATTGCAAAATGGCATCGCCGCCATTTTGCACAAGGCCTCCAGGAGATTTAGCTTGGTTAGAGCTCTCACAATCCTGATTTTATACGAGCTGATCGGAACAATTCTGCAACAAGGCACCGGGCTGCCGGTGCCGGGCCCGGTCATCGGGCTGATCCTGGCGCTGGGCTGGTTCCTGAAATTCGGCCCGCCGGGCGGTGACCTGCGGCAGGCCGCCCAAAGCCTGCTGAAATATCTCGGCCTGCTCTTCGTGCCCGCCGGGGTGGGCGTGGTGAGCGAGCTGGGGGTGCTCAAGCAGAATGCCCCGGCCATCATCATCGCCATCGCGGTCTCCACCACGCTCGGCCTGCTGGTGACGGGTGTGACCATGCAATGGTTCCTCTCCCGGCGGGAGGCCAAACCCCATGCATAGCCTGCTCCCGTTCTTTCATGTCTGGGCCTATCTGCAGACCCAGCCTCTGCTGGGGCTGGCCGCCACGCTCTGCGCCTGGGAGCTGGCTTGCATGTTGGACATAAAGGCCGGGCATAAGGCATGGACCAACCCCACGGTGCTTGCGGTGCTGATGCTGGTTGCGGTGCTGCTGCTCACCGGCACCAGCTACCAGGCTTATTTCACCGGGGCGGTCTATATCCACTTCCTGCTCGGCCCCGCCACGGTGGCGCTGGCGGTGCCGATGTATGCCAACTGGCCGGCCATCAGGCGCAATTTCGTGCCCATCCTGGTGTCGCTGGGGGCGGGGTCGGTGGTGGCAGCACTCTCGGCCATGATCATCGCGCATCTGCTCGGCGCCCCGCGGGCTATCGTGGTCTCGCTGGGGCCGAAATCCGTCACCACCCCCATCGCCATGGGGGTGGCGCAGGAATTGGGGGGCATTCCCGCCCTCACCGCCGTGTTTGTCATCATCACCGGCATGTTCGGCACCTTGATCTGCGGCCCGCTCTTCAAGGCGGCGCGGATCAAGGACTGGCAGGCCCAGGGGCTGGCGGCAGGCACGGCGGCGCATGGCATCGCCACCAGCCACATGATCCGGCTGAACGAAACGGCGGGGGCCTTCGGCGGCCTTGCCATCGGGCTGAACGGCGTTGTCACCGCCTTGGTGCTGCCGGTTCTGGTCGCGTTGCTGGGGCTGTAACCCTCTGGCATGAACATTAACTCCAGTTTATGTTGTGTTCATGAAACGGCTGGAACGGTTGGACGGGATGCGCGGGCTTCTGGCGGTATACGTCATGCTGGGCCATGCCTTGCCGCTGACCGCCAGCCCGGCCTGGCTTGGCGCCTTATGCGCGCATGGCCAGGCCGCGGTGGATCTGTTCTTCGCGCTGAGCGGGCTGGTGATCGCGGGGTCACTGGAGCGCCATGGCGGGCGGTTCTGGCCCTTCATGGCCGCGCGGGCCTGGCGGCTGCTGCCGCTTTACGGTCTGGTGCTGGTTTTGGCGACGCTGGCCGAAGGCAATGGCGACCCTCTGCGCGCCCTGCCATGGGTTGGCGAGGCGGCGCGGCAGATCGTCTCTCCCGCCTTGCCGCACCCGCTCTGGGCGCATCTCCTGGCGCATCTCACGCTGCTGCACGGGCTCATCCCCAACAGCCTGCTGCCTTATGGCTGGGTCACGCTGCTGGGTCCGGCCTGGTCGCTCTCCACGGAATGGCAGTTTTATCTGCTCATCGGGCTGGTGGCCCCAAAGCGCCTCGGCACCTTTGCGATGGCCCTGCTGGGGCTGGGCTTTCTCTACCCGCTTCTGCCCCTGGGGGGCGAATTCTCCCGCGCCTTTCTGCCGGCCGCCGCCGCCTGGTTCGCGCTCGGCATCGCCAGCCGCCTCTGGCTGACATCCAACCGGCTCGGCCTGTTCATCGCCTGCCTGGCCGGGGTCTGCCTGCTGGCGCAATTCACCGGGCCGGGCAAGGCGGTCACCGCCCTGGTCTGGACCGCACTCATGCTGGCGCAGCGCCATGGCTGGGCAAGCCCGCTGGCGGCGCGGCCCTTGCTCTATCTCGGCGCCCTCTCCTACCCGCTCTATCTGGTGAATGAGCCCATGGAGCGGCTTCTGGCGCTCTGGCTCGGCCCTGCGCTGGGGCAGCAGCCGCACTATTTCAGCCTGGTTTTCCTGCCGCTTTCCGTGCTGCTGTCCATCGCCGCCGCGGCTTTGCTGCACCATGGGCTG
>DATJXU010000225.1:0-2037 GCA_035499915.1 Acidocella sp.
TCAGGGCGTGCAGCAGGATCGAGAGATTCTTGCGTGGTTCGATGGTCCCCACCACCACCGCATAACGCCCAAGCTCAGGGCGCGGCAGGTTGTGGTCCATGAGCGCGAAGCCCTCCGGCCAGTCCACATATTGGTGCATGACCCGCGTCTTGGCCGCGGTTGAGGGAAAATAGCTGGTCAGCGCCGCCTGCGTCGCCTCGGAGGCGCAAAGCACCAACTCGTCCGAGGCCAGTTCCTGGGCCAGACTGTCCATATGGTGGTCGACATTCGCGGTGTCGTGGTTCTCCGGCATCGCCAGCGTGCTGATGTCGTGCACCACGCTGGCCTCGCGCGGCGAGACGCCCGCCAGCTTCTTGTTGGAGGGGTAGAGCAGCGGCGCACCGGTATCGACCGGACGGTACGAGGCATAGGCATGCGCCTCGTAATGATGGCGGAGGAAAGCACCCGTGCCCATCGCCAGCGCGGCATGCACCTTAGCGGCGGGCAGCTCGGTGAGGTTGAAGCAGTAGGAGAGATCGACCCGGCCATCGGCCAGCAAAGCCTGCACCAGACGGCGGGTGAATACCGGAATACCGGTCCAGAACGTTTCCAGCAGCGGCCCCACATCCACGGTAAGCCTGGGCTTCGCGCCACGGGCAATGGCGGGGGTTTTCAGCGTCCCGCGCGGGGATTTACTCATCGTCATTTTCCCCAGCACGGATGCCACCGGGCGGTGGATCGAACCACACAATTTCGGGGCTGAAGCCAAAGGCGGCCGTCAGCATCGCCAACAACTCCGGCGGCACGGCGCGATGCAGGGGGAGCGCCACGGAAATCTTCGCGAAGCGGCTGTAATAGCCGCGCGGCAGACGCCAAAACTCGAATCCTTCCGGCACCACCAGTTCAAGCTTGGCGTCTGGCAGGTCGGCGGCGTCCAGCAACGCCGTGGCGATGACAACATTACGCAGCACCGCACGCGGCAGCACGCCGCCATGCTCCAGCAAACCGCGCAGCAACCGCGTCAGCATCCGGGGGATGGTATCTTCCTTGCCGGCGGCCAGCGGCGCGCCGAGCAGCAGCAGTCGTTCGGGCGTGCCCAGCGCCACGCGAATGCGCTGAGCCAGATACCGGTTGAACCCCGGATCGGCCGCCGCCACGTCAGTGATCGGAATGTAGGTGATCTCGCCATACCGGGCGAGCACATCCGCTGGCAAATCGCCCGCCAGCTCGCTGCGGGCCACGCTGTCCTCGATGCCGCAATCGTTGAAGTAGAACTCGCGGAAAGACGCCATGCCGGCAAAAGCCTGGCCGGTGGCTTGCAGCAACACCGGGCGGGGCGTGTATTTTGTCTTGCCTGCGCTGAAGCCGAAGCAGCAATTGACCTGCGACACCAGCTGCGGCGCCAGTTCCGGGACGCGCACGGTAAGGCGCTTAAGCGCCGCCACGGCCTCAGCCTGACTGCTGCGGTAGAAGAACAGATGGTTGCGCCGCCCAGGCAGCAGATGCACGACCACGCCATCGGAGAGGCTGAGATGATCCTCGGTCTCTCCCAGACGCGCATTGAGCCAGGCCAGGGACTCGCCATGGGTGAAAATCTCGGGCCGCAGGATGAAGATGAGCGGCCGCCCCGCCGCCTCGACATGGTCACGCAGCAACTGCACGGCGGCGCGCAACCCGCCTGGGAGATTCTGGCGCAACACGGTCTCGGCCTCCCACAATGCCCCCTGGGGCGGGGCATGAGCGAACTCACGCGCGGGCAGGGAAACGGCAAGCCCCTTGTCGAACAGCACGGCTCAGTTGTCCTGGAACGGAAAAGACGGATGGCCCGGCGCCACCATAGCGTGCGGTTTGGCGCGGCACTCCACGCTCTCCGCCAGTTCGCGCAGCATATTCAGCGGCTCCAGCAGCCCCTGGCGAACAAGGTTCGTATAAGCGGTCAGCGCGGGGTGGTCGACCGGACGGTTGAGCACATAAAGGAAAGCCGCACCGATAAACTCCTCCACGCCATGCTGGCGAATGAAGGCGTCGAGCACTCGGCCGCAGCCCCTCAGACGGCCG
>DATJXU010000226.1:0-22070 GCA_035499915.1 Acidocella sp.
GGACGTGGACGTGGAGAAGGAGCGCATCTCGCTCGGCATCAAGCAGCTTGAGGTCGACCCGGCCGCTGGCGTGCTGGATCGCATCCACAAGAACCAGATCGTCACCTGCGTGATCACCGCCGTGCAGAGCAATGGCATCGAGGTGAAGGTGGACGACGTGCTGACCGGCTTCATCCGCCGCGCCGAGCTGGCGCGCGACAAGGCCGAGCAGCGCCCCGAGCGCTTCGCCGTTGGCGACAAGCTCGACGCCAAGATCACCGCGGTGGACCGCGCGGCCCGCAAGCTGCAGCTGACCGTCAAGGGCAAGGAGATCGACGAGGACAAGCAGGCGATCACCGATTACGGCTCGTCTGACTCGGGCGCCTCGCTGGGCGACATCCTGGGTGCGGCCATCCGCCGCCGCAACCAGCAGACCGAAGAGTAATCCTGCGCCCCCGCCAGGGGATGCAGACAGCCCGGCAGCGCAAGCTGCCGGGTTTTTTATTGTCCAGCCGCCAGAGCAGAGGGATGGAGCCGCTTTTCTGAGCGCAGGCGAAGGCAAACCGCCCTGGCTCTTTGCCAAGAGGCTGATTCACGCTCTCGGTTGGCGCGCAAGGGCGCGTCAACCTCAAGCGATCAGGCTCTGGAACAGGACACAAAATGACCGGCGCCAAAATCATCCGGACCCGAGACGGCAATTAATCCAGCGTTAGCGAAAGGACATTAGGCTCGGCTGGAAGCACCACTGCAGGAAGAGCCCCGCCCATGCCTGTCCAAAATCCGCTGAAGCTGTTCCAGGAAGCAACCACGCTCGGCGCTTTGCGCAAATCCTTCGCCGTCATCGAGTTCACGCCCCAGGGCGTGATTCTGGACGCCAACAAGCCGTTCCTGAAAACCACCGGCTATGCCTTGTCCGAGCTGGTAGGGCGCCATCACCGCATGCTGGTTCCCGCCAAGGAAAGCGCCGCGCCGTCCTATGACGCCTTCTGGGCCGATCTCGCCAAGGGCGTGTTCCATACGGGGGAATTTCACCGCATCGCCAAGGGGGGGCGGGATTTATGGCTGCACGCCTCCTACACACCCGTGCGCGGGCGCGGCGGCAAGGTCAAAAAAATCATCAAGCTGGCGCTGGATGTGACCCAAGCGCACGAGAAAGCCACTGAGGATCTGGGCGTGCTGAACGCGATCAACCGGTCGCAGGCGGTCATCACCTTCAAGCCCGACGGCACGATCCTGGACGCGAACCAGAATTTCCTCGCCACCGTCGGCTACCGGCTGGAGGAGATCAAGGGCCAGCATCACCGGCTGTTCGTGGAGCCGGGCTTTGCCGCCAGCCCCGAGTATGGGCAATTCTGGCGCCGGCTGAATGAGGGCGAGTTCTTCTCCGCCGATTATCACCGCCTTGGCAAAGGCGGGCGCGATGTCTGGCTGCAGGCCAGCTACAACCCGGTGTTCGACACCCAGGGCAAGGTCGTGAAAATCATCAAATTCGCCACCGACCTCTCGGAGCGCATGGAGAATATCCAGCAGATCGGGCGGGCTCTCGCGGCGCTCGCCCAGGGCGACCTGCAGGCGCATCTGGGCAAGCCCATGATCCCCTCGATCGACAGCCTGCGCGGCGATTTCAACAATGCCGTGGCGGCTTTGCGCGAAACCCTGCGCGAAATCTCCGCCTCGGCGCAGAGCATTCTCCAGACCTCGGCCGCGGTGAACGAATCCGCCGGGCAGCTTTCCCTGCGCACGGAACGCCAGGCGGCGAACCTGGAAGAGACCGCGGCGGCGCTGGAACAGATCACCGCCACCATGCGCAAGGCGGCGGAAAACGCCACGAGCATGCGCGGCATGGCGGGCAAGGCCAAGGCGGATACCGAAAGCTCCGACCAGGTGGTGGGCAAGGCCGTGCAGGCCATGGGCAAGATCGACGAAAGCTCCGCGAAGATCGCCAATATCATCGGCGTGATCGACGAGATCGCCTTCCAGACCAATCTGCTGGCGCTCAATGCCGGGGTGGAGGCGGCGCGCGCGGGCGATGCCGGGCGCGGCTTTGCCGTGGTGGCCACCGAGGTGCGCGCCCTGGCCCAGCGCTCGGCCGATGCCGCGAAGGAGATCAAAACCCTCATCATCGGCTCCGGCGAGATTGTCGCGACCGGGGTGAAATCGGTGGCGGAGGCGCGCCAATCCCTCGACCGCATCGCCGGGCATGTCCTGGGAATCGACACCGCCATCAGCGAGGCATCGGCCAGCGCACAGGAACAATCCGTGGGGCTGGGGCAGGTGAACACCGCCGTGAACCAGATGGACCAGATGACCCAGGCCAACGCCGCCATGGCGGAGGAAGCCGCCGCCGCGAGCCAGACCTTGGCGCATGAGGCGGAAACCATCTCGCACCTGCTGGCCAGGTTCAATACCGGCGCCGCCCAGCCCGCGCCGGTGCAGGCCAGCATGGCGCCCGCGCCCCGCAAGCGGGCGGCGCTGCAACGCGCCTAGAGCGCGACAGGCTTTCGAGCCTTGCCCGGGCGTCCCTCTCAGGCCGCGTCTTCAGGCCTGAAGGCGCGGTGAGGTTCGGCCCCCCGAACTCAACGCTGGCGCCTCATGGCCTCCGCCAGGGCCGGGTTTTCCGCCGCCGCCCCCGCGATCACGCCCTCCCGGTCAGCCAGGCTCTTGTTCTGGCTGAGCTTGGCCTTGCCCTCCAGCTTCGCAATGGTCAGCACCAGCCCGACAATGCCCTTCAGCTGCCCGGCGATATAATCCGCCGGGGCATCGGCAACCTGCCAGGAATGCTCCCGGCCTGCCTCATGCCGGCTGGTCAGGGCGGTCACGATCTCCAGCAAGGGCTGGGGCTCCTCGACGATGGAGAGCCGCCCGGTGGCGTGCACCACGCTGTAATTCCAGGTCGGCACCACGCGGCCGCCCTCCTGCTTGCTGGGATACCAGGAGGGGCTGACATAGCCCTCCGCCGCCGTGAAGATGGCCAGCGAGTCCTGCGCCGGGTCGAAATCGCGCCAATGGAAATTGCCCTTGGCCACATGGCCGACCAGCCGGTCCGGCGCCTGGAACAGCAGCGGCAGATGCGTGGCCAGCAACCCGCCGCCGCGCGCGGGCGAAACCAGCACGGGCAGCGAGGCCGCCTGCATGATGGCCTGCATCTCCTCAGGGTTGGTCTGCGCAAAGGCGGGCGGGTTGTACATGGGGTTCAGGCTCCTCTCAGCCGCGCAAGATAGCGCGCAGAGAGGCGGCTGGCGATGAGCCCCGGCGCGCCATTGCCGACCGGCACGCCATCCAGCGCCGTGATGGGTTTCACGAAGGAGGTGGCGCTGGTGATGAAAATCTCCCGGGCGGCACGCAGCGCCTCCAGCGAAAACCCTTCCTCCCGGAAGGCCATGCCCTCCGCCGCCACATCCTCCAGCAACGCCGCGCGGGTGCAGCCAGGCAGCACGTGGTGGTCCAGCGCCCTGGTGCGCAGCACATTATCGGCGCCCACGATCCAGACCGAGCTGGAGGCGCCCTCCGTCACCCTGCCCTCCGCATCGAACAAAATCGCTTCCAGCGCCCCGGCCTGCTTCGCCGCTTCGCGTGCCAGCACATTGGGCAGCAGGTTGATGGATTTGATGTCGCAGCGCCCCCAGCGCTCATCGGCCAGGGTGATGGCGGCCGCGCCCCAGCCGGCAAGCGCCTCCGGCGGTTCGGGCTTGGGCCGCACAATGAGGGTCAGCACCGGGCGCGGCGCGGGGGTGGGAAAGGCATGGTCGCGCCGCGCCACGCCGCGCGTGAGCTGCAGATAGACAAGCCCCGTCGCCACCCGGTTACGGCGCATCAGCTCATGGATCACGATGCGCAGCGCGGCGTCGCCCATGGGCGCTGTCAGGCCGATCTCGCCCCGGCTGCGGGTGAGGCGGGCGAAGTGCAGCGCCTCGTCGATCAGCTTGCCGCGATAGGCGTAGAACACCTCATAGATGCCGTCGCCGAACTGGTAGCCGCGGTCCTCGATATTCACGCTGGCCTGGGTGAGCGGCACATAACGCCCATTCACATAGGCGATGCGGGCCATGGCGTTTAGGCGGCCGCCGCGGCGCGCGCGACCGCGGCCTTGGCCTGCTCGAACTGATCGGGCGGCAGATAGGCGGCGATCGTCACAGGCAGGGATGAGGACTGGACGGTTCGCGAGAGGCCGGCTCCAGCCTGGCCTGAATCCGGCGCGCGCATGTTCATGTGCTGCCGATACCCGAACCGGGTCGTTGCTTCAACGGCTGCGCCGTCTCATGACAAGACGTTTACCCGCGACAGCGGATTTCATGAAGCTTTTCAATGAGTTTCGCGACAAGCCGCCAGAGGGTTAGCGCGCGATGATTCGCATCTGCGGGGTTTCGGTAATGACCACCTGCGCGCCGGGGGCCAGCGCGGCGGGCGTAGCACCCGGCGGCGGCACCAGGGATTTCACCGAGCCGTCAGGCAGTTGCACCACGATCTCCTGCGCCGGGGCGGGCGTGGCGGCGGACGGCGCCCCCAGAATCTGCATCACCTGTGGCAGGGCCACCCCCGCCGAAACCGGCCGGATGGAAAGCACCTTCGCCGTGTAGGCGCCCCCTTGCGCCGGGTCGGGCGCCTGCTGCGCCACGGGGCGCGAGGCAGCGCACCCCGCCAACAGACTCAAACAGGCCAGGAAAGCAGGGCGTGAACAGCGCATGGGGCCTTGCTAGCACGGCCGGGCATTGTTCCGGTAGCACCCGGCATGCAATCCGCCCGGATTGATGAACACCCGACTCACGCCCAGCCGCCCTGGCGCCGGGGGCAGGTTTTTCTTGCCCTGAGTTTTATGCTAGCTTAAGACGTTACGACGCCTTTCTTAAGCCATCATTGAGCGAAACACCGCAACGTGATGGCGGACAGGCTGCGTGGAGGCTTCTAACCTTGGGTTCAACCAGAATTCTAGCCAGTCGCTTTGTTCGGCAAACCGCGTGGCTGAAACCCGGTCTCATGGCGGGCTGTGCCGGCCTGGCGCTGCTCTCGGCCTGCGCGAGCGGCGGCGGCTCGCGCTATGCGGGGGAAACCACGGCCTATTACCTGGCGCATGCCGCGCATAATTATAACCCGCCCGGCCCACCCGGCGACCCGTGGGGGCCTTATATCAACATCGCCGCCGCGCATTTCGACGTGCCGGCGATGTGGATCCGGCAGGTGATGCGCGTGGAATCCGGCGGGCATGAATATAGCGGCGGGCAGCTTATCGTCTCCGCCGCCGGGGCCATGGGGCTGATGCAGCTCGAACCCGGCACCTACCAGGAGATGGCGCAGCGCTACGGCCTGGGCGACGACCCGTTCAACCCCCTCGACAACATCATGGCCGGGGCGGCGTATATCCATGAGATGTACCAGGTCTATGGCTCGCCGGGGTTCCTGGCCGCCTATAATGCCGGGCCGGGGCGGCTGGATTCCTTCATCAATGACAACCGCCCGCTGCCGGACGAGACGATCAACTATGTCGCGATGATCGCCCCCAATATCGACGGCTATTATCCGCAGCGCCGCTCCGCCGCCGATGAGCTGGCGCTGAACACCGAGCCCATGGGCCAGGGTGGCGGCATTCTGCCGAGCGGCTTCACCCCCGAGGCGCCGAGCCCCTCGCAGCTTTCCGCGCCGGTTCAGATCGCCTCGCTGGCGCCGGTTTCCGTGCCGGATGACGATAGCGGCCCCGCGCCGGTCACGGTGCCGATCTCCTCCATCATGCCCCAGGTGGCGCAGATTGAGAGCGAGCAGGCCCAGAGCGCCGCCGCCCAGAACGCGCCGGTGCAGACCGCCTCCCTTCAGCCCCCGCCGCCCATACAGGCTGCCCCGGTGGCACAGCCCGCGCCCGTGCAGATGGCATCCGCTTCGTCAGTCTACACCCCGAGCGCCCTGCCCCCGCCGCCGCCAATGGTGCAGGCCGCGCCGGTGGTGGTGGCCAGCACCAATCTGCCCGCGCCGCCGCCCGCCCCCAGCCCGCATAATTTCGCCCTCATTCCCCCCGCCATGGCCGAAACGCCGGCGGTGCAGAGCGTGTCCTTCAGTTCCGGCGGGCATGGCTGGGGCATTCAGGTGGGCGCGTATGACAGCTCCTCCAACGCCAAGGCGGCACTGGGCATGGCGGAGCTGACCGGCGCCAATATCTTGATGAAGGCGCAGCCGATGGTGATGACCGTCCACACGGGGGGCGGGGTAAAATACCGCGCCCGCTTCGTGGGGCTGCAACATGACGAGGCGGTGACCGCCTGCAACCGCCTCTCCGGCGGGCCGACCGGCTGCATGGTGCTCTCGCCGGACGCGCAGTCTTAAAAAATCAGACGTTTCAAGTGGGGGCTTTTTGCAAAAAGCCCCCACACCCCCAAAAACTTTTAAAACTTACACCGCGCCGTTGGCGAGCAGGGTGGCGCGCACGGCGTCTTCGGGCACGTCGCTGCTGGTGAAGGCCCGGCCGATGCCGCGCGTCAGCACGAAATGCAGCTTGCCGCCGCGCATCTTCTTGTCCAGCTTCATATGCGCCAGCAGATGCTCGGCCGGCAGGTTCTTGATGCGCGTGGGCAGGCCGGTCCCGGCGAGATGCTGGGCGATGCGCGGCGTATCCTCCTGCGGCGCCAAACCCAGCGCGGCGGAGAGATGCGCGGCCAGCACCAGCCCGGTGGCCACCGCCTCGCCATGCAGCAAGCCATTGCCATAGCCGGTCTCGGCCTCCAGCGCATGGGCGAAGGTGTGGCCGAGATTGAGCAAAGCGCGGCCGTCATTCGGCTTGGTCTCGCGCTCGTCATCGCCCACCACGCGGGCCTTGAAGCGCACGGCATGTTCGATGGCCTGGGCCAGGGCCTCCTTGTCGCCGGCCAGCATGGAGACCGCATGCGCCTCGCACCACTCATAGAAGCTGGCATCGGCGATCAGCCCGGCCTTGACGATCTCGGCATAGCCCGAGGCGCGCTCGCGGGCGGGGAGCGTGTCCAGCACGCCGGTATCGGCCAGCACCAGCAGCGGCTGGTGGAAGGCGCCGATGAGGTTCTTGCCATGGACGGAGTTGATGCCGGTCTTGCCGCCGACGGAGCTGTCCACCTGGGCGAGCAAGGTGGTGGGAATCTGCACGAAGGGCACGCCGCGCATGGCCGAGGCCGCGGCATAGCCGGCGAGGTCGCCGACCACGCCGCCGCCCAGCGCGATGATCGTGGTCTTGCGGTCGATCTTCGCGCCGATCAAATCCTCCATCAGGCTCTGCCAGGACGAGAAACTCTTGGACGCCTCGCCCGGCGGCACGATGAAGCTTTCATGCGCGATGCCGACCTCATCCAGGCTGGCCATGAGGGTGTTCAGATGCAGCTTGGCGACACGCTCATCGGTGACGATGAAGCAGCGCGGCTGGGGCAGCAGCGGGGCCATCAGCGCCCCGGCGCGGGCCAGCAGCCCTTGGCCGATCAGCACGTCATAGCTGGCCTGGGAGAGCTTCACCTCAACCCGGCGGGGCGCCTGGTAGCTCTCGATGGCGCGGGCGACATTGGCGGTGGTCACGTGCGGAGGGTCCTCTGATCCGTCGACGATGATATCCGCCAACGCATAGACGGGGCTGCGCAGGGCGGAAAGCTTTTCCAGAATCTCGGCCGGGTTGCCCGCGTTGAGCAACGGCCTATGGGTACGCCCGGCGGTGCGCTGCACCAGCACGGGGATGGGGCAGCGCAGCCAGACGGAGGTGGCGCGCTGGCGGATGGCGGCGCGGGTCTGCTCGTCCATGAAGGCGCCGCCGCCGGTGGCCAGCACGATGCGGCCCGTATCGAGCAGGCGCTGGATCACCCGTTTCTCCCCGGCGCGGAAGGCAGGCTCGCCATGGGTCTTGAAAATCTCGGCGATGCTCATGCCCGCCGCGCGCTCGATTTCCTCATCGGCATCGTAAAACGGCAGGCCGAGCTGGGCTGCCAGGCGCTTGCCGATGGCGGTCTTGCCCGCGCCCATGAGGCCGACCAGCACGATGCTGCGCGGGGCGTCCGGAGCTGTTTGACTATTGAGTGACATCGGCGCGGAGGCTTATCACATGGCGCAGGATGACGTTAGAGCCCGATAGCCGCGTGGAAGCCTTTTTGGAAATGCTGGCCGCGGAGCGCGGGGCGGCGGCCAATACGCTGGCGGCCTATCAGGCGGATCTTGACGATTTCTCCGCGTTTTTGGGGCGCGGCAAGGCGCTTTCCGGTGCCGGCGCGGCGGATATCGCGGCCTATATGCAGAGCCTGGGCAGCAGCGGCATGGCGGCGAGAACGCAGGCGCGCCGGCTCTCCGCGCTGAAGCAGTTCTACCTCTTTCTGCTGCGCGAAGGGGCGCGCGCGGACAACCCCGCCGCCGAGATCAGCGCACCGAAACTCCCCAAAGCCTTGCCGAAATATCTGAGCGAGAGCGAGGTGGAGGCGCTACTGGAGGCCGCGAAGGACATGGAGGGGCTGCCGGGGCTTAAAGCGCAGGCGGGGCTGGAGATCCTCTATTCCACGGGCTTGCGCGTGATGGAGATGCTCTCCCTGCGCGCCGGGGCGCTGACGACCGATGCGATGATGCTGCTGGTGAAGGGCAAGGGCGGCAAGGAGCGGATGATCCCGCTCTCGGACGCGGCCCGCCACGCCGCCGCCGCCTTGCGCGCCGCCTCCCCGGCCAAGGCGCGCTATCTCTTCGCCGGGCGCGACCCGGCCCAGCCGATGACCCGCCAGGGTTTCGCGCTGCTGCTGAAACAGGCCGCGCTGGAGGCGGGGCTGGACCCGGCCAGGCTCTCCCCGCATGTGCTGCGCCATTCCTTTGCCTCGCATCTGCTGGCGCATGGGGCGGATTTGCGGGCATTGCAGAAACTGCTCGGCCATGCCGACATCGCCACCACCGAAATCTATACCCATGTGCTGGCGGCGCGGCTGCAGAAGCTGGTGCAGGCGCATCACCCGCTGGCGGCGGAACGCTTCAAGCCGGAAGGCGGCTGAGCAGCTCCAGCCGCAGGCGTGTGAACAGCGCGCCGCGATGGCGGGTTTCGTTCATTTTCAGATAATGGCGCATCGGCCCCGGCATTTTGCGCGGAGCGGGGATCGGCGCGGCCCAGGCCTGCTTGAACCCCTCCCACGCCGCGCCGAAACAGCCATGCCGCGCCGCGATCAGCCCATAGCCCAGGATGCGCGGGGCAAGCCCCAGCCAGGATTGCCGCCATTTGCGGCCGATGATGAGGCGGTTGCGGACGAAATGCGTCATCCTTGCCCCTTGCCAATGACAGCGGGCCTCCGGCGCGGGGGCGTGAATGACCGCCAGCCGGCCCTCATAAAAAACCCGCCAGCCGCGCGCGATGGCGGCGAGGCAGAAATCATATTCCTCCCAGGCGAAGAAGAAGCTCTCGTCATAGCCGCCCACCGACTCCCAGGCGGCGCGGCGGATGGCATGCCCGGCGCCGACGAAGCGCGTGCTCTCGAACCGGGCGCGGTAGCGCGCCAGCATCGCCTTGGGGTAGCCCCAGCTGGTCAGGTCCGGCCCCTGCCCGTCCGCAGCCAGGATGCAGAAGCCGATGGCGCCGAGTTCGGGGGCTGTCTCGAAACGCCGCACCGCGCCCGCCACCACCGCGGCATCCGCGAAGCGCGCATCATTATCCAGCCCCACCAGAACGCGCCCATGGCCGAGCGAGGCCAGGATGTTGCGCCCGGCGGCCACGCCGCGATTGGCCGAAGCGCCATACAGCGCGAAATGCGGCGCCTTGCCGAAGCTCAGCCCCAGCTCATGCAGCATCTGCGGACCTGAGCCCTGATCCAGCACCGAGACATGAAACCGCCCGCCTTGCTGCGCCAGGGCGGAGGCGATGGCGGCCTTGGTTTGCGCAAGCCGCCCCAGGCAGAGAATGATGATATCCGCGTCATAGGCGCCCGGCGGCGGCCGCCGCCCTGAGAGCAGGCGCGGCGCCTCAGCCTGCATTGGCGTGGCCAAGGAGCACCGGCAGGGTGCGGAGCAGGATCAGCATATCCAGCCCCACGGACCAGGTCTGGATATATTCAAGGTCGCTGGCGAGCCGGCGCTCCAGCGCCGGGAGATGCCGGGTCTCGCCCCTCTGGCCGCGCACCTGCGCCAGCCCGGTGATGCCGGGCTTCACCCTGTGGCGCAGCCGGTAGAGTTTCAGCGCGCTCTCGAAGCTGATGCCCTCCACCGTGGTCTCCGGCGCGTGCGGGCGCGGCCCGACGAGCGACATCTCGCCGCATATGACATTGATCAGCTGCAACAGCTCATCCAGCGAGGTGCGGCGCAGAAAGCGGCCGATCCGCGTCACCCGCGCATCCTCCGGCTTGGCCTGGGCGAAGGCTGAGCCGGGCTCATGGCGCATGGTGCGGAATTTCAGCACCGTAAAGGGCCGCCCCTGCGCGCCGATGCGGTTCTGCCGGAAGACCACCGGGCCCGGGCCGCTCAGGCGCACCAGCAAAGCCAGCAGCACCAGCAGCGGGGTGCAGAGATGCAGCAGCAGGGACGCGACCAAGATATCGAACCCGCGCTTCACCGCATGGCGGGAGGTGATGAGATCATCCGTCGCCACCGGCACCAGCTTGCAGCCGCCGGTGCGGGCGCGCAGCATGTCCGGCAGGTTGGCGGACAGGTCGAAGGCCAGCCAGATCCGCGCCGGATAGGCCAGCAGCTCCTGCAATAATTCACGGTGCGGCGCGGTGCCGAAGGCGTCCAGCGCGGGATGATGCACGAACACCACATTCTGCACGGGCTGGACGGCAAGGCTGTGCAGCAGCTCCGCGGCATCGCGCAGTTCCGGCCAGCCGCCGGCCTCGCGCAGGGCGGCGAGATACAGCACCCCGGCAATGCGCGCGGGCAGTTGCTGCTGCGCCAGCGCCTGGCCCAGATCGCCCGGGCAGCGGTCGTAGCACACCACCAGCGTGCCGCCGGGGTTGGAGGGGGCTGCGGCAGCGGCGCGGGCGGGCTGCACGGCGCGCATGGAGAGCAGCAGCACAGGCGTGGCGGCGAGGTCTGGCAGCGTCCAGCGCCGCAGCAGAATGCCGGAATGGTTCAAGAGCACCGCCAGCCCCAGCAGCGCCACGCCGGTGGCCAGGAAGCAGATGGCGGCGGTGCCCCCCCGGCCCCAGCGCCGGCCCGGCGCGTAGCCGCCATGAGACGCGGTGAGCCCCACCGCGCACAGCGCCAATACGGCCCAGAAGAGCAGATAGCGCGAAAACGTCTCATCCTCCTGGCGCAGCAATGCGCCCAGCAGCGGCAGCGCCATGATCGCCAGTATATCCGCCAGCGGCAGCAGCCAGGCCTGCCCGGCCTGGGGCGCGGAGTCTTCAACGTAAGGTTGTGAATTGAAGCAAAACTCAGCCTGCGGGGGCCCGCCAGCGCGCACCTCAACCATCGGCAACCTCCCTTGGTTGCTATACTAACGGTTTATTACTTTTAATTTATCTATCCGAAGACGAAACGTTTTGAAAGAAAATAATTGAAGACCAGCCCGGCGGCGGACCCGGCGGCGATGCCGATGACAGGGTGCTTCACCACCAGCGGGGACAACGCCACCAGCAGGAAGAAGGCGCCGCGATTCACCACGAAGCCAACGGCATTCGCCACGATGAATTTCGCCCATTGCACATGCGCGGCGGCGTGCTGCACATGCCGGAAGGTCCAGAGCCGGTTGATGATCCAGTTCAGCGTCGCGGCGACAAGAAAGCTGCACGTGCCCGCGACATAGAGATTGGTGACATTGCGCAGGATATAGACCGTTCCGGTATCCCACACGAAACCCAGCGTGCCGACGATACCGAAACGGATAAAGGATTCGCTCAAGCCCAGCCGCGCGATGAGGCCAACCAGCCTGTCCAGCAGGTCCAGCGGGTTCATGGCGGCGCGGGCTTGCGGTTCAGCCGGCAAACGGGTCCTGCATCAGGATGGTGTCGTCGCGCTCCGGGCTGGTGGAGAGCAGCGTCACCGGCGCTTCCACAAGCTCCTCGATGCGCTTGACGTATTTGATCGCCGCCGCCGGGAGTTGCGCCCAGCTGCGCGCGCCGCGCGTGCTCTCGCTCCAGCCTTCCATCACCTCATAAACCGGCTGCGCCGCCGCCTGGGCCGACATGGCGGCGGGCAGATGGCGGTAGATCTGGCCGTTGATGGTGTAGCCGGTGCAGAGTTTCAGCTCCTTGAAGCCGTCCAGCACATCCAGCTTGGTCAAAGCCAGGCCCTGGATGCCGCCCACCTTCACCGCCTGGCGCACCATCGCGGCGTCGAACCAGCCGCAGCGGCGCTTGCGGCCGGTGACGGTGCCGAACTCATGGCCGCGCTCGCCGAGCAGCTGGCCGGTCTCGTCATGCAGCTCGGTCGGGAACGGGCCGGAGCCGACGCGGGTGCAATAGGCTTTCGCGATGCCGAGCACGCGGCCCACCGCATCCGGCCCCATGCCGCTGCCCGAACCCGCCGTGCTGGCGACGGTGTTGGAGGAGGTGACGAACGGATAGGTGCCGTGATCGACATCCAGCATCACCGCCTGCGCGCCCTCGAACAGGATTTTCTCGCCCCTGGCCTTGGCCTCGGCCAGGCGCTCCCACACCGGCTCGGCGAAGGGCAGCAGCTTGGGCGCCAGCGCCAGCAGGTTGGCCAGCAGCTCGTCCTTCTTGAAGGTCGGCGCGCCAAGCCCGGCCAGCAGGGTGTTGTGGTGCAGCAGCAGCTCATCCAGCTTGGCGGAGAGCGTGTCCGGCTCGGCGAGGTCGCAGATGCGGATGGCGCGGCGCGCCACCTTGTCCTCATAGGCCGGGCCGATGCCGCGCCCGGTGGTGCCGATCTTGCGCTCGCCGCGCGCGGTCTCGCGGGCGGCGTCCAGCGCTGCGTGCAAAGGCAGGATCAGCGGCGCGTTGTCGGCGATGCGCAGCGTCTCGGGTGTCACCTTCAGCCCCTGGGCGCTGACGCGCTCGATCTCGGCCAGCAAAGCGTTCGGGTCCACCACCACGCCATTGCCGATGATGCCGAGCTTGCCGCTCACCACGCCGGAGGGCAGCAGCGAGAGCTTGTAGGTCTGGTTGCCCACCACCAGCGTGTGCCCGGCATTATGCCCGCCCTGGAAGCGCACCACGACATCGGCGCGGCTGGCCAGCCAGTCCACAACCTTGCCCTTGCCCT
This sequence comes from Acidocella sp., assembly GCA_035499915.1. GTDB lineage: Bacteria > Pseudomonadota > Alphaproteobacteria > Acetobacterales > Acetobacteraceae > Acidocella. Next base: position 13,093 of record DATJXU010000226.1, read on the forward strand.
CGTCGCCCCACTGGGCACCGATGATCGTCACATTGGTCATTACAGAATCCTATTCAGGCAAGCGCGGTTATGACGCCGTTCAATAACAGATGGGAGCAGCCGAGACGGCGGGCTTCATCGCCCGGTACGCGATGCGGTGCAAGCCCCGGCACGGTGGCAAAGCCCTGGGCCCGCGCGGCTTCAGCCTGAAGCGGGCTGGCGCCGTGCGGCAGATAGAGGCGCGGGCGCAGCGCCACGGGCGGGGCGAGGCGGATGATGCTGTCAGGATAGAGCGTGATGCCGGTGGCGGGCTCGGCATCGCCGCAGAGATAACGCCCGCCGCGCCCCAGCTCCATTGGCTGGCCGGTGGCGAAAATCGTCATGCTGATGCCGGTATGGTAGCGATAGCCGCGGAACTCCACCGGGTCGACGGTGAGTTGCAGCCCGGGCAGCACCGCCTGCACGGCCGCCACCACCTCGGCCAGGCGTTCGGCCTGGGCACGCCCGGCCTCCGGCAGGCCGGCCGCCAGCAAAGCGGGCACGGCGCGGGCGGCGGGGCCGCTGGCATCCAGCAAGCTCTGCAGCAGCTTGGTCTGCGGCCCGCCCAGCTCGGCCACGGCGGCGGAATCCTTGCGGTCCAGCGCATGGGCCAAGGCGGGGCGCTGATGCGCCGGAATCGAGTCCAGCAGCGTGGGCACCAGCCGGGGGATGGTGAGGTCGATGGACAGATCCTTCAGCCCCAGGGCGCCCAAGGCGGCAATGGCGGTGAGGATGATCTCCGCATCCGCCGCCGCCGTGTCGTTGCCGATCAGCTCGATCCCGGCCTGGGAAAGCTGGCGCTCCGGCTGCATCTGGGTGCCGCGCACCAGCAGCACCGGGCCGCAATAGGCCAGGCGCAGCGGGCGCGGGGCGCTGGCGAGACGGCTGGTGGCGAGGCGGCCGATCTGCGGCGTGGTGTCCGCGCGCAGCCCCATCATGCGCTGGCTCTCCGGGTCCATCAGCCGGAAGGTCTGCTCCGCCGTGGCGGCGCCGGACCCGGCGAAGAGGGAGTCCTCGAACTCCAGCAAAGGCGGGGTGACGCGCTGGTAGCCGTGGGCAGCGAAGCAATCCATGATCGCTTCGGCGGAGCGCGCCTGCCGTTCAGCCTCCGGCGGCAGCACATCGGCAAGGCCGGCGGGGAGCAAAGCGGGGTGTATGGTCGGCGTCTCGTTCATCAGGAACCCATTAGAGCCGGATTGGAAATCCGCCTCTCATTATGTGAGTGGCGCGGCGCTATAGCATCGCAAAGCCGCAGGGCCAATTGCCGGGGGAACAAGGCTGGGTTAAGCAACGAATTAACAACCTTAACGAGCCGTAATAATTGCTCTTCAACAGCAGGCTGTTCATTCTGGGCTTTCTGCCGCTGGCTTTGGGCGGATTCTTGGTCCTGGGGCGCCGGCGTGATGATGCGCTGTGGTGGCTGCTGGGGTGCTGCCTGGTGTTTTATGCCTGGTGGAAGCCGCCGATGCTGGCCTTGCTGCTGGCCTCCATCATCGTGAATTTTTGCGCCGCCTGGCTGATGGCCCGGGCCAAGCGGCGCAAAGCCTGGCTGGTGGCGGGGCTTGGGTTCAATCTCGGGCTGCTGGGGGTGTTCAAATATGGCGGGTTTCTCGCCGGCCTGTTCGGCGTGGCGGGGCCGGGGCTGGCCCTGCCGCTGGGCATCAGCTTTTTCACCTTCCAGCAAATCATGTTTCTGGTGGACAGCTACCGGGGCGAGGTGAAGCCCCCGCCCTTTCTGGATTATGCCTGCTTCATCGCCTTCTTCCCGCATCTGATCGCAGGGCCGATCGTGCGGCCCCGCCATATCCTGCCGCAGCTGGCCACGCTGGCGCCGCGCCTTGATGTGCAGGCCAGGCTGGCGGCGGGCGCGGAACTCTTCCTGCTGGGTCTCGCTAAGAAGATCGTGCTGGCGGATGGGCTGGCGCGTTTTGCCGACCCCGGTTTCGCCGCCGCCGGGCGGGGGGATGCGATTTCGCTCATCGAGGCCTGGGTGGCGCTGCTGGCCTATGGCTTGCAGATCTATTTCGATTTTTCCGGCTATTCGGACATGGCGATCGGGCTGGCGCGGCTGTTCGGGATCAGTTTTCCCCTCAATTTCCGCTCGCCCTATCAGGCCCGCGACATCAGCGAGTTCTGGCGGCGCTGGAACATCACGCTGAGCGGTTTTTTGAAGGATTATCTCTATATCCCGCTGGGCGGGAACCGGCAGGGCGAGGGCAAGCGGGTCAGGAACCTGATGCTCACCATGCTGCTCGGCGGATTGTGGCATGGGGCGGCGTGGCGGTTTCTGCTCTGGGGCGGGCTGCACGGGGTGTTTCTGGTGGTGCATGGCTGGAGCAAGAGGCTGCGGCTGGCGCTGCCGCGCCGCCTCTCCTGGGGCATCACGCTGCTGGCGGTGCTGCTGGCCTGGGTGCCGTTCCGGGCGCAGAATTTTGGCGCGGCCTTGGCGATGTACCGGGGGCTGTTCGGGCTGAACGGACTGGCGGTGCCCGCGATGCTGGCACCGATGCTGCCCGGACTCGGCCATGTGGTGCCGGTGCTGCCCTGGCTGGGCGATGCGCGCAGCATGAGCCTGCCGCAGGGGGCGCTGCTATTGGCGCTGGGCTGGTTCATCGCCCTCTGCCTGCCGGATTTGCACAGCATGGGCAAAAGGCGGCGGGAGGTGGCATTGGTGGCGAGCATTGCCTTCAGCCTGCAGGCCTTGTTTTTCGCGCCCGCGGCGATTCCGTTTCTCTATTTCCAGTTCTGATGCGCCGGTTGCTGGTTTGCGCGCTGGGCTCGGTGGCGCTGTACCTGGCGTTGTGCGGGCTGGTGCTGGAGCGGCCGCTTTCGCTGGAACCGTTGCGGTTGGAGATGGCGCAGAAAACCGCGCGGCTTGCCGCCCTGCCCTCGCCCAAGCTGGTGATTCTCGCAGGCTCCAACGGGCCTTTTTCGCATAGCTGCGCGGTGATGGGACCGATGCTGGGGCTGGCGTGCGAGAATGCGGGGATCGCGGTGGGAATTGGGCTGGATGAGATGTTCGCCCGCTATGCGCCCGCGCTGCATGCGGGCGATGTGGTTTATATGCCGATGGAGCTTGAGCAATATGCGATGACCGGGGCGCAATATCGCGCGCTGGTGGATGGGGCGCTGCTGCTGCGGCAGGACCGGGCGATGCTGTTGCGCCTGCCGCCGGGGCGGGTGTTGGGGGCGTTGTTCTGCTGCACGCTCGGCGATGGGCTGGAGGCGTTGGCGGAGATGCCGCTGGCGGCGCTGCATATGCATAGCGCGGCGGGAATGCTGGCGGCGGAATATGATGTCGAGGGCGACCGGGTGGATAATGATCTGGCGGAGGCGGATGAGGCGCTGCTCTTAGGCCCAGCCCGAACGGAACCCACGGCGGCGGAGATTGAGGACGGGTATGGCACAAATCTGATCGCGCACTTCGTGGCGCAGGAGCGGGCGAACGGCGTGATTGTGATTGGCGGCTGGCCGGCGGATTTTGCCGATGCTCGGATTTCAGACGGTGCGAGGGCGGCTGTGCGGCAGGTTTATGGGGCGGGGTTTCTGAGCTTGCCGGGGGAGAGTCTTTATCCACGCAGGGATTTTTTCAATAGCGAAGATCATTTGGCGAAGCCTTGCCAGTATGAGCACTCGATTGAAGTGGCGAAGGGGATGGGCGGGATGCTGGGGCGCAAGGTGAGCGCGCCGAATGAAGCCGATGAGATTCTGGCGGCGGAATGTCCTTAGACGGCAAGCCCATCTTGGAGGGCCGAAGAGGGTGGTCTCGAGACGGTCTGCTTCGTGGAGCCAGCAACCGTTTCATGCCCAGGTTGGGCCAGTTTACGCTAGATCTGCGCCCCTCTTCGGAACTCATATTGCGATGAGGCGAACCCGCGATATGTCAGCCGCCAACCCCCATCTGGTTCAGATCCGTCATCGGGTTGATCATCGCCTTCATATTCGCGCAGCCCTTCCCGACCATTGTGGCGTTGATCGCACCGTTCTGGGCGACGGTGCCCGAGACCTTGCCGGACGGCCCCGCGCCGACGCTGCTCGGTGTCACATCAAGCATGAAGTTACCGTTCGCGTCTCGCTCGCCCGTCACGGTGCTGAGGCCGGTCAGGTCTGAATAATATGCCATGCCGTGGATACGACCGCCGGGATCGTTGGCAAGGCGCCAGACAATATAAGGACATCCTGCGACCGATGACGGGGTCGATCCGCTGAAGCCCGACATGACGGTTGTTGTTGTCTGTGCCAATCCCGGGCCGATCGCGAGCACCATGGCGGCAACTCCGCCGAGGGCAATCACACGCAATGTTTTGAATGGAGTCATCCAAATCTCCTGCTATTTTTGGGTTGATCGATCTCGATCCAAACACGCACCTGCACGAGATTAACTTATCCGCCGCACACAGGAGTCGTAGCCGACATCCTGGGCCCGTGCTTCACGGTCCCATTACAGTCTGACTTGCTGTGAGTATGTATTTGTCGACGTGGCGTTCGAAACAAGCGGTGTGTTTATTAATGTAATTTGTGTGCATTTCATAATGAGTTTTTATTCATCCACTTTGTTTACACTTCACATTGAGCTTGACCAAAAGTTACGCTGGTGGGGCAATCGCGCACAGCAAGCGCGTCAACCTCAACCGATCAGGCTCTTTGATAAGAGGCTGATTCACGCCTTCGGTTGCCGCGCAAGGGCGCGCCATCCTCAAGCGATCAGGCTCTAAACAATCTTCCCCTCGAAGGGCGGCAGGTAATCCGGCGCGTCGAATTCCAGTACCCAGAGATCAGGGTCGTAGCTGAGCTGCTTGGCGATGTAGTCATCCGCCACCTGCTCGCTCACCGGCGCCGGGCCGGTGGCGCGCATCCAGGCCAGCTCGCCCGCCATGTCGCGGAACTGGCTGAGCACCATGCTGCCCGTGCGCCCGTATAATTTCACCAGCACGCCGCCGGCATCGGCATCGCCCTTGCGGACCACCACGCCCGGCTTGTTGTCCAGCATGCCCAGCCGCAGCGCCGCCGACACCCATACTCCCGCCTTGATCCTGGCTTCGCCCATGGTAATGCGTACCTTTCATGGCCCTGCCCGGCCTGTTTCGCCGGGTTGGCAGGTCTTGGTCTTTATCTCAAGCGTTAGGAGTTGCCCGCATGTTCCGCCCGCTCCGCCTTGCCTGTGCCGTCACCGCCGCGATCACCGCCTTCGCCCCCGCCGCCCGCGCCGCCGACAAGATCAGCTTCGGGCTGGATTGGGTCGCCGAGCCCGAATATGGCGGCTATTACGAGGCGCTGGCCGAAGGGCTTTACCAGAAAGCCGGGCTGGATGTGACCATCTATCAGGGCGGGCCGCAGGTGAACACCGCACAGCTGCTGGTCTCCGGCAAGCTGGATTTCGACATCACCTCGAATGCCTTCCTGGCGCTGAATTTCGCGCAAGAGCAAATTCCCTACGAGGTGGTGGCCGCCGGGTTCCAGAAAGACCCGGACTGCCTGATCGCCCATCCCGGCCAGGGCCATGACAGCTTCGAGACCATCAAGGGCAAGCCCATCGCGGTGTCCACCGATACGCGGGCGAGCTGGTGGCTCTACCTCAAATCCAAATACGGCTACACGGATTCGCAGCTGCGCCCCTATGGCTTCTCGCTCGCGCCCTTCCTGACCAACAAGCAGGATATCCAGGAAGCCTATGTGACCTCCGAGCCCTACCTCGTGCATCAGGCCACAGGCGTTTGGCCCGTGGTGCTGGCCCTGCCGGATGCCGGGTTCAACGGCTATGCCAGCCTGCTCGCCACCAGCGACAAGATGGTGAAGGAGAACCCGGCGCTGGTGCAGCGCTTCATCGATGCTTCCACCCAGGGCTGGTACGATTTTCTCTACAAGGACCCCAAGCCCGCCTTCGCCGCCATCAAGGCCGCCAACCCGGACATGACGGACGGGCTGCTGCAATTTGGCTATGAGCAGCTGAAGCAGCGCGGGATTGTCGAGTCCGGGGACACCAAGACGCTCGGCATCTACGCCATGACCGATGCACGCTGGGCGAGTTTCTTCAACCAGATGGTGGCAGCCGGGATGTACGACAAATCCATGGATTATAAATCCGCCTATACGCTGCAATTTGTCGATCACGGCCGGCCGCGGCAGAATTGATGTTCGCGCTGCGCCAGGTTGCGAAGAACTTCAGCAACGGCACCCAGGCGCTGGAGGATATAACCGCCGAGATCGCCCCCGGCAGTTTCGTGGCGCTGCTGGGGCCCTCGGGCTGCGGCAAATCCACGCTGCTGCGGCTGCTTGCGGGGCTTGAGGCGCCGTCCAGCGGCAGCATCGGTTGGGGCCATGCCGGGAAGCCAGCACCGGGCGAGATCGGCTATGTCTTCCAGGACCCCACGCTGCTGCCCTGGGCGGATGCGGCGCAAAACGTGTATCTGCCGCTGCGCCTGCGGGGGGTGAGCTGGGCAGAGGCGCAGCCGCGCGTTCAGGCCGCCCTGGCGCAGGTGGGGCTGGAAGGTTTTACCCAGACCCGGCCGAAAGGGCTTTCCGGCGGCATGCGCATGCGCGTGTCCATCGCCCGGGCCCTGGTGTCCGAGCCCGCGCTGCTGCTGATGGACGAGCCCTTCGCCGCGCTGGACGAGTTCACCCGCCACAAATTGCAGGATGACCTGCTGGCCTTGTGGCGGCGCACGGGCAAGACGGTGGTGTTCGTGACCCACTCCATCTACGAGGCCGCCTATCTCGCCAACCGCATCCTGGTGATGACACCGCGCCCCGGGCGCATTGCCGCCGAACTGACGCCCAACCTGCCGGACGGGCCGGCACGGCGTAACAGCCCTGCCTATCATGCGCTGGTCTGCGAGATCACCGCCAGCCTCCAGCGGATCATGCCGGCATGAACAAGAGCATGGAACGGATCGCCCCCTTCGCCTTCGGGCTGATCGCGCTCGCCCTCTGGCAGGGGGCGGTGTGGGTGACGGATACGCCGAGCTATGTGGTGCCGGGGCCGCTCGCGATTTTGCAGGCTTTGTTCGATGCCCGGGCCATTCTGGGGGCGGGGCTGCTCTCCACCCTGGCGGTGACGCTGGCGGCCTTGCTGGTCTCCACCCTTCTGGGGGTGTTCCTGGCGGTGGCGATGGCGGCGAGCGCGCTGTTTCGCGCCGCCATCCACCCCTGGGCGGTGGTGCTGCAGGTGACGCCGATTGTCGCCATCGCGCCGCTGATCGTCATCTGGGTGGGCCAGCCCTTTCTGGCGCTGGTGGCCTGCGCGGTGATCACCGCCTTCTTCGCCATCCTCTCCAACACCGCGGCCGGGCTGGCCGCGACACCGCCGGAGCTTTTGGACCTGTTCAAGCTGAACGGGGCGACGCGCTGGCAGATCCTGTTCCAGCTCTCTCTGCCCTATGCGCTGCCCTATTTTCTTACCGGGCTGCGGCTGGCGGGCACGCTGGCGCTGGTGGGGGCGGTGGTGGCGGAGTTCGTGGCCGGGTCGGGCGGGTTCGCCTCGGGGCTGGCCTGGCAGATTATCGAGGCCAGCTACCGGCTGCAGATTCCACGCATGTTCGCCGCACTGCTGCTGCTGGGGGGCACGGGCATCGTGATCTATGCCGCGCTGGGTGTGCTGGAACGTGCGCTGCTGGCAAGGCGCAACAGCGCCTGACCCCGGTTGAAATTTCCGGTCGGCAAGCTAGGCTTGGCCCAGATTTGGAGAGACTGATGAGCACGACGACCGAAAAGAAACTCAGCAAGGGCCAGCTGGCCTATGAGCAGGAGCGCGCCAGGAAGGCGGGCAAGTCCCTGGATGAATGGATGAAGCACAAGGCCAAGCTGGCGGCGGATGAGGCGCAGAAGGCCGCCCCGAAGCCCGAGAAAAAGAAAGGCTTCTTCGCCCGCCTGTTGGACAAGGCCCACAAGCCAATCTGAAAACATCCAAAAGTTTTTTGGGCGAAGGCGGCAAAGGTTCCAGCGCCGCGAAGCAGTGTTGGAATGCCGCCGGAGGGGCAGCCCCTCGCGTTCCGATGACGGAGCGCCATAGCCGCGTCGTCTGAATCAGAACGCCAAGCCTCACTTCAAAAAAGGCGGCATTCTTTACCCAAGAGATCTTCCAACAAAAAAGGCAGGCCCAGCGGCCTGCCTTTTTCTATTCGTTCCCAGGAAAGGGGAGGATTACGCCTCGCCCTCGTCCTCAGCGGCCACTTCCGGGCGCGGACCGGAATCCTTGCCCTTGGCGGACACGTCACGGTCAACCAGCTCGATCACCGCCATGTCGGCGGCATCGCCGTAGCGCATGCCGGCCTTCAGCACGCGGGTGTAACCGCCCGAGCGCGTCTTGTAGCGGCCGGCCAGGGCATCGAACAGCTTGGCGACGATGGTCTCGTCACGCAGCTGGTCGAAAGCCTGGCGGCGCGCATGCAGGCCACCGCGCTTGCCCAGCGTGATGAGCTTCTCGGCCACCGGGCGCAGCTCCTTGGCCTTCGGCAGGGTGGTGGTGATCTGCTCGTGCTTGATCAGCGCGACAGCCATGTTGCGGAACATGGCCGCGCGATGGGAGGAGGTGACGCCGAGTTTACGGCCGGCAATTCCGTGACGCATGATGAGGTGTTCCTGGTTAGACGATTAGAAGGGTTGATCGGAGCGCTTGGCCAGCTCTTCGATGTTCTCAGGCGGCCAATCGGGCACGGTCATGCCCAGGGAAAGCCCCATCACGGTCAACACTTCCTTGATTTCGTTCAAGGACTTGCGCCCGAAATTCGGGGTGCGCAGCATTTCCTGCTCGCTCTTCTGCACCAGATCGCCAATATAAACGATATTGTCGTTCTTGAGGCAGTTGGCGGAACGGACGGAGAGCTCCAACTCGTCCACCTTGCGCAGCAGGTTCGGGTTGAAGGGCAGCTCGATGCGCGGCTCCTCGGGGCGCGCACGCTGCGGCTCCTCGAAGTTCACGAACATGCTGAGCTGGTCCTGCAGGATACGCGCGGCCAGGGCCA
>DATJXU010000227.1:0-3605 GCA_035499915.1 Acidocella sp.
TGGGCGCGTGGCCGCCACGTTGCGCCAGGCGCTGGGACGATAGCATGCCGCGCGGCGACCTGTTTCCTGAAATCGGGCCGTTCGAAACCGGGTATCTTCCCCTCTCCGATGGGCATGTGATGTATTGGGAGCAGGTCGGCAACCCGGCGGGCAAGCCGGTGTTGTTCCTGCATGGCGGCCCGGGTGCCGGGGCGGGGACGGTGCATCGGCGGTTTTTTGACCCCGATATCTGGCGCGTGATCATCTTCGACCAGCGCGGGGCGGGGCGTTCGCGCCCGCTCGGCGGGCTGGAGAACAACAACACCCCGCAGCTGATCGCCGATATCGAGGCGCTGCGGAATTTCCTGAACATCGAGCGCATGCTGCTGTTCGGCGGCTCCTGGGGGTCCACCCTCGCCCTGGCCTACGCGCAGGCGCATCCTGAGCGGGTGGCGGGCGCGGTGCTGAGGGGCATTTTCCTGGGCCGGGCGCAGGAGGTGGAGTGGTTTCTCTACGGGCTGCAGCGCGTGTTTCCGGATGCGCACGCCGCCTTCGCGAGCTTTCTGCCGCCCGAGGAGCAGCATGATCTGCTCAACGGCTATTTCAAGCGCCTGACTGATCCTGACCCGCAGATCCAGTTCGCCGCGGCGCGGGCCTGGAGCGTGTATGAGGGCTCCTGCTCCACCCTGCTGCCGAGCCGCGAGGCGGTGAGCGCCTTTGCCCAGGACCGCAGCGCCATCGGGCTGGCGCGGATCGAGGCGCATTATTTCCGCCATGAGCTGTTTCTGCCGCCCGGCGGGCTGCTGGCGCATATGGACAGGCTGAAGGCGATTCCCGGCGAGATCGTGCAGGGGCGCTATGACATGATCTGCCCGGCGCAATCGGCCTTCGAACTGGCCGCCGCCTGGAACCAGGCCCGCCTGACCCTGGTGCCGGACGCCGGACATTCGGCGCTGGAGCCGGGCGTGCGCACGGCGTTGATCGCCGCCCTTGAGCGCTGCCGGAGCCTGCTGTGAGGCTGGGCCGGCGGGCCTTGCTCGGGGCTGGAATCGGCCTCGGCCTCGCCCAGGCCGGGCGCGCGGCACAGCCCCACTGGCCCGGCGCGCTGGTGATGGGCACAGGGCAACCTGGCGGCACCTTCGCCACATTCGGCCCCGCCTGGGGGGAACTCACGAAATCCGCCACGGGCATCGACATCGCCTACCGCGCCACCGGCGGGTCGAGCGCCAATCTGCTGCTGATCGAGCAGGGCAGCGCGCAGCTGGGCCTGAGCAGCGTCGCGGTGGCGGCGCAGGCGCGGGCTGGCACCGGCAGCTGGACCGCCGGGGTGAAGCTGGAGGATTTCCGGGCGCTGTTTCCCGCCTATCCGTCGGTTCTGCAGATCATCTCCACCGGCGCCACCGGGATTTCCACCCTGGCCGGGCTGGATCGCCAGAGCATCGGCGTGGGACCGGACGGCGCCAGCGGCGCCGCGGCGGTCAAGGACATCCTGGCCAGCATCGGCGTGCATCCCGGCCGCATCGAAACCGGCGATTACGAGCAGCAGATGCTTAAATTGCTGACCGGCAAGCTGGAGGCCTGCGCCTTCCTCGGCGCGCCGCCGCTGCCCGCCATTACCGCGGCGGCCATGGGCCGCAAGCTGGCGCTGATCGGCTTCTCCCCGGCGGAGGCGGCGCAGGTGGGGCGCGTTATGCCCGGCCTCTCGCGCATGATTCTGCCAGCCGGAACATTTCCCGGCCAGAGCGTGGATGTCGGCAGCGTGGGCACGCTCAACATCGCCATCGGCGCGGCCTCCCTGCCTGACAGCCTGGCGCAGGCCATAACGGCGGCCGCGCTGAAAAACTGGCATATGCTGGGCGGCGCCGTGCCGGCCGCCGCCAGCCTGCCCGCCATCGCCCCGGTCTATGACGCCGGAATCAGCTTTCATCCCGGTGCGGCGCGGGCCTTGCACGATGCGGGCATCCACCTGCCGCGCCGCGCCGTGCAGGGCTGAGCGGACTCAAACAAACCGGGAAGACGCCGCCTTGAAAAAAGGCGGCCCCTCCGGCGGCATTCCAAGGCTGCTTCGCAGCGCTGGAGCCTTTGCCGCCTTCGCCCAAAAAAAAAATTGTTCGTTTGAGAAAGCTTTGGTCTTTAAACCAGCCTGCCTTCGCGCAGCGTGACCTGCCGGTCCATCCGCGCCGCAAGGTCGGGGTTGTGGGTGGCGATCAGCGCGGCGGTGTTCTCGCTGCGCACCACATGCAGCAACTCCTCGAAGACGATGTTGGCGGTGCCGACATCGAGATTGCCCGTCGGCTCATCGGCCAGCAGCAGCGAGGGATGGTTCGCCAGCGCCCGGGCAATGGCCACGCGCTGTTTCTCACCGCCCGAGAGCTTGCCCGGCAAATGGCCGGCGCGCGCGCCAAGGCCGAATTTCTTTAGCAATTCCATGGAGCGTTTATGGGCGTCGGCCTGCTTCACACCCGCGATCATCTGCGGAACGGAGATATTCTCCAGCGCGGTGAATTCCGCCAGCAGATGATGGAACTGATAGACGAAGCCGACATGCTTCAAGCGCAACGCGGTGCGCGCGGCGTCGTTCAGCTCACCGGCATTCCGCCCGTCAATGATCACCGCCCCCGCATCGGGCTTTTCCAGAAGCCCCGCCAGATGCAGCAGCGTGGATTTGCCAGAGCCCGAGGGCGCGACGAGGGCCACGATCTCGCCGCGCGAGAGCGTGAGCTCGGCGCCGTTCAGCACGGTGAGCGCCTCCGCGCCGGATTTGTAGGTGCGGCCGATGGCCTTCAGGGAGAGTAGATATTCACTCACTGCGCAAAGTCTCCACCGGGTCGATCTTCGCCGCCCGCCAGCTGGGATAGAGGGTGGCCAGCACCGAAAGCACGAGGGACATGACCACCACCTCCGTCACCTCCCGCCAATCGAGCTGGGCGGGCAGTGATTCCAGATAATAGATGGTGGGGTCGAAGAGTTTCTGGCCGGTGATGTGCTGGATGAACAGCCGGATGTCGTTGATGTACTGGCAGAACAAAACGCCGAGCACGAAGCCGATGAAGGTGCCGAGCACGCCGACCGAGGCGCCCGCCATCAGGAAGATGCGCATGACGGCGCCCGAGCCCGCCCCCATGGTGCGCAGAATGGCGATGTCCTTCGCCTTGTCCTTCACCATCATGATCAGCGAGGAGATGACGTTGAAGGCGGCGACGATGATGATGAGCGTGAGGATCAGGAACATCACGTTGCGCTCGACCGTGACGGCGGCGAGGAAGCTATCGTTGTTCTGCTTCCAGTCCTGGATGTTCAGCGCCACGCCGGGGAAGGCGTTGATGATGGCCTGCTTCACCGCATCGTCATGGTCTGGGTCTGTCACGAAGACCTGGATCTGCGAGGCGGTGCCGCTTTGCTGGAACAATGTCTGCGCGGCCTGGAGCGGCAGGAAGACGAAGCTCGAATCATATTGCTGCATGCCGGTCTGGAAGATCGCCACCACCCGGAAGGACTGGATGGACGGGATGGTGCCGATAACGGTGGCCTTGCCCTGCGGCAGGATCAGCGTGAGCTGAGAGCCCACGGACAGGCCGAACTGGCTGGCAAGGCCGCCGCCGATGGCGATGGTGTCGTCCCCCGTG
>DATJXU010000228.1:0-4628 GCA_035499915.1 Acidocella sp.
GCCATGTTGACGGGCTGGCGGACGTGGTTTCCGCCAGCCCGGAAAACGGCTCCACACGTTGGCAATTCCGCCTGCCGGAGGATCTCGCCCCCTTCGTGGCCCCCAAGGGCAGCATCGCCATCAATGGCGTATCGCTGACGGTGAACGAGGTGCAGGGGCTGGTTTTTGGCGTGAACATCATTCCCCACACCGCCGAACACACCAATTTCTCAACCCTGCATGCCGGGGATAGGGTGAATGTGGAAATCGACATGCTGGCGCGCTATCTCGCGCGGCAGCTTAGCTTTAAGAATGCGTAAAACGTACACTGGATTTATACTCAACCACCGGAGCAGTGCCCTGGGCGCCCTGGCGGGAAAGGATTGCGTATCATGGACAGCGTGAAATCCCTCGCAACTTCCGGGCTGCAGGATTACATTTCCTCGGCGGCCGAGATCATCGAAGAGGCGCGGGCAGGGCGCATTTTCATCCTGGTCGATGACGAGGACCGCGAGAATGAAGGTGACCTCGTCGTCCCGGCGCAGTTCGCCACCCCGGATGCGATCAATTTCATGATCAAGCATGCGCGCGGCTTGGTCTGTCTGGCCATGACCAAATCGCGCTGCGAAGCTTTGGGCCTGCCGCTGATGACCCAGGCCAATGGCACGCGGCACGAAACCGCCTTCACCATCTCCATCGAGGCCAAGGAAGGTGTCTCCACCGGCATCTCCGCAGCTGATCGCGCACGCACTGTGGCCATGGCCATCAACCCTGAAATGGGGCGTGACGACATCGTCTCCCCTGGCCATGTCTTCCCGCTGATGGCACGTGACGGCGGCACGCTGGTGCGCGCTGGCCACACCGAGGCGTCAGTTGATATCGCCCGCCTCGCAGGTCTCATCCCCGCCGGCGTGATCTGCGAGATCATCAATGACGACGGCACCATGGCCCGCCTGCCGGAGCTGGTGACTTTCGCCCAGCGCCATAACATCAAGCTCGGCACCATCGCCGACCTCATCGCCTACCGCCGCACCAATGAGCGGCTGGTCAAGCGTGTCGAGCAGGGCAATGTCTCCGCGCAGGATGGCAGCTCCTGGCGGATGATCGCCTTCGAGAGCAAGGTCGACGGAATTGAGCATCTGGCCCTGGTCAAGGGCGATATTTCCGGCCAGGAGCCCGTGCTGGTGCGTATGCACGGCATGGATCTGATCGGTGACGTGCTGGGCAATGGTCATATGGCGGCCTTGCATGACGCGATGCGCGAAATCGCCGAGGCCGGGCGGGGCGTGGTGGTCATCGTGCGCGAGCAGCGCCAGAAAGCGATGTCCGCCGGGTTGCGCGCCTTGCTGGATGGCACCAGCGGCAGCCAGAATCTGCGCGATTACGGCATCGGCGCCCAGATCCTGCTGGATCTCGGGGTGAAGAACATGATCCTGCTCTCCAACCATAAGCGCCATATCGTCGGGCTGGAGGGCTATGGGCTGAACGTTATCGAGCAGCGCAGCCTCTCCGACGCCCAATCCAAGTAATATCCTTTCGTTTGAAGACCAAAAAACATGAGCACCGCCGACGCCCCTCTACCCGTGGCCCCGCCTGTTCCAGGCGCCGCCCCTAAAATTCTCGCCATCAGCGCGCCCTATTACCGCAATGTCGTGGACGGCATGCTGAACGCGGCGCGTGACATCTTCAGCCAGGCCAATGCGGCGCTGGACGTCATCGAGGTCGCGGGCGCCTTCGAGCTGCCGCAGGCGCTCGCCATCGCCGCCGCCGGCAAGGAGGGGTTCGACGGCTTCATCGCCCTCGGCTGCGTCGTACGCGGGGAGACTGACCATTACGAGTTCGTCTGCGCCTCGGCCATGGACGGGCTGATGCAGGTGGCGCTGGCCGAGCGGCTTTGCCTCGGCACGGGCCTGCTGACCGTCGATAGCTTGGCCCAGGCCCAGGCCCGTTCCCGCGAAACGGGAGCTAACAAGGGGGCGGAGGCCGCGGTCGCCTGCCTCAAGCAGATCGCGCTGAAGCGCCGGTTCGCGTCATGAGCCGCCCCAGAACCCTCGCGCGCGTCGCCGCCGTGCAGGCCCTGTACCAGGCCGAGCATGCGGAACTGAGCGCTGAAACCGTCATCGAGCAATTCGTGCGCCACCGTATGGGCACCCTGCCCTGGCAGGGTGGGCTGGAGGAGGGCAATCTGCCCGCGGCGGATGTGCCGCTCTTCACCCGTATCGTGCGCACCGCCACGCAGCAGCAGGATGTGATCGACGGCATGATCGCCCAGGCTCTGCCAGACTCTTGGCCGATGTCCCGGCTCGACCCCGTGCTGCGCGCGGCGCTGCGCGCTGGCGGCTCGGAACTCTGGATGGCCGAAGGTCCGCCGGCAAAAGTCGTCATCAATGAATATCTTGATGTCGCCCACGGGTTTTTCTCTGGCGAGGAGCCGCGCATGCTGAACGGCGTGCTGGATAAGCTGGCGCATCTGCTGCGCCCGGCGGAATTCTCCTCCGCCGGCTGATGGACGAGTTCGCACGGATCGCGAAATTTTTCGCCCCCCTGGCTGGCGAGGCCGGGCTGGGGCTGAAGGATGACGCCGCCGTGCTGCGCCCCCCGCCGGGGCGCGAGCTGGTGCTGACCGTAGACCAGATGCTGGAGGGGGTGCATTTCCTTCCCGGCGACGACCCGGCCCTGGTCGCCCGCAAGTTGCTGCGCCGCAATCTGTCGGACCTCGCGGCCATGGGGGCCACGCCGCTGGGCTATCTGCTCACCACCGCGCTGCCAGCCGCCTTGCCGGAAGACTGGCTTGCAGGCTTTGCCAAAGGGCTGGAAACCGACCAGCGCCAGTTCGGGATCGGGCTTCTGGGTGGCGATTCCTCCTCCTCTCGCACCGATATCGCGCTGACGGCGACGCTCATCGGCCATGTGGCCCCCGGCCAGGCTCTGCGCCGTAACGGCGCGCACGCTGGCGACAAGATCTGGGTCACCGGCTCCATTGGCGACGCGGCGTTGGGGCTGGAGGCACGGCGCGGCAAGCTGCTGGACCAAACCGGCTTCCTCACACGCCGCTCCCTGCTGCCTGAGCCGCGTGTCGGGCTGTCCCTTGCCGGGATCGCATCCGCTGCCATCGATATCTCGGACGGGCTGGTGCAGGATCTTTCGCATCTCTGCCGGGGCTCCGGCCTGGCGGCGGTGATCCATGCGGGGCGTGTGCCCATCTCGCCGGAGGCGGCGGTGCTGGGGCCGGATTATCTTGAAATGCGGCTCACAGGCGGCGATGATTATGAACTGCTGCTGGCCGCGCCACCGGAGATGTCAGACACGCTGCGCGCCGCCTGCGGCGATGTTCCGGTCACGCAGATCGGCATGTTTCAGCCGGGCGAGGGGGTTCAGGTCCTGTCCGAATCCGGCGCGCCGCTTACCTTGTCCACGTCCGGCTGGAAGCATTTCTGAACCTTAAAGCCTGAAGCGTTGGCGCCGCGTGCTCTGCCCCCGCCTGCGCCGCCACGCGCCCATGCACAAGGTCGTGGATAAAGCCCAGCTTATTCACAACAGGCTGCGAGACCACGAACGGATACATGTCCGCATGGCCCATGGAGCGGTTGATCGCGTTCATCGCAAAGGTCAGAGGCAGCCAGGCATCGATCAGCTGCCCGATGCCGGCGGCCTTGTACGCATCGAAATTGATATCGGAATGCAGAAGCCCATCATCCGTCCGGCGCGGATGAATGCGCAGGCCGAAGGCGGAGGCGGTTTCCAGCGTGTCGACGATATGCAGGTAATGCGCCCAGCTTTCCGCGAAATCTTCCCAGGGGTGCATGGTGGCATAGGCGGAGATGTAATATTCTTCCCATCCTGATGGCGGGCCTTGCTCATAATGCAGCTTCAGCGCCGCCCCGTAATCGCGTGACTCATCGCCGAATACGGCGCGGCAGGCCTCCAGCCTTCCGCCATTGCGGATCAGCTCGTTCCAGTAATAATGCCCGATCTCATGGCGGAAATGGCCGAGCAGCGTGCGGTAAGGCTCCGCCATTTCGTCGCGGAAGCGCTCGCGCATCGCATCATTGGCCTCGGCGAGATTGATGGTGATCAGCCCCTCGTCATGGCCGGTGAGGATGCGCGGGCCAAATTCGGACGAATCGGCCATGAACTCGAAGGCCAGCCCTTGTTCGGGATCCTCGGTGACATTCCTCAGCGGCAGATTCAGTCGCAGCAGCGTGTAGAACAGCCGGTGCTTGGCCGCTTCCAGGGACCGCCAATTTTTGAGATTTTCGCCTATGGAGAGGTCGGGAATGGTCTGGTTATGCCGGCAGGCGGCGCATAGTCCCTCGGGAGATTCAAAAGGCACCGGCACGAGCCAGTTACACACGCCATGCTTGGCGTTCTGGCAATAGGCGTAGCTGGTGCCGCCCCCAAGCGGGCGCAGTACCTCGCCCTCGCGCTCCAGCGTCAGCAGCGTCATCTGATCGGAGGAAAAGCCGAGTTCGTGCCCGCACCGCCCGCAGACGCTGTTTTCGAAGAACAGGGTCTGACCGCAGAATTCGCAGGTGAACAGGCGCATGAAAAACCCCTTAATTCATTGTTGAATTAAGGGGCATATTAGGGACTGACCCGGCTGAATTTTCCATGAAATCTCAGCCATTTGCGAGCAAGGTTACGAATTA
>DATJXU010000229.1:0-23999 GCA_035499915.1 Acidocella sp.
AACCGAGAGGGAGATATCGGCCTTGAAGGTCGTATTATCCTTGCGGCAGACGCTGAACTCCTGGCTCAATCCCATCGTTCTGGCTTTGGTCGGAGACGCAAACCAATCACGAATTTTTGCATCATGCCCGTTTCGAACCGAAGCGGGCAACAGCCTCTCGACCGGCAGGCCCGCCATTTCATCAACGGTGAAACCGAACATTTCGGCGGCCTGGGCATTGGCACGCCAAATGACGCCGTTCTGGTCCGCCAAGAGCGCGGCAGTGGGAAACAAATCAAGTCTCATGCGTTTAGTTCCAGAAAGCCGTCAGAAGCAGCAAACGCCGCAGCCCTGGCCAGCGTTAGCCCATATATATTCGAAGTTATTGTCAAAAGTTTTCCTGATCGCCTTGGCCCCAGTTCGGTTTGCGTGAGCCTGTTGGTATGCGAGACAAGGCATTATCCCCCTGACGGATTGAAGACGTACCCCCCGGTTTATGCGAGGAAAGAGATGACGCGCGGTGTTTCAGGGCAGTCTGCATTGTCTGTGCCGATGCATGGAGGTGAGAGGCTTCAGCCTGAGACGGCGGATGGCATGGTGCGGCTGGCTGCGCCGGGCGGGCCCAGCGGATCCTGATGGGGCCTGCCGAAATAAAAGCCCTGCATCAGATCAAAGCCGAGCTCTCGCAATTTTTCCATTTGCGAGAGCCGCTCGACGCCATTGGCCACCACGGAGAGTCCCAGGCTGTTGGACAGGTTGAGGATGCCCGCCGCGATCTTCGCGGCGCTGGCGGAGCACTCCACCTCCGCGGTTAAGGAACCGTCGATCTTCAGCATGTCGACGGGCAGCTTGTGCAGCCAGGCCAGGGACGAATAGCCAGCCCCGAAATCGTCGAGCGCCAGCAGGAAGCCGCAAGCCTTCAGCTCCCGCAGGAATTGCGCGGCGCGTTCAGGTGCGGCAATCGCCGATTGTTCGGTGAGTTCGATCAGGATGCGATCAGGCGGCACGCCCGTGGCGGCGCAGATGCTGGCGAATTTCGCGGGCAGGGCTGGATTGGCAAGCTGGACGGCGGAGATGTTGATGCTGGCGCGTATCTCCTCTCCTGGCCGGCTTGCCTGGGCAGCGCGCAGCCAGTTGCAGGTGGCTTCCAGCGTCCAGAAACCGATATCGTCGATCATCCCGGTCTCTTCCGCCAGGGCGATGAACTCGCCCGGCGCCAACAGGCCATGAGGACTCTGCCAGCGCAGAAGCACCTCATAGGCGAAGGGCCGCTCAAGTCCGAAGCTCATGATCGGCTGAAAATACAGAATCAGGTTGCCCTGCGTCACAGCCTCGCGCAGCTCGTTTTCCAGGGCCAGCCGCCGCTCCGCGAGCGCATGCATGGTGGTTTCGAACAGCACGATCTTTTCGCTGTGGCTGCGCTTGGCCTCATACATGGCAATGTCGGCATCGCGCAGGGCGGCTTCCTGACTCTGGTAGGGCGCAAGCGAGCCCACCATGCCGATGCTGGCACCGATCGTGTAAGGCTTGCCGTCCAGCACGTAGGGCGCGGTGAGCGAGCTGTACAGCATTTGCGCCGCCTGCCAGAGCAAGGCGGCATCGCCGGAGACCGCATGCAAGAGCACGAACTCGTCGCCTGAATGCCGGCCCACGACACAGCACGGCCCGGCGCCCGCCTCATCGTGACCGGTGTTGCACAGGGTCTCGATGGTCGCCAGACGCTCCGCCACCTGGATCAGCAACTCGTCCCCGACCTGGTGGCCGAGGCTGTCATTGATCAGCTTGAAGCGGTCCAGGTCGAAAAACAGCAGGCCGTAATCGCCGCCGGCATAATTCGCTGAGGATGCCATCAACAGCTGCATCTGGGCCAGAAACCCCTTGCGGTTGAGCAGGCCGGTAAGAGAGTCGTGGATGGCGTCATACTCGGCACGCCGCCGTGCTGCCCGGAGTTCGCTGGCAAGCTGGCGTTGTTCGTCCAGGGCCTGTTCCAACGCGTCGGCCTGGGCAGAGAGCAGGGCGGCCAGTTCGATAATGCGCGGCCCACCGGCGCCGGTCAGCAGAATGGGTTCAAACCGGGCCGCGTCGGCGCGCCCGAGCGCCATCCGGCAGGCCGTGGCCAGCGGGATCTGGTCATCGAGCACGAGGGTCTCCGGCATGGCCGACGCCATCAGCTCCTGCAATGGCCGCTTGAGGAAGACTTCGCGCCCATAAGGCGCGCTTAGGGCGGCGAGAAATTCCCTACGGCTGAGCAGGCCGGCGACCTTACCTCCGGCAGTGACGATCACCCCGGGCAGGGCTGGCATGGCCCGAAAGCGCGCCTCCAGGACAGCGGCGGCATCACCTGCTGGCATGGTTTCCGTCCAGCTTTGGTGTTTGCCTTGCGGCATGAAAATCGAACAGAGGCGTAGGTCGTCCATTTATGCGAAGCCTCCTGCAAAGCGACAGCTACGCCGCCAGGGTGTGAACTTGCCATAATAAAACGGACGCGAACCGGCAAATAACGTTTTTTTGTGGTTCTGTGACACCTGACCGAATGGGCCGGTTAGTAAGAAAAACACCCCCCGATTGAGTTAGCTGAGGTTTTATTTCTGAAATGTCGTGATGGCACGGAGCGCCGTGGGGGTACCGGCGTTGGGCGCCTGGAAACCAGACCGGCATCGACTTCGCCGATTCCAATTTTAGCGCCTGCCCCGGCCACTGAAGGGCGACTGACACAGCGTGCCTGTCGCCCCCGCCAGCGGACAATAGCCGTTACCGGGCAGGTCAGCGCCGCCCAATAACTGGGAACCGCCAATGCTGATCGGGTTGTATCCCAACGGTGCGCCGCAACCTGTCAGAACCCGAACATATGGTCGAGCGAGAACCCGCCTGCCTCATTCTCCAGCCCATGAAAACCGAACAACCGGCACGTCGCATCGCGGATCAGCACATAGCCCGCCTCACCGGCTGCCTTCCGCGCGGATGGCGAAAAATACTTCACCGGCCTGACGATTTTAGAACCTGAGCAGGCGATGTGAAGCCGTGCTGTTTCCAGCAGCACACCCTGCGCATCGTAGAGCTCCAGCTCGGTGCTGGATGTCTCAACCCACGGCGCGGAGGCCGGATAGATCAGCACGCAGAAGCTCTCCCGCCCGCCGAACCCCAACTTCAGAAACAGCCGCGTGGAAAGCCCAGGCGGCTTGCCCGTGTAGCTCTGCGGCTCGTTCTTATAGACCATCAGCGTATTGAAGATATGCGCGCCAAAGCTGCTTTCCGCCGCATGGCCATTCATGCGGTCCTCGAAGCGGAACAGAGCATGCAACCAGCCATCCGCCTCGCCGCCCGCGCGGAAATCATAAACCAGCTCCGCATGCCCGCCTTCGGGCAGCGCATCCCGCGCCAGCACATCGTCAAGATCGACGGCGCAATCATGGTTCCTCGGCAGCAGGCCTAGGAATTTTTCCGCCAGCTTCACCCCGTCCGGCGCAAACACGTCCAGACGCAGCGGCATCTCGCGCTCGGCCTCCACCATCGGGGTCGGCAGCGCGATGGTCTTGAACCGCCCCCGCGGCAGCACCGGAAACGGCAACAGATAGCCGCGCCCCATGGCGGGGTGCAGATCCCTGATGCCAGGGTCAGGCTTCAAATCCGCACGTTCCACATTCACATGCGCGATTCGCGTGCGCCCCTCGCGCACCACCTCATAGCGCGGGCGCACCATATGCCCCCCGGCCCGCACCTCAAGCTGCGCCGGCCATTTCAAATCCGGAAACAACGCCGCCACGTCCAACGGGTGGGTGGCGAAGGGCGCAATCTCCTCCTGCAGCGCCACCGGTGCCTCGGCGCCCATGCGGTCCAGCGCCAGCGCCCCGGCGGGAATGGGCACGGCGTGGCTGTTCTGCACCCATAGCAGCACGCGCTCATCCTCGCGCGGCGCCGGCAGCCCGGCAAAGCGCGCGGATGGCCAGGCATTGGCGTCATGCGTGCAGGAGAGCGAGGCGCCATTATCCGTGGCGTAGGTGTCCAGCGCGTATTTCACCACGTCATGCCCCGCGACGCCGATGGCATGGATGAACAACTGCCCGGTAAAGGGTTTGAGCCCGAAGCGCGCCCGCACCTCGCGGCTGTCCAGCACATAGCCACCCGGCCCGGCGGGGGCTTTTTGCGCCCATTGCGCCAGCACTTGCCCGCCCTGGCCAAACAGGATGTGCTGGAACAGCACCTCCTTCGCCCCATACCCCGCCCAGTAATTGGCGGTGGTCAGGCGCGTGGCGAAATGGTCGTCATCGCGGAAGAACACGAAATTGGTGGCGAAATTCCGCGCCTCCAGATAGCGCCCCGGCACGGTCAGCCAGCCCTCAGGCAGCTTCACCGCATCCAGCGTCACCAGCTCCGCCCCCGGCGGCAGCAAGCTCTGCAGGCGGGCCGCCATGCGCCCGGCATCGAAGGCGGCCAGCAGCACCGTCTGCACCCGCGCATGCGCAAGCTCGGTCAGCGCCCGGGCGACATGCCCGGCACGGATCTGCCCCAGCGCCTGCGTATCCTGCACATAAAGCCCTTCGATCTCGAAATCCGGGCAAAGCGCCAGCAACGGCCCGGCGATGCCATCCGGGTCGAACAAGGCCACCGTCCCGGCGCGCTCGGCCAGCGCCGCCAAGGCCCGCGCCGCCAGCGGGTGAGAGAGCGCCTTGTACACGACATTGCCGCCGCGCTTATTGTCGAAGGTCTCGATGTCCAGCATGCGCTTACAACCCCAAACGGTGGCGAAGCTCCTGCCCCGCCCATTCCGTATCATCCAATGGCGCTGTATCCCACAGCTCCAGCGTACCGGCAAAGTCCCGCACCCGGCCATCGGCCACCAGCGCATCCATGAAGGCGCCGATGCGCGCGGACTTGCCCGGCAGCCGCGCCAAAAACACCGGCGCGCTGGTCGCCACCGCCTCTGACACCATGGAGACGGAATCCGCCGTGGCGATGATCGCATCCGCGCAGGCCAGCATGCCGAAATAGGGATTTTCGCCGGTGAAATCCCAGATCCAGGCCCCCAGCGGCACCAGCTTTTCGCGCAATATCGCCAGCACTTCCGGCGCGGTGCGGCGCGAGGGGGTGATCATCAGCCCCGCCCCCTGCCGCGCCACAGCGGCGAGCTGCGCGGCCAGAAGCTGCGCCTGCGCCGCCTCAAACCGGTAGCGCCCGTTGGAGCCGCCCAGCAGCACCGCCGCCAGCGGGCGGCGCAAATGCGCCAAACGCGGCGCCCAGAGCTCCCGCTCCGCCGCCAGCCTTGCCTGTGTCACCCGGTGCAGCGCCGTGCGGGTGACGATCACATTCGGTCCCTCGATGCCATCATGCCGCCCGGCGAGAACCGCATCGAACCGCGAGAGCGCCATGCGCGGATGCTGGATCGCCACCGCCCTCACATTTTCGCTCCGCAACGACGCCGCCACGCGCGCCCCCGCCCCGCCCGCGCCGATCACCACCGGCGGCAGCGGCGCCGCGAACAGCTCGCCCCCCGCCGCCCAGCGCGGATTGAACCAGAAATTGGTGGGAATATGCCGCCAAGGCGGGCGAAAGCGCAGAGGCCGGAAATCCGGTGTCAGGCCGGCGGCTTCGGCCACCCCCAACGCCTGGGACTTCAGCCCCGCCAGATCCGTGCAGATGATACGGGCATCAACCATGATGCGCGGCTTTGCGGTGCGCGGCGCGCAACGTCAACCCGCCGCATTGCGCACAACCAAGGGTAAGCTAGAGTGGTGGCCATGACCACCGGCCCAACATCCGCTGTGCCGCCCGCCGCCCTGCCGCCAGGGCTGCCGGTGTTCGCCGTGGAGATCACGCCGCCGGACCTCTCCCCCTATATCCAGGGCAATACCGGCATCCCCGGCTTCACCAGCCTGGAGTCAGGCTTGCCGGGGCCGCATGTGGTGCTGGTTTCGCTGATCCATGGCAATGAATTCGCGGGCGCCATCGTGCTGGCCGAATTGCTGGCGGGCGGCTTCAAGCCCCTGCGCGGCAAGCTGACGCTGGGCTTTGCCAACCTCGCCGCCTTTGCCCAGTTCGACCCGAAAAACCCCATCGCCTCGCGTTTCGTGGAAGAGGACATGAACCGCGTCTGGGATGATTTCGCCCTGTTCGGCGTGCGCCGCTCGGCGGAGCTGGAGCGCGCGCGCGCGATCAAGCCCATCATCGATTCGGCGGACATGCTGCTCGACCTGCACACCATGCTCTGGCCTTCCGATCCGGTGCTGCTCTGCGGCGCCGGGCCGCGCGGGCGGGCCCTTGGCATGGCAGTGGGCACACCGGCGCTGGTGGTGGCCGATACCGGCCATGCCGGCGGCAAAAGGCTGATCGATTACGGGCGCTTCACCGAGGACTCCCCCCAGGGTGCCGCCTGCCTGCTGGTGGAGGCCGGGCCGCATTGGCGGCAGGACGCCGTGGACCAAAGCCGCGCCACCGTGCGCGCTTTGCTGCGCCAGGCCGGCATGCTGAACGCCCCCGCCCCCCGCACGGCAAGCCGCTTTGCCGAGGTGGTGGCGCTCATCACCGCCCGCACCAACCGTTTCGTCTTCGTGCGCGATTTTCGCGGCGGCGAGGTCATTGCGAAAGCAGGCACGCTGATCGCCCATGACGGCGATGAGGAAATCCGCACACCGGAGGATAATCTCATCATGATCATGCCCAGCCTGAAGGTCAGCCACGGCCATACGGCGGCGAGATTGGCCCGGCCCGGAACCTCTGCTTAGCCGCGGCAAACAAGGCAACGCGATTGCGAAGAAAAAACAGCTTTCTGCTGTCTCACCAGCACCAAGCCGCTTGAGCATGTGAAAAAATCGTCGCGCAAGAACCGGAGTGCGTAAACGCCATCCTCAGTTTATTCTGCCCCTGGATTTCAACGAGTGGGTGATATGACGCAGCGAGAAGGTAGCCAGGCCGCACTGGTAATGGGCGGCCGGGAGTGGGTTATGTTGCTGGCCCTGGCTGCGCTTTGGGGCAGCTCGTTTTTCTTTTTCAAGGTCATGGTCGCGGCACTGCCGCCATTCACCGTCGTCCTCGGGCGCGTGGGCTTTTCCGCACTCATTCTGAATATGTGGCTCGTCCTGCGGCGCGATTATATGCCGGTCTCGGTCCGCACATGGGGGGCATTTGTGGTCATGGGGGTGCTGAACAACGTGATCCCATTCACGCTGATCGTTTTCGGTGAAACCCGCATCGCCAGCGGGCTTGCCTCGATCCTGAACGCGACCACACCGATGTTCACCGTCCTCGCGGCGCATTGGCTCACCGCGAACGAGAGGCTGACCGTGGGCAAGGTCGCGGGCGTGGTAACAGGCTTCCTCGGCGTTGCGGTCTTGATCGGGCCGGATGCGCTTACAGGGTTACGCGGCGGGGATGTTGTTGGTGAGATCGCCTGCCTGTTCGCAGCAATCAGCTATGCTTTTGCAGGTATTTATGGCCGCCGCTTCAAGGGGTTGAATCCAACCAAGGTGGCCACGGGCCAATTAACCGCCAGCGCCGTCATTCTGGTTCCGCTCGTCGTTCTCATTGATCGTCCCTGGGCGTTACCCATGCCGGGCGCGAATATTTGGGGGGCGATGGCAGGCATCGTGGTGCTTTGTACGGTGGTTGCCTATGTCCTCTATTTCCGCATTCTGGCGGCTGCCGGAGCAACCAATCTGTTGCTCGTGACGTTGTTGTTGCCGGTCAGCGCGCTGTTGCTGGGATGGCTGGTGCTGGGGGAAAGCCTCGCGCCGCACGCTTTCGAAGGCATGGCACTGGTCGGATTGGGGCTAGCCGCGATTGATGGCAGGCTTTTCAAAGCCCTTCCCGGCAAGAGGCCGAAGAGGACCAGCCAACATCCTGCGTCAGATTGTAAAGAGGCGCGCCGCTCCAAAGAAGGCGATGGCATCTGAGCGCCAGCCGATCGTGAAAGTCTCTTGTGTCAGCCTTTGGGCTTGCGATCACCCAAGGCTGACAGGTTGCATCCCCTCCGACCGGGACGCTGCATCGCGCATAACGCGCAAAACCCGCGACACTTCAGTGGCCGCGGCAAAGCTCAAATTCTTGTTCGCTTCGCCCGCCGCAAAACCTTGTTTCAGGCAGGCAGACAACCAAACAGCCCGCCCCGGTCACGCAAGGGCGGTATTCCGAACCGTCGCACTACCGCGCATCCCCCCGCCGCGCGGCGCAGCGGTCATCGGTCACCGCCGCCTTCCGTTCGTTCAAGACAGGAACAGAAGAATCAGAAAATCGGCCAAGCCGCGATCAGGTGTTTCTTTCGGCAGCATCCGTCATCAAACATGCGCATCGACCTGATCAAATGCCGTTTGACACTCAGCCAGGCATACGCGGTTTTTGCCCTCATGCTTGGCCCGATAAAGCGCGCGGTCAGCCGCCGCCACCAGATCATCGGGGTCTGCATGTCCCGAACCCGGGACGAGTGCCGCGACCCCCAAACTGATGGTGACATAGCCTTGGGGATGCAGTGCATGGGCCAGGCGCATCTCTCGGACCTGAGCCAGCAAGCGTTCGGCGACGGAAAAAGCTTCCCCGATAGCGGTGTTGGGAAGCACCACCGCAAACTCTTCGCCACCGTATCGCCCCAACATATCCGTCGGCCGGCAGGATTGCAGGAGATTGGTTGCCACCAGCTGGAGGCAGTTATCCCCGGCAACATGCCCGTATAGGTCGTTGTACTGCTTAAAAGCATCGACATCGATCATGATCAGCGCAAGCGGCTGGCCCGATACACATGCGCGACGAAAATGCCTGTGCAGGCATTCCTCCAAATAGCGCCGGTTGCCAACGCCGGTCAGGGCATCGTAGCGCGAGATGTTGCGATACAGGCTCACAGATTTATCCTTGGCCAAGGCGATTATGGCGAAACTGAACACCAGCGTGATGACCATGAAATCGAGCAATGCCCCCTGTAACCCGGGCACCTTTTCAACCGACGGATAAATAAGATTTGGTCCTGCCAGCCAACAAAATGCCCGGCGGAGCATCAACACCATCTGAAGCCCCAGAATGGTCAGCACCGGCCCGCAAATGGCAATGGCCACCCGCCGCTGCAGCCAAATTTCGCGTGACGCAAGCGCAAACGGGACCAACAGCAACAGGGTCGCGCTGCCAATGCGCAACTCCAGCTTCGCCATGAACCAAGGGATACAACAGAGACCGAGCCAGATGATCACCAGCAATATGCTCACAGCGATCTGGGGCGGCTGATCGCGCAAGGATCGGAAGGCCGTCCAGACCAGGCAAAAACCGATCACCAACATCGGCGTCGTGATTGCGACCCCCACCAGGAATGGAAGTTCGATACGACCAATCACAGCCGCGCAGTTCAACAGGGCGGATAAGGCCATCCAGAGCGGCGCCAGCTGCCTGCGATCCTGCAGCCAGATCAGAAAACAGGCCGCCGCGGCCAGAAAAACCACGAGCCACGCGGCAAACATGAGCGTCTGGGGATCGAGATCCAAGCGAAAGCCACCTTATCTAGCCGATTTGTTCCACCGGACGCGAAAGCCGCCACGTATTGGTAGCAAAACTTTCTGCGGCTTTCGAGTGCGTCCAGGGGCAATCCGGGACTATTTATCCACGCTTTTCATTCTGTTAGCGCTCGCTCACGGTTTCCGGAAGGGGCGGCAGGCAAGCCGTGAAGCCCGCCTTACACGTCTGGAAAAAATCGATCCGCCGCGTCGGCGCCACAGAAATCCGGTGCAAAGCGCTTCTGCTTTGACCACGCCCCGGCCCGCCGGCAGGCCATCCGCGTGCCGCATAAAGCGCAAAACCCGCGACGCCGCAGGTCACACAACAAAGCTCAAATTCTTATTCGCGTCGCCCGCCGCGAAACCTTGTTTCAGGCAGGCGGCCAAACAGCCCGCCTGCAAGCCTCACCGCAGCAACGCCCCCGCCAGCTCATTCCAGCTCGCCTCATCCGGCGCCAGCAGCAGCCCGCCACCGGTCACGGAAGGCCGGTATTCCGACCCGTCGAATTGCCGCGCATACCCACCCGCCTCGCGGTGCAGCAGCACGCCCGCCGCATGGTCCCAGGGCAGCAGCTTGCGGAACATCTGCACATGGCAATGCCCGGCCGAGAGCATGCGGTACTGGTGCGCGGCGCAGCGGTAATCGGTCACCGCCGCCAATTTATCCAGCCGGTGCAGAACATGAGAGCGCAACGGCTCAGCCATGAAGCGCCAGGACATGGAGCCCACCATCTGGCTCACCGGCACGGGCTGCGCCACGCGCATCCGCCGGCGCGTGCCATCTTCGGCCACCAGCCAGGCCCCCTGGCCCTTCAGCGCCACCGCGCAATCATTCCCGAGCGGATCGAAGATGAACCCCGCCAGCACCTCGTCAGCTTCCACCAACGCCGCCATCACGCCGAACAAGGGCAACTCGGCGGCAAAATTCGCGGTGCCGTCGATCGGGTCCAGAATCCACACCCGCCCCGGCGCCGCGAGCCTCTCAATGCGCGCCGCACCGCTGGAAACCGCCTCCTCGCCGATCACGTCATCGCCAGGGAACAGCCTGTTCAACCCCGCCGTCAGCGCCGCCTCCGCCGCCTCGTCCGCCACCGTCACCGGGTCCAGGGGCCCAGCCTTGGTGCGTACATCCTCAGGCGCCAGCTTCTTGAAGCGGGGCAGAATCTCCGTCCGCGCCACATGCCGCAGCAGACCGATGACCGACTGCACCTCGCCCTCGTTCATAGCGCCTCGAACCTCGCTCTATCGACGGCGGAAAGCCTTACCTGCAAGGTCACATGGCGCTCGCCATCCTCGCGGGCGAGCACCTCGCCATGCCGGTACAGCCAGGCGATCCGCGCCCCATCGGCCACCGGCACCTCCAGCGCAAACACTTCCTGCGCCGCGGCAAGCCGCGCATCGATCTCCGCCAGAAGCCGGGGCAGCCCCTCGCCGGTCAGGGCGGAGACGGCGATGCCATCCCCCTGCACCACCTGCGCAACACCGCCCAGCATGTCGGCCTTGTTCAGCACCTCCAAGGTGCGGCTCGGCCACTCCTCATCCAGCGCGCCATCCTTGGCCAGGCGGTTCAGCACGGCGCGCACATCCTTGGCCTGCGCCTCGGTGTCGGGGTGGGAGACATCGCGCACATGCAGCAGCAGGTCGGCCTCGGCCACCTCCTCCAGCGTGGCGCGGAAGGCGGCCACAAGCTCGGTCGGCAGCTCGGAGATGAACCCCACCGTGTCAGAGAGAATGATATTGCGCCCGGAGGGCAGGATGAGCCCGCGCATGGTCGGGTCCAAGGTGGCGAAGAGCTGGTCCTCCGCCATCACCGTGGCACCGGTCAGCGCGTTGAACAGGGTTGATTTACCGGCATTGGTGTAGCCCACCAGCGCCACCACCGGGTAGGGCACCTTCTTGCGGGCGCCGCGATGCAGGCCGCGCGTGCGCCGCACATCCTCCAGCTCCGCCTTCAGCCGCACGATCCTGTCGCCGATCAAGCGTCTATCCGCCTCGATCTGCGTCTCACCCGGCCCGCCCAGGAAGCCGAAACCGCCGCGCTGGCGCTCCAGGTGAGTCCAGGAGCGCACAAGCCGCGAGCGCTGATACTCCAGATGCGCCAGCTCCACCTGCAAGGCCCCCTCGCGGGTGCGGGCACGGGCGCCGAAAATATCCAGGATCAGCCCTGTCCGGTCGATCACCTTGGTGCCCCAGGCCTTTTCCAGATTGCGCTGCTGCACCGGGGTCAGGCTGGCATCCACCACCACCACGTCCACCTCGGTGGCGCGCAAAGCGGCACCGGCCACCTCCACCTGCCCCTTGCCGAGCAGGGTGGCGGGGGTGAGGCTGCGCAGCTGAAAGACCTGCTCATGCACAATCACCAGGCCAATGGACGCAGCCAGCCCCACCGCCTCCGCGAGGCGTGCCTCGGCGGAGCGGATCTGCCCGGCGGCAAAAGCCGCCTGCCTGTCCCATGGCAACAAGATCGCCGCCCGGCTCGGCGGGGGCGCGGTCTCCTTCATAACGCCGCCCGAGGCCTTAGTCCTCGGCTTCCGGGTCGTATTGCGGCTCCGGCGAGCGGTTCAGCTTCAGCGTGCCGGGGCCGCCTTCGGAGGCCGGCGCGGGCGCGCCACTCTCGGTACGGGTGGCATCGAACAGCATGATCGGCGCGCCCGGCATCACGGTGCTGATGGCGTGCTTATAAACCAGCTGGGTATGCCCATCCCGGCGCAGCAGGACGGAAAAATTATCGAACCAGGTGATGACACCCTGCAGCTTCACGCCGTTGACCAGGAACACCGTGACCGGCGTCTTGCTTTTGCGGACATGGTTCAGGAAAACATCCTGCACGTTTTGCGATTTTTCGTTGGCCACGGTGGTGCCCCTTATGTTTTTGTCGTCCGCTTTTCCGGACGAGTGATTGAGTCCATTATAAAAAATTCAAGTCCGGACGGTTGCGTGGCGCACACCCTCCGGGCCTCGTTTATAGCAAAATTGTGCAACGCGACAACCGCGCCAGAAGCCCTTGCCAGCATACGTGTTTTCCAGCAAATCACGCCCGCATACAGGAAATTGCCATAAAATGGCCGCAAACACCAAGCCCGCAACCTTACCCGCGGAGCCAACACAAGCCCGGCGCTTCGGCAAGACCCGCGCCGCGCAATCCAGCGCCACGCTGGAGGATTATGCCGAGCTGATCGACGATCTGCTGACCAGCACCGGCAGCGCCCGGCCCACGGACATCGCCCGGCGCCTTGGCATCTCCCACGCCACCGTCATCAAGACCATCGGCCGGCTCAAGCGCGAGGGGTTGGCGACCTCCCTGCCCTATCGCGGCGTGTTCCTGACCGAGACCGGCGCCAAGCTGGCGGCGAAAAGCCGCGAGCGCCACCGCCTGGTGGTGGAGGTTCTCACCGCCATCGGCGTGCCGCGCGAGACGGCGGAAGAGGATGCCGAGGGCATGGAGCACCATATCTCCCCCGCCACGCTCGCCGCCTTCCGCGCCTTCCTGAAACAAACCTGAACGGCGCGCCCCCCGGCCGCCCGGCACATCACGCCGTCTGGATTTCAGAACCTGACGGAGACCGCCACTGAACCATATTGAAAATCCGGGGCGGAATGGTGGAATTCCGGCGTCTCGAAGGTCTCCACGGCGGAGATGCGCACGCCGCGATAGATCGCCGCCACGCCGCACTCCAGATCGCCTTGCAGATGCGTCAGCCCCGTCCCGCGGCTGGACTGGAACGTATTGCCCTGGATGAGCATGTCATGCGCCACAAAGCGCCCCAGCGCGCCGCCGAACACATACCAGACGAAGGGGCGTGTAGGGGTATAGGCGTCGGTGCCCGAGATCTGCGGCTGGATCAAAGCCGGGCCGAAATCGGAGTCCAGCCCCTGGCCGAAGCGCACGATCCCGCCCGCCTGGCCATAGATCTCGGTATTGCCAAGCTGCCCGGTGACCTGCGGCAGCACCTGCACGCCCACACCGCCCAGATCCGCCACATCCTCGCGCCAGATGCGCCCGCCGAGGAAATCCAGCGTCGGCTCGTTATGCAACTGGTAGCCCCAGCCCTTGTTGGGCGTCTGGCCGATGATCTCATGAAACCCGTTCTGCACCGATTGCGCGAGCGAATCCGGGCCCACCACGCCCACCGCCACCCCGGCGATGGAGCGCATCACCGTGGTATCCTGGATCAGGCTGAGCCGCAGCGAGAGCTGCCCGGCATAAGGGCGGTCCTGCGGGTTGGGGTTGTAAACCTGTGTATTCGTCGGGGTGAAAATCACCTGCTGCAGGTCAAGCTCCAGACGCTGCGTGCCCTCGCCGAACATCTGGTCGCCAAGGCCGGAAATGAACCCCGGCACCGCCCCGGTCGGGCTGACATAGCCAAGCCGCTCGCCGGAGGTATACAGCTCATCCGTGCCAGGCAGGGAGAGCGCGTCGTTCTCCAGCTGGATCGTGACAATGCTATGGGGATCATCCGGGGGAACAGCGGCGGTGGCGGGAAAAGCCATGAGCGCAGCCGCACCCAGCGCGGCAAGATAAGACGTGGTCGCGGCTTTCTTCACGTAGGAACAGACCTTACTATAGCAGGACAGGACGGAAATGCCGTCGCAACGTGTAGCGCAACCATTAAAAAACAGAAACCCGGCCCGCCCCGCCTTAACGCTCCCGGCTGGTGCTCAGCGCCAGGTCGATCAGCCGCTCCAGCACCTCCCCCTCCTGCGCCCCGGCAATCGCATGCTCCCCGTCGATGAGAAAGCAAGGCACACCATTTATGCCGAGTCGATGCGCATGCAGGTTCTCCGCATGCACGACCTCCGCCCCCTCGCCGGCGGCCAGGAACCGCTCGACAGCCTCCTCATCCATCCCCAGCTGCCCCGCCAGCGTTGCAAGCACGGCATGACTGCCAATATCTCGCCCCTCCACGAAATGCGCCGCGAAAATGCCCGCCACCAGCCTGTCCGCCAGCCCCTCGCGCGCCGCCTCGCGCACCAGCCTGTGCGCGTCCACGCTGTTGGGCGTGCGGCGGATGGCGGCGAAATTGAACGCGATCCCCTCCGCCGCGCCCAGCTCGGCGATGGAGGCATAAAGCCGCCTTGCCCTGTCCTCGGCGCCGAATTTGCGGATCATGTAATCAGCCCGCGCCATGCCGCCCCGCGGCATATCCGGGTTCAGCAGAAAGGGGCGCCAGCTCAGCTCCACTTCCAGCTCCTGCCGGCGCGCCAGCAGGAATGAAAGCCGCTTCACCCCGAGATAACACCAGGGGCAGACGAAATCGAACACGATCTCGATCACCAGCCGCGCCGGCATGGGGGCCAGGATATTCATGCAACAATCATAGCGGCGTTTCCCCACCCGCGCGAGGGGGAAACGGCGCCGCCCGCACATGGCTTCATGGCGGCGCGGCGCGCGGGTTTTGGCAGGGCATGGCAGGCCCGCAGCCTTGTTTGGCGGGGGATTTTCGCCTAATTCCCTGCCATGACCGAAAACGAGAACATCACGCCCGAAGAGGCGGCTCCGCAGGACGAAAAGCTGCTGGAGGCGCCCGATGAGCGCATCACCCGGCTGGAGCAGGACCTGCAGGAAATGCGCGACAAATGGCTGCGCGCCGAGGCCGAGATGGCCAATCTGCGCGCCCGCACCAAGCGCGAGGTCGAGGATGCGCGGCTTTATGCCGTGCAGAAATTCGCCCGCGACGTGGCCGAGGCCGCCGAGAATTTGAAGCGCGGCATCGACAGCCTGCCCAAACAGGCCGAGGGCGAGCCCGAACTCGTCACCAAGCTGCGCGAGGGCTTTGAGGGCATCGAGCGCGCCTTCATCGGCATCCTTGAGCGCAACGGCATCACCCGCTCAGACCCCACCGGCGCGCCGTTCGACGCCAATCTGCACCAGGCGATGGCCGAGCAGGAGAGCGCCGACCACCCCGCCGGCACCGTGCTCCAGGCCTGGAGCCAGACCTGGCAGCTGAATGGCCGCCTGCTGCGCCCGGCAATGGTGGTTGTCTCCAAGGCACCAGCGCAAAGCTAGAGCCTGATCGCTTGAGGTTGACGCGCCTTTGCGCGGCAACCGAGGGGGGTAAATCAGCCTCTCAAAAAAAGCTCTAAGCGTCTATTTCTGCGGCGGGGAGGCCGTGCCCTTGGGCGGGGCCTCTCCCAGACCGAAAATCCCGCGCAAAAAGCCCGGCGCCAGCGCCGAAAGCGGGTTCACATGCACCTGCGGGTCATCGATCGGCCCTTGCACATGCGCCCGCATGGCGAACAGCCCACCCCCCTTCTCCGCCGAGAACAGATGCCCGAGCAGCGGAATCTTCCCCGGCAGCGCATTGAGCGCGTAGGCGGGGACGATGGTGGTGTCGAGATTGCAGGTCTTCGTATCGGTATTCACCGTGCCGCTGGCGGTGAAGCCCAGAGATTCCGAATAGGCGTCGGCCCCTTGCAGGCCCAGCACATCGCCATCCAGCGTGAAGGGGATGTTGGCATGGTTGATCAGCAGCCCGGGGCCGGAAACCGCCTCCGCCACGCCATACAGCGTGGCTGCCTGCAACACTTTGATAAAGCCCGGCGCATGCACCAGC
This sequence comes from Acidocella sp., assembly GCA_035499915.1. Lineage (GTDB taxonomy): Bacteria > Pseudomonadota > Alphaproteobacteria > Acetobacterales > Acetobacteraceae > Acidocella. The sequence continues at coordinate 15,998 of DATJXU010000229.1, forward strand.
CGCGCGTCGGCCAGGGTCAGCGCGCCCTTGGCCGGTCCGCCGCCATACGCTGCCTGCAGGCTGAGCTTGCCGCCACGCATGCCGTCATAGACGCCCAGCACCTGCAGCAGCGTGCCCGCGTCATCGCCCTGAATAGCCAGGCTGCGCCGCGCGCCTGACAGGGGCGTCACCGTCGCGCTCACCCCGTCCGCCGTGCCGCTGAGCCGGCCCAGATCATAGCCCTGCCCCGCCGCCGAGAGCCGGACATTCGCAAGCCCTGGCGCCGGGGGCTTGGTCAGATAGATGGTCTTAAACGATAGCGAGGCCTGCCAGAGCGGGCCCGAAGCGGGCGGCCGGGACACAGGCTTGTCCGCCTTGCCGACGCGCTCCTGCTGGACGCCATGGCGCAGATCCAGCGCCGCGCCCGAGGCAAGCAGCATCCAGGGCGCGCCGGGGCTGGCGGGCGCGGTCAGCGTGCCGCTGGCATCGTTGCGGCCGATGCGCGCCTGCGCCAGCGTGAAAATGCCGCCCTGGCTATGGCCGTGCACGGCAAGCGCCGGCGCCTCCATGTCCAGATCCTGGATATCGGCCAGTTTTCCATCCTGCAGCGTGAAGCGCGCCGCGATGCGCCCCGCCGTGCCCGGGCTCTTCGCCCAGCCCAGCAGCGGCAAGGCGAGCCCGGCCGATGTCAGGTCGGCGTTCACCTCGGCCTGCTGCACGCCGTCCGGCGGGCCGCTCAGGGTGAAGCCGAACGGCGCTGACCCTTGCGCGGCGGAGCCGGCACCGCTTGGCGTATCCAGCCCGAACGCCCGCCAGAGCACCGGCCCGGCGGTGCCTTTGATCGTCAGCGTCTCGCCGGCATCCTTGCCGGCGAAAACCTGGTCCACCACCACGCGCGCGGGCGCCCCGGCGAAATCTGCCTGGGCTTCGGCGTGCAGGGTATGGCCATCCGTCATTAGCGCCACCTGCCCGTTGGTGAAGCCGATGCCGGGGAGCAAGGTCACCATCCGCACATCGCTCAGGCTGGCCTGCACGTTCAGCCCCACATCCGCCATCGCCAGCTTCTTCTTGAAGGGGATGCTGGCGATCAGCGTGCCGCGCGCCTCACCCGTGGCGCTTCTTATCTCCGGCGGCGTGCTATCCAGCAGATGCAGCGGCGGCGCCCCCAATATCGCCAGCACATCCTGCACCCGGCCGGAGAGGTCCAGCGTCAGCGTGCCGAACTGGTCCTTGGCCGACATGCCGGTGATCAGCAGGCTGCCGCTTTGCAGGCGCACCCCGCCGCACGCGCCGCTGCTGGCGGTGATCACCGCCGTATCCATGCCCGGCATGGTGAACACGCCGTTCAGCCGCTCAATCGGCACCGCCCCGGTCAGCCAGCTCAGCGTCATGTCATCGCCGCTGAACTGGCCATGCACATTCTCGACCCGGAAATGCGAGAGATCGCCATTGGCCGCCATGTCGAAGGTGAAATGCCCATCGCGCGCCGTTCCGGCGGTGATGTTGCGCGTCACCCATTGGCGCGTATCCGCCAGCGCGCCCGGCGGCCAAAAGGCGGGCAGGTCCTGCGCCTGCACCGCATCCAGCGTGGCATCCAGCCGGCCGAGCCATAACCCTTCGCGATGGGCATGAAGGCTGAAGGTCAGGCGCGGCGCGCTTTGCCCGCGCTGCTGCAACTGCGCCACGCCATCGCTGACATCCACCTCCCCACCCGGCGAAACCGCCAGCACGAAGGAGGCCCCGCTCAGCGCCACGCTGTTCGCCCCGCTGCCGATGAGCCCGGCGCCGACGGTGACGTAGACCGCCCCGTGCGACAGGGTGAAACCGGGGCCGGGCCAGAGATTGGCGTACCAGGAGACCGGCACATTGCCACCGGGGAAGGTGGCGCCCGCGCCGTTCAGCAGCACCGGGTCGCGCCCGCCGAACAGATCCGCCACCGACAAGGAGAGGTCGGCGGAGGGAATATCGGCCAGCGTGCCGCCGGCATCCGTCCGCACCTCGATATCCGCCAGCCGCAGCACCAGCGGCACGGCGCCGCCTTTGTGATACCCTGCCCAGGCCAGTTCCGCCTTGGCCACATGAACCTTGATGCCCTCGCCGGTGACCCGCGTGGCCAGCCGCGAGGCCAGCTGCGGAATCTCCAGCGGCCCTTGCGACAGCCGGAAGGCCAGCAGCCCGAACGATGCCAGGGCAAGCACCACCAGCAGCATGGCAATCCGGCCGAGCTGGTGCAGCGCCTCTATAATAATCCAGGCCGCTTGACCTCTGCGTGGCTTCATCCTGTTCTGCTTGCCAGATGCCCGGCAATCTTCACAAGCCATCCTTTCCGCAAGCGGCCGATCCGGCGGCGGCTGAGCGACTGCGCGCGGATTTCGCGGCCCTTGGCCCGCGCGAGGCGCAATTCGCCGCCACCGAATCGGGCACGGCCTTGCTGGCGGCCCTTGGCGGCAACGCCCCTTACCTCGCAGACCTCGCCTGCCGGGAAGCCGCCACCCTGCTCGCCTGCATGCAAACCGGACCGCGCGCCGAGGCCCAGGCCCTGCTGGCCGCCCTGGACACCTTGCCGCCCGAGGTGCCGCGCCCGGTGCTGAGCGCCGCCCTGCGCCGCGCCAAGCGGCAAATGGCCCTGACCATCGCCATCGCCGACCTCGGCGGCCTCTGGCCGCTGGAGGAGGTAACCCGCGCGCTTTCCGACCTGGCCGAGGCCACACTGCGCGCCGCTATCCGGCATTTGCTGTGGGAAATGCACGAGGACGGCGAAATCACCCTGCCTCACCCCGAGGCGCCCGCGCACGGGAGCGGCTTCGTGGCGCTGGCGCTGGGCAAGCTTGGCGCGCGGGAACTTAATTATTCTTCAGATATCGATCTGGTCCTGCTCTACGACCCCGATGCCGCCCCCTACCAATCCGACTCGCAACGCCTGATGGCCCGGCTGGCACGCGACCTCACCACCCTGCTCTCCGCCCGCGATGAGGAAGGCTACGTCTTCCGCGTCGATCTGCGGCTGCGCCCGGACCCCGGCGCCACCCCGCCCGTCGTCTCCCTGGCCACCGCCCTCACCTATTACGAAAGCCATGGCCGCACATGGGAACGCGCGGCCTTCTCCAAGGCCCGGCCCGTGGCGGGGGATCTGGCGCTGGGCCAGCATTTCCTCACCGCCATCCGCCCCTTCATCTGGCGCAAATACCTGGATTTCGCGGCGATCTCGGACATTCACGAAATGAAGCGCCAGATCGACGCCCAGCACACCACCAACGGCCTGCGCGGGTTCGATGTGAAGCTGGGGCGCGGCGGCATCCGCGAGATCGAGTTCATCGTGCAGACGCTCGGGCTGGTCTGGGGCGGGCACAACCCGGCCTTGCGTATCCCCGCCACGCTGGAGGCCCTGCCCGCCATGGCCCGCGCCGGGCACATCCCCGAGCGCGCCGCCCGCCAGCTTGCCGCCGATTACCGCGAGCTGCGCCGGGTGGAGCACCGGCTGCAAATGGTGGCGGACCGGCAGACCCACGCCCTGCCCACCACCGACGCGGCATTGGACGCCTTGTGCACCTTCCTGAACGCGCCACGCTTCAAGCGCGATTTCCCGCGCCTGCTGGCCCGCGTGCATGAGCATTTCCTGAATTTCTTCGATGCCGGCGCGCCCGAGACCAGAAGCGCGCTGAACCCCGGCCATGAAGGCCCGCCGCCGGCGGAGTTCACCACCCGGCTGCACGCGCTCGGCTTCAAGAATGCCAAGCATATCGCCGACCGGCTGCGCGACTGGGCCTCCGGCACCATGCCCGCCTTGCGGTCCCCGCGCGCAAGGGAGCTGCTGGAAGGGCTGCGGCCGCATCTGCTCGCCGCCCTTGGCGCCCAGCCGGAGCCAGACAAAGCCTTCGCGCATTTCGACACGCTGCTGGCCCGCCAGCGTGCGGGGGTGCAGCTGCTCTCGCTCTTTGCCCGCAACCCGGCGCTGCTGCGGCGCCTGGCCGCCGTGCTGGGTGCCGCCCCGGCGCTGTCGGACTATCTGGCCGACGACCCGCAGGCGCTGGACGGGCTGCTGGCCCCCCAGGCCCGCTTCGCCGCGCCGCGCCCGCTGCTGCGCCGGCTGCTGGCGGAGGCGGAGGACCTGGAGCAGGCCGCCGCCACCACGCGCCGCTTCGTGCGCCAGGAGGAGTTCCACCTCTCCGTCGCCACGCTGGAAGGGCGGCTGGATGCCAACGAGGCCGGGCGCCTGCGCAGCGCCCTGGCGGAGGCCGCCCTCTCGCAATTGCTGCCCTTCGTCATCGCCGCGCAGAAGGAGCGCCAGGGCCCGGTGCGCGGCGCCAAGATCGCGGTGGTGGCGCTGGGCAAGGCGGGCGGCGGGGAGATGCTGGCGGGCTCTGACCTCGACCTTATGCTGATCTATGATCACGCCCCCGCCGCCATCGCCCCCACACATTGGTTCGTCCGCCTCAGCCACGCCTTCATCGGGGCGCTGACGGCGCAGGGGCCGGGCGGGCCGCTCTATCAGGTGGATATGCGCTTGCGCCCCTCGGGCAATCAGGGGCCGGTGGCGGTCTCGCTCGCGGCCTTTCGCAACTACCACGCCCGCGAGTCCTGGACCTGGGAGCGCCTGGCGCTCACCCGCGCGCGGGTGATGGCCGCCACACCCGGCTTCGCCGCCACGGTGCGCGAGGAAATTATGAGCGCGCTCTGCCGCCCGGCGCCGCCGGCCAGGATACTGGCCGACACCGCCGCCATGCAGGCGCGGCTGGTAACCGACATGCCCCCGCGCGGCCCCTTCGATCTGCGCGCCGGTCCCGGCGGCATGATGGAGATCGGCTTCGTGGCCCAGGCGCTGCAGCTCATCCACGGCGCCGCCAACCCGGCCCTGTTCCAGCCCAATACCAGCGCCGCCCTCACCGCGCTGGCCGGCGCCGGGCATCTGCGCCAGGGCGCGGCGGATACCCTGATCCGCGCCGATTTCCTCTGGCGCAGCATCCAGGGCATCACCCGCATCACCGGGCTTTCCACCCGCGCCACGCAGCCGCCGGGCGCCATGCTGGAGCCGCTGCTGCGCGCCACGGGCTGCGCCAGCCTGGCCGCGCTGCAGGGCGAGATCGCGCAGACCGCCCGCGCGGTGCATGAAATTTTCTCAAAGCTGATCATTGAAGGAGCTGCCACATGAGTCTCACCGAAGGCGCCTTGGCGCCGGATTTCTCCCTGCCCGCCACGGGCGGGCGCACCATCTCGCTCGGCCTCCTCAAGGGCAAGCCATTCGTGCTCTATTTCTACCCCCGCGCCGACACGCCCGGCTGCACCAAGGAGGCCTGCGCCTTCCAGGCCGGGCTGCCGGATTTCTCGGGCCTTGGCGTTACAATCATCGGCGTCTCGAAGGACAGCATGAAGGCGCTGGAAAAATTCGCCGAAAAATACACGCTGGAATTCCCCCTCGCCTCCGACCCCGAGACCAGAATGATCGACGCCTATGGCGCCTGGGTTGAAAAATCCATGTACGGAAAAAAATATATGGGCATCGAGCGCTCCACCGTGCTGGTGGACGCCGAGGGCAAGGTCGCAAAAATCTGGCCGAAGGTGAAGATCGACGGCCATGCCGAGGATGTTCTGAAAGCCGTCAAGGCGCTCGGCTGAACGCCTGCCCGCCGGGCCGTTGGCGGCCCGGCAAAAGCGTTAAATTCCACCTCCGCTCGTCATGAAATTCATGTCCGGTTAAGCTTTACAATTCATAATGAATCCGTAATGTAATGAGGTTCATGACATTGTGACCGGACTCATCGAAATTTCTCTTTCCGAAACAAATCCAGCCTGTCCCGGCCCCAGCCCGCTCACCCGCATGGATGAGCTGCGCGCGCGCAGCCTCGAAAGCTATGAGATCCTCGACAGTGCGCCCGAAACATCGTTTGACGATCTCGCTTATCTGGCCGCCTATCTCTGCAACGCGCCGGCGGCGCTCATTTGCTTCCTCACACCCGGCGGGCAATGGATCAAGGCCAGCTGGGCCAACGCTTCATATGAGGCCAGGCTCAAATCCCTCCCGCGCCAAGCCATGGTTTACGATGCCCGCCTGCACAGGAATGACGGCATTCTGCTGTCCACCGGCGAAGCCAGCCCCGCCTTGGCCGCCCTCAAATTGCGCCTGCTGGCCGCCGCACCGCTCAGCGCGCCGGACGGGCTGGTGCTCGGCAGCCTCCTGGTGCTGGACAGGCGCGCCCGTACCCTGTCCGCTGGGCAATGCGCCGCGCTCGGCAAACTATCCAGCCAGACCACGGAACTTCTCGAACTGCGCCGCACTTTGGTCGGGCTCTCCCAGGCCAATGCGCGGCTCGGCCAGCAGAACATGACAGACTCTCTCACCGGCATCCCCAACCGCCGCGCCTATGACCATAAGCTGGCGGCGGAAACCTCCCGCGCCCAGCGCACGGGCGAGGCTTTGTCCCTGCTGCTGGTCGATATCGACCATTTCAAAGGCTATAACGACGAATATGGCCACCCGGCCGGGGATACCGCCTTGCAATCCGTCGCGCGGCTGCTGCTGTCGGCCCTGCGCCCCTATGATTTCCTGGCCCGTTATGGCGGTGAGGAATTCGCCGTCATCCTGCCCTCCACCGACCTCACGGACGCGCTTCTGGTCGCGGAACGGCTGCGCGGGTTGATCGCGGCGACAGAGTTTCCGCACCGCAAGCTCAGCATTTCCATTGGCCTCTCCAGGCTGGATGCCGACTCAGGCGCCCGCGCCCTGGTGCTGGCGGCCGATAACGGGCTGTACCGGGCCAAGGCCGCCGGGCGCAACAAGGTGGTAATCGGCAAATTGAAGGAAGGTGAACTGTCCGGCTCCGCCCGCGCCTGAAACCGCCCCATGAGCGAAAAATCCGTGGCAAACCCACGGATCTTTTCAAAATGCGCCCACGGGCCGCAAAGCCCATGGGCAAATTCATTCAAGCGGCTTCGAAAACCGGCGCGACCAGGCCCGCACGCCCAGCCAGCCGCGCCCGCAGCCCCCGCGGCAGCTGGCGCGCGGCCTTCACGCGCGGCAGGTCCATCTCGGCGATGGCGGCGGCATCCTCCAGCGCCTCATGCTCGGCCCAGTTGTCGAAATTCAGGCGGTCGACATTGTCAACGAAGCTCTCGCTCGCCACACCGTTGGAAACCAGCAGCTCATGGCTTGCCAGCTCGACATGGTAATAGGTGAAGCGCTCCGCCATCGCCTCGCGCACAATGCTTGTGCCATTCACCAGCGCGCCCGCCTCGACCAGCCGCCCATCAAGAAACAAAGCATGCGCCGGAGACACACGCAGATCCTGCGTGGGAAGCTGTTCACCCAGCGCCCCCGCCTTGATGAGAATGGGGGCCGCGCGCAGCGCATCGGCAAAATGTGCCACGATGGTGGAACGGCCCAGCCAGCGTACCGGCAGGCTCCTGCCATCGGCGGTGAGAACGAGATCCCCGGCCTTCAGCGCCTCCACCGCCACCTCCCCCGCGGGCGTCAGAATCTTCGTGCCCGCGGTGAAGCAGATGATATGGTCGACGATCGTCCCACCGCTCGTGCTCTTCAAACCGTAAATGTGGGATGCTCCCCCCACCTTATCCACGACGGACGTATATTCGGCATCCTTGTGACCGTAATGGATCGTCCCGGTCGCCAGGGATGTCGGCGTCTCACTGCTCGTTGACCAATCCAAATACAGATTGCTGAACTCGCCTGAGCCAGACGTCCCGCTCAGAAGAATTTCATAATTAAGGCCCGCCGTGCCTGCACTTCCCACGTCCACGGTGGCGCTGGTGAAGGTGGTGGTGGCGCCATTTGTGCCCTTCACCGTCACATCCACGCCGGACACGCCAATCAGCGTTCCGCTGCTGTTATACGTGTCGGTCCAGGTACCGGAAATTGTTGCGCCATCAGCCAGAATGGCGTTGCTCAGCGTCGATGAAACAATTGTGTTTGCCATGCAGACTCCCCGGATGCCCAATCATTCGGCGCAGCTCTAACCCAACTCACATGGCGTTACGAGATCAGAACGGACTTGATAACGTTTTTGTTACG
>DATJXU010000230.1:0-7669 GCA_035499915.1 Acidocella sp.
CTGCTTGGCATCCTCGCTCGCCTGCGCCTGCTTGCGCTTGGCGTCGGCCAGAATGGCCTCGGCCTCTTGCTTCAGCTGCGCAGCCTCGGCCAGAGCGGCCTGCACCGCCTTGGTCCGTGCATCAAGCAGGCTGGCAATCGCCCCGAGCACCTTGCGCCCCGCCAGGACGGCGAAGATGACAATGGCGATGAAGACCCAGAACGTGCCATGGGCCCAGAAATTCGCGTTGAGAGCTTCGTATTCCATGGGTTACGCCGCCTTTCGCGCCGCCAGAGCCTCATCCACGCGCCGTGCCAGCTCATCTTGCCCGGGCAGGGAGCCCGTGAGCTTGAGCAGGATCTCGCTGGCGGCCTGGGAGGCAACCGGCTTGATCGCCGCCATGGCGGCGGCACGGGCTGCCTCGATCCGCGCCTCGGACTCGACGAGCCTAGCCTCCAGCTGGGCGTTCAGCTCAGCCGCCTTGGCGGCGGCCGCGGCCTTGGCCGTGGCAACCGCCTTCGTCACCTCGGCCTGGGCATTGGCCCGGGCGGAGGAGAGCGTGGCGGTCAGCAGTGCCACCGCCTGATCGGCTGCCTGTTTGGCGGCACGGGCCGCTGCGAGGTCGCGGGCGATGACGGCGGCACGGTTCTCAAGAACCTTGCCCATCTGCGGCAGGCCCCAGCGCGACAGCAGGAGGTAAAGCACCACCATGATGACCGCCATCCAGCCCACCTGGTCAAGGGTGAGCGGGTTGGAGAAATTCATCTGCGGCATCTTGCTCTCCGCCATCGCGGCGGAGGGGGCAAGGGCCAGCAGCAGAGCGGTGCTGATGCGGCGCATCTTAGGTGAACAGAATGACCAGCGCGATGACCAGCGCGTACAGCGCCACGGCTTCCGTCAGCGCGAAGCCGAGCAGAACATCGCGGAACATCGCATCACGCGCGGCCGGGTTGCGGCCGACGGAGGACACGAAAGAACCGAACAGGTTACCGATACCCACACCGGCACCGGCGACACCGATGGTGGCGAGACCCGCGCCGATATCCTTGGCGAGCAGAGCGGCAGACTGAGGATCCATGTAATTTATTCCTTTCCGAAGAGGCTTTTATAGGGTCTGGGTCAGTGCATGTGAACTGCATCGTGCAGATACAGGCAGGTAAGAATGGCGAACACGTAGGCTTGCAGCCCGGCCACCAGCAGCTCCAGCGCCACCAGCGCCACGTTCAGCCCCAGCGGGATGACGGAGGCAATGGCGCCGTACACGCCAAGACCCGCGGTGAGCATCAGCATGAAGCCGGCAAACACCTCCCACATCACGTGCCCGGCCGTCATGTTGGCGAACAAACGGACGGAAAGGGAGATGGGACGCGAGAGATAGGAGATGATCTCGATGGGCACGAGCAGCGGCAGCAGCCAGCCCGGCACCCCGGCGGGAACGAAGAATTTCAGGAACCGGAAGCCATGGACATAAAAGCCCACGGCGGTCGAGAACACGAAGACGAACAGCGCCAGCGCCAGCGTCACCGCGATATGCGAGGTGAAGGCGAAGAAATAGGGGAACAACCCGATCAGGTTGCCCAGCAGGATGAAGCTGAAGATGGTGAACACCAGCGGGAAGAAGCGCCGTCCCTCCTCGCCGATCGTGTCCAGGCACATATTCTGCACGAACTCGTACAGCACCTCGACCAGCGCCTGCACGCGGCCGGGCACCAGCGCGCGCGCCTTCAGCCCGATGGCGAAGGTCGCCACGATGATGACCGCGGCGGCCAGCATGGCCTCGTTCGAATTGGTGAAATTGATCGCGCGCCCCAAGGGCCCGAGACCCGTGGTCAGGCTGAATTGTCCCAGCGCGTCGATCGATGGTCCCGCCATGTGTCTTACCCTGCCTGAAGCCGTCTTTTGCACGCCGCTCGCGCGGCGCCTTGTTACTCGTTACGTTCGGCCCGCAACAGATTGCGCAGGCCAGCCGCCAGTCCAACAGGGACCATGAGGATCATCAGCCAGGGTTTGGTGTGAAAAAGCTTGTCCAGCCCCCACCCAATCACCACGGCGATGACCATCGCGGCCACCATCTCAACCCCCAGGCGCATTGCCAGCTCAATGGCGCGCTGCGCCGAGCCGGCCTTGCTTTTGCCAGGAGCTTCGCGCTTGGGGCCGCGGGCCGCATCTTCCGCTGCCTGCAATCGCGCCTCAAACGCTTTTTTCTCCGGGCCGTCGCTCATGCACCTGTCTCCTGCGGACATCCGCCGGAAGGTTGGGGCGGTTGCTATCCTTACCCCCCCCGACTGTCAAGAATGAATACGCGTTATAGTGCATGCGGGGCTTTCGTACCAAAATCACACAGGATGAACTGTTGACGCGGTTACGGACAGACCGCCACTTATTCACGAGTCGTTTAGATTGAGGACCTGCCTTGCCTGTGGAAATGCTGCGCGAATTGCCGCTGGACCAAATTTTGCTCGGTGACGCCGGGACCATGCTGCGCATGCTGCCCGATGCCTCGGTCAACTGCGTGTTCGCAGACCCACCGTATAATCTCCAGCTGCGCGGCGAGTTGCGCCGCCCCGATGACAGCCTGGTCGACGGGGTGGATGACGATTGGGATAAATTTGACGATTTCGCCGCCTACGACGCCTTTACCCGCGACTGGCTCTCCGAATGCCGCCGGGTGCTGAACAAGGACGGCACGATCTGGGTCATCGGCTCCTATCACAACATCTTCCGCATCGGGGCGATGATGCAGGATCTAGGCTTCTGGATCCTCAACGACGTGATCTGGCGCAAGACCAACCCCATGCCCAATTTCCGGGGCCGGCGCTTCACCAACGCGCATGAGACGATGATCTGGGCGGCCAAGAGCCAGCAGAGCCGCTATAAATTCAACTACCAGTCCATGAAGGCGCTGAACGACGATTTGCAGATGCGCTCGGACTGGACCCTGCCGCTCTGCACCGGCAATGAGCGGCTGAAGAACATGCACGGCCTCAAGCTGCACCCCACCCAGAAGCCCGAGGCCCTGCTGCACCGCGTCATCATGGCCTCCACCAGCCCGGGCGACATCATCGTCGACCCGTTTTTGGGCTCGGGCACCACGGCGGCGGTGGCCAAGCGGCTGCACCGGCATTTCATCGGCATAGAGCGCCACCCAGCCTATGTGGAGGCCGCCTGGGGCCGCCTGGCGGGTGAGGAGCGCGCCCCGCGCACATCCGTGGTGGCCCCGCCCTCCGGCCGCGAGGCGCCGCGAATCGCCTTTGGCAGCTTCGTGGAGCGCGGGATCATCCGCCCCGGCACCCAGCTGACAGACAAGCAGCGCCGCTTCGCCGCCGAGGTGACGGCCGAAGGCGGGCTGGTCAGCGGCGCGAATCGCGGCTCCATCCATCAGGTGGGCGCCACGGTGCAGAACGCGCCCTCCTGCAATGGCTGGACCTTCTGGCATTTCGAGCGCAACGGGCAACTCGTGCCGCTGGATGTGCTGCGCAAGGAAGACCAGGAGGGTTAAAAGTTAAAAAAGTTTTTTGGAAGCCGCCTTTTTTACAAAAAAGGCGGCTTTTTCTTTGCGGCTTTTTGAAAAAAGCCGCACCAAAAACGTTTATTTTCAGCGGGCAACCCTGCCCGACTCGCCGATCAACTTCTGCGCCAGCAGCACCGGAATGGCGGTGAAAAGGATGATGGCGAACACCGTCACATTCACCTGCGGCAATTGCTGCCCCAGCCGGATGGCGCCGAAAATCCACAGCGGCAGCGTGTTCTGCGCCCCGGCGGTGAAGGTGGTCACGATCACCTCGTCGAAGGAGAGCGCGAAGGCCAGCAGCGCCCCGGCCCCGATGGCGCTGGCCATCATCGGCAATTGCACCAGCCGGAAGGTTCGGAACGCATCAGCCCCCAGATCCGCCGAAGCCTCGGCGAGGGAACGCGGCATGCGCCGCAGCCGGGCGACCACGTTGTTATAGACGATCACCACGCAGAACGTGGCGTGCCCGGCCACGATGGTCAGATAAGAGAGATTGACCCCCCAGAAGGCAAAATAAGCCGCCAGCGCCATGCCGGTGAGAATGCCCGGCAGGGCGATGGGCAGCACGGCGATGAAGCTCACCACCTCCTTCGCCGCACTCTGCATGCGCGCCACCGCCATGGCGGCCAGCGTGCCCAGAAGCATCGCCGCCAGCGTGGCCACGGCCGCCACCTCCAGGGACAGCATCAGCGCCTGCCGCACTGCCTGGTCATGCCAGGTATCGGCAAACCAATGCAGCGCGAAGCCCGTGATCGGCCAGGCCGGAATCGGCGCCGCCGAGAAGGCGTAGAGCACGATCACGATGATGGGCATGAACAGGAAGGCGAAGATCGCCGCCACCGCGGCCCAGATGAGTGCCTCAGAGCGCATCGAAAGCCCCCAATTTCCGGGCGATGAGCAGAAACACCGCCATCACGCCCAAGGGCAGCACCGCATAGGCCGCCGCGAAGGGGATGTTGTTGGTCACGCCCACGTTTGAATAAACCACGTTGCCGATAAAATCCGAGCCCACGCCCCCCACCAGCATCGGCGTCACGTAGTCGCCAAGCGTCAGGGAGAAGGTGAAGATCGCCCCGGCCACCATGCCGGGCAGCGCCATCGGCAGCACCACGCGCCGGAAGGTGGCAAAGCCCCGCTCGCCCAGATCCGCCGAGGCTTCCAGCAGGCTGGGCGGAATCCGCTCCACGCTCGCCGCCACGGGCAGAATCATGAAGGGCAGCCAGAGATAGGAGAACACGATCCACATGGCCCAGTTGCTGTAGCCGATATGCAGGCCCGGCAGGCCGATCTCGGCCAGGGCCCAGTTCAGCAGCCCGTCATGGGCCAAAATCAGCCGCCACGCATAAACCCGCGCCAGATAGCTGGACCAGAGCGGCACCATCACCGCCGCCATCATCACCGCGCGCAAACGCGGCCCGGCAAGGCGCACCATGGCAAAGGCCACCGGCCAGGCGAGGATGATGTCCGTGATCGTCACCGCCGCCGCGATGCCGACCGTCCGCAGCGCGATCCGGACATAGACCGGCCCGGAGAGAAGCTGCTGGAAATTGGTGAAGGAGAAGCCAGGGATCAGGTTGCCGCTGAGATCATCCACCGTCCAGAAGGAGGTGATGAGCAGCGCCCCAATGGCCGCCAGATACAAAGCCGCGAACCAGACCGCCGGCAGCCCCAGCAAGGCCGCATTGGCCAAGCCCGGCCGCCGCCAGCCAAGGGCAGAGAGCGCCTTCATGGGGTGATACTCCGGCCTGCGCAGGGGGACGCTGTCCCCCTGAACCCCCTGCAAAGGGTCACAGACCCTTTGATCCCATTCAGTCGGGTCTGTGGAAGGGATGGCCAGGCAGGTGCCGTGGAAAGGCTCTGGCCATCACATGGCCATCCCTTCCACAGACCCGGGCAGGTTCCAAGGGCTGAGCCCTTGGCGGGGGGTGCAGGGGGGCGGCGCCCCCCTGCGGAAACCCGGGACATCATCCCTTGATCGCCTGCCATTCGCGCTGCCAGGCGGCGTAGTCCAGGCAGTCATGCTTGCCATTGCCGCAATCGGTGCGCGGGGTTTTCCAGAACTTGATCTGGTCGAAATAGGAGGCGGGGGCGTTGGCATGGTACTGCGCGCAGGCGCCGGGCTGCTGGGCGTCCATCTCCTTGCAGGCCAGGGTGTTGGCCGGGGTTTCGCCGAAATAGATCGCCTGCTGCGCCTGCACCTTCGGCGTCGTCACCCAGTTGATCCACTCATAGGCGCAATTGGGGTGCTTGGCCTTGGCGGCGACCATCCAGGTATCGGCCCAGCCGGTCGCCCCTTCCTGCGGAATGGTGTCGGCCACCGCCACCTTGGCGGCCTGGAGCGTGTTGGTCTGGTACGGCCAGGCCGCGCCCACCACCGCATCGCCGGAGGTGAAGAGCTGGATCTCATCCGAGGCCAGCGCCCAGTATTTCTTGACCAGCTTGGCCTGCGCCTTCAGCAGCTTCGCCACCGCGTTCATCTGCGTCTGGTTGAGCTCATACGGGTCGGTAATGCCAAGGGAGGGGTCTTTCTTGGAGAGATAAAGCGCCGCATCCGCGATCTGGATCGGGTTATCCGGCACGGTGATCTGGCCCTTATATTTCGGGTCGTAGATCACCTCCCAGGAGGTGGGCGCGGCGGAAAACACCTTGGTTGAATAAAGCAGCGTGTTCGGCCCCCATTCATAGGAAACGCCGTAATGCACGCCCTTCACGGTGTTGAAATCCGGCCCCTGGAGCTGGGGAATGAAATTCTTCCAGGCCGGGATCAGCGCCATGTTGATGGGCTGCACGTCATGGCCAAAGATCAGCCGCAGCGTGGCATCGCCGGAGGCGGAAACCACGTCGTACTGGCTGCCCCCGCCCGAGCGCATCAGCGCCACCATCTCGTCCGACGAGCCGGCATATTTCGCATTCACCTGGCAGCCGGTGGCGGCCTCGAAGGGCTTCACCCAGTCATCCTGCGCGTAGCCTTCCCAGGCCACCACGTTCAGCACGCCCTCGCCCTGGCCGATGGCTTGCAGCGGCTCGGCCGCCGCCGCGCCCTGGGCAAAGGGCAGAGCCACGGACAGATACAAGGCCAGCTTTGCCAGTTTGCGTTTCAAACCGTCTTTCATCACCGCTCTCCCTTGGTTGTTTAACCCCCGATGGCGATGCCCGCCGCGCGCGGCCAGGCCACCGTCACCGAATCACCGGCCGCCAGGCGCAAGCCCCCCTGCACCGGCACGATATTCGCCTCCATCACCTGCAGCACGCCGCCATCCTCCAGCGCCACGATGTAGCGTGTGACGGCACCGAGATAGACCGCCTCGCGCAGCGTGCCGTGCCGCTTCTCGAAGCCTTCGGGCACCGCATGGGCGTGGGGCACCAGGTGCAGCTTCTCGGGCCGCAGCAGCGTGTTCCCCATGAGGTTTGAGGTGCCGACGAAATCCGCCACGAAGGCGCTGGCCGGGCGCTCATAAAGGTCGAACGCCGTGCCGATCTGCTCGATCCTGCCCTGGCTGAACACGGCGATGCGGTCGCTCATCGAGAGCGCCTCGTCCTGGTCGTGTGTCACGTAAATGAACGTGATGCCGGTTTCGTGCTGCAGGCGCTTGAGCTCGTGCTGCATCTGGTGGCGCAGCTTCAGGTCCAGCGCGCCCAGCGGCTCGTCCAGCAGCAACACGCGCGGGCGGTTAACCATGGCCCTGGCCAAGGCCACGCGCTGGCGCTGCCCGCCCGAGAGCTGCGCAGGCTTGCGGCCCAGAAAGGCTTCCAGCTTCACCGCCGCCAGGGCCTTCTCGGCCTCATCATGCGCCTGCGCCTTCGGCATTTTCTTGGCCCGCAGCCCGTAGGCGACGTTCTCGACCAGCGAGAGATGCGGAAACAGCGCGTAATCCTGGAACACCGTGTTCACCGCACGCTCGAAGGGCGGCAGCGCCGCCACATCCTCGCCGTCCAGCAGAATCCGCCCGGAATCCGGCCGCTCGAATCCGGCGATCAGGCGCAGCGTGGTGGTCTTGCCCGAGCCGGAGGGCCCCAGCAGGGTGAAAAACTCCCCGGCATACACGGTCAGGTCCAGGCGTGAGAGCGCCACCGCCCCGCCATAGCTCTTGGCCACACCGTCCAGCTGCACAATCGGCTGTTTCACCTGCGCCCCTTTATTCACGAGGTCGTATCTCATTTCGTTCATGATAACATGGA
>DATJXU010000231.1:0-12543 GCA_035499915.1 Acidocella sp.
ATCGAGGCGGTTGAGGGGGCAGGCGGATTGTGGCCGAAGGCCGCGTAAATCGCCTGAACCCTTGCCTTGCCGTCCCACTCTGGAGCGGGTGTCTCAGAGGCTGGCTTTCTCCCCGGCTTTGTCGAGCAGCGATAGCAGCAAAGGCAAAGCCAGCAGCACGAGCGGAAATTGCACCAGCAACCCGGCGATGATTGCCACCGCCAGCGGCTGCTGCATCCCCGCCCCCTGGCCGAGATCCAGCGCCAGCGGCATCAGCGTGAGGATCGCCGCCAGTGTGGTCATGGCGATGGGGCGCAGCCGGTTGGCGCTGGCGGCCAGCAGCGCCTCGCGCCGGGCCATCCGCGCCGATAGATGCTGAAACTCCGAGACATAGAAAACCGCCATCTCGGTGGCGATGCCGACGATCATCACCATGCCCATCATCGCCGTGATGTTGAGTTGGAGGCCCGTGACATAGAGCCCGGTGAAGACGGCGGTGGTGGAGAGCAACGAGGTGCCCATGATGGCGAGCACCCAGGCGAAACGCTCATAGAGCACCAGCAGCAGAATGAATTCCGCGAGCAGGGCGGCGGCGAAAACCCGCGCCATCCCGGCAAAGGCGATCTGCTGCTGTTGGTAGAGCCCGCCCAACGTGTAGGTTACCCCGGCCCCCAACACGCCGGGCCTGGCCAGCGCCGCCTTCACGTCGGCAATGCCCGCGCCCAGCCCGCGTCCGCTCAGCCGCGCCGTCACATTCACAACCTGCTGGAGATTGTCGCGCGTGATCTCCGGCTGGCCGGACATCACGCTGATGCCGGCCAGGCTGCCCAGCGGCACCAGCGCGCCAGAGGGGGTGGCGATCGGCAGCATCTTCAGATCGTCCGTGTTGAGCTGCGCCGCGCCGGGCAGCCGCACGCGCACGCCGATCAGCTGCTCCGGCGTTTCGAACTTCGTTGCCACGGTGCCGGCCATCTCGGTCTGCAACGTCGCGGCGATGCGCGCCGGGGTGAGGCCCAGCGCGGCGGCACGCACCGGGTCCACGGTAATGTTGATGGCATCGCCCGCCGGGATGATGCCGTTATTCACCGAATCGACGCCTTTGATCGCGCTGATCGCCGCGGCCACGCGCAAGGCGGCCGGGCCCAGGGCGGCCGGATCGGCGGCGGCCAGCTGGACATCGATGGGCTGCGGCACGCCGGTGAGGTCGCCCAGCTCATCGCCGATCAACTCGTGCGGGCTGATGGCAATGCCGGGCACATGCGCGGTGATCGCGTCGCTGATCCGCCCCATCACCGCATCGATGCCGGGGCGTTGGCGCAGCGGCACCAGGCGGATGATGAAATCCCCCCGGTTGGCTTCGACCAGCCCGCCGCCAAAGCCGGCGCCGGTGCGCACCGAGTAGCTGGCCACGGCCCGGTCCTGGCGCAATATGGCTTCAATCTCGCGCACCTCGCGCTCGGTCTCGGCGAGCGAGGTGCCGGGGGCGGTGTGGTAATCGAGCACAAAGCCGCCTTCATCGAGATTGGGCATAAAGCCGGTCTGCACATGGCCGAAGGAGAACAGGCCCACGGCGATGAGCCCCGCGGCGGCGATGCCGAGCAGGAAGGGCCGCCGGAACAGCCCGCCCAGCAGCCGCCCATGCAGGCGCGAGAGCGCGTCGTCGTGGTGCAGGCCGGGGTCCTGCCAGCGCTGGAAATCGATGACGGCACCGGCCAGCAGCGGCACGGCCAGCGCGGTGAGCGCCCAGGAGGCGATCAAGGTCGAGGCCATGGTGAGCGACAGCGCCTTGAAGAACGTGCCGGTGACGCCGGTGAGAAAGCCCAGCGGCGCGAACACGATCAGCGTCGCGGCGGAGGAGCCGGTGAGCGGGCGGAAAAACTCCGCGCCGGCATGCAGCACCCATAACCGTCCCTCCTGCTGCGGGCCCCCAGCGCTGCGCCGGGCGATATGCTCGATCATCACGATCACATCGTCGATGACCAGCCCGACCGAGGCGGCAAGCCCGCCCAGTGTCATGATGTTGAAGCTCATGCCCAGCAGCGAGAGCACCAATATGGCGGCGGCGAGCGAGGCCGGGACGATGGTGACGGCGAGCAGGGTGATGCGCCAGCTGCGCAGAAAGACCAGCAGCACGATGGCGGCGAGCACGATGCCGATGAGGATGGCATCGCGCACCGAGCCGGCGGCGGCGAGCACCAGCGTGCTTTGGTCGTACCAGCTGCTCAAATTCACCCCGGGCGGAATCTGCGGCGCGAAGCCGGCCAGCGCCTGCTTCACCTGGCGGGCGATCGCCACCATGTTCGAGCCCGGCTGCTGGTAGAGCATCAGCGTCACGGCGCGCTGGCCGTTGGCGTCCACGCCGAGGAATTGCGGCATGACGCCCATGCGCACGCTGGCGACATCGCTTAAGTGCACAATGCCCAAAGGCCCGGCGCGCAGCACGGTCTGCGCCACATCATCCAGCCCATGCATCTCGTTGGCGGCCATCAGCAGATAGAGCTGGTCGTGATCCTCCACCCGCCCCACAGATTGCAGCGTGTTGGCGCCGGCGAGCGCGCTGGTCAGATCATCGAGCGTCAAATGATAGGCGGCCAGGCGGCGCGGGTCGGCATCCACCTCCACCTCCCCGGTATCGCCGCCCTGCACCGCCACGCGGGCGATGCCGGGGATGCCCGAGAGCAGCGGCACCAGCTGGTAGTTCGCCAGGTTCTGCAATGTCACCTGGCTCACGCTGGGCGAGGTGAGCGCATAGGCCATGAAGGGGAACACGGTGGGCGTCATGCGCAGCACGGTGAAATTCACCCCCGCCGGCAGGCTGGTGAGAATCTGCGCAATCGCCGCGTTCACCTGCAGCGTGGCGCTTGTCATGTCGCTGCCCCAGGCGAAATCCACCGTCATCTGGGCGGCCCCGCGCGAGGTGGTGGAGACCACGTCGGTCACGCCGGGCACGGCGCGCACCGCCTGCTCAACCGGCTGCGTCGTCTGCAGCACCATCTGCGCGGCGGGCTGGCTGCCGGCGTTGATATTGATCCGCACGCGCGGAAAGGAGGTGTCCGGGTACAGCCCGATGGGCAGGGAGATGGCGGCGGCGACGCCCGCCAGCGCCAGCGCCGCGGCGAGGGTGAGAACCGAGCGGCGGTGCCGGTCCAGCCAGGCGGTGACGCTCACGGCCCGTTCCCCTGCACGGCGGCCGCCATGCCATCCTCAAGCTGGTAGGCGCCGGTGGTGACCAGGGGCAGGGACGGGTCGAGACCGGGGGCGAGCACGCTCGTTGTCCCGTCCGGCTGCAGCACCTGCACCGCCTCGCGATGCGCGATGTGGTGCGCGTCGAGCTGGAACACGTAGTCGCCCTGGGCATCGTTCAGCACCGCGCCGCGCGGGACCTGATAGCCGGTGACGCTGCCGGCGGTGATGCTGAGCGCCAGCGGCTCGCCCAGGGCCAAGGGCGCTTGCGGCGCCAGGGTGATGTCCATGAGCCCCGTTTGCGGGTCCAGCATCGCGGCGCGCTGCACCACGATGGCGGGGATCTGCGCGCCGGTGTTCAGGGCGGTGAGCATGGCCGCATCGCCCGGCTGGATGCGCATGGCCTGCGCCTCCGGCAGCCCCGCCAGCGCCACCTCCCGGCCGGATGCGGCCAGCGTGAACAACATTGTGCCCGCCGGGGAGAGGGCGCCGGGGCGGGCGGTCACGGCGGTCAGCGTGCCGGCGAAGGGCGCGGTCAGCACCTGTTTCACGCCCGTGCCCATGGCGCGCAGGGCCTGCAGGCTGGCGGCCGCGTCCTGTGCCGTCTGGGTGGCGGCGGCCAGATCGGCGCTGGTGGCCAGCTGCCCGGCGAAGAGCGCCGCCACATGCGCGCGCGCCGCCTGCGCGGCTGCCAGCGCGTCCTGCGCCCGGCGCAGATCCGCGACCGCTTGCGCATCCGGCACCACATCCGCCAGCCTTTGTCCCGCCGCCACCGCCTGGCCGGGCCTGACCAGCACGCTGGTCACAATCCCCGGCGCGGTGAGCGTGATGTTCGTCTCCGCGGTGCCGGCGACGATGCTGCCGAAGGCCGGGAACTGCACCGGCACCGCCCGGCGTACCAGTGGCATGGTGCTGACCGCGGCGCTGGGGGAGGGGGCGGTGTCCGCCAGCGCGGAATGGGTCTGCCCATCGGCGAACACGGCAAGGCCGGCCAGCAGCATGGCGCCGGCGGTCAATTGTTTCTTCATAGGGGCGCATCCTTGGGCGCAGGGCCGAGTGTTGGCAGGCCGAGGCCGAGCAGGGTGGTGAGGGAGATTTCCGCGGTCTGCACCTGGGCGCGCAGGCCGATTAGCGTCTGTTCGCGCGCGCCCGCGGCGGTTTGCAGGCTGGCGAAGCTGGAGGCGCTGATCGCCCCCGCCGCATAGGCCTGGCTTGCTGCCCTGGCGATGGCGGCGGCGCGCGCCGCCTCCGGGGCATCCATCGCCGCCTGCGCCTGCAGCAGGGCGATGCTGTCCGCCAGCGCCCGCGCGCCGCCGGCGGCTGCATCCAGGCTCGCCTGATATTGCGCGCCAAGCTGGGCGCGGCTGGCCCTGGCCATGGCGATGCCGCCGCGGTTGCGGTTGAACAGCGGCAAGGTGAGCGAGACCTGCGGCCCGGCGCTGCCGATGCCGGAGGTGTCGCGGTGGCCGGTCGCCCCCAGGCTGATCGGCAGAAACTGGGAGAGGATGGCGGCGCGCAGCGTCGCGTCCGCCTGGGCGTAGCCATAGCGCAGCGCGATAAGGTCCGGCCGGCGCTGCGCCAGCGTGGCGATGGCCGGGGCGATCACCCCGGGGGCCAGAGGGGCCACCACAGGCGGTGCGAGCGCCACCTTCGTGCCGGGCTGCAGCCCGAGCAGCGCGTCGAGTTGGTCGCGGTCATGCGCCTGGTTCTGCACCGCCGTGTCGAGCGCGGCCTGCGCCGCGGCCAGCGCCGTCAGGCTCGCGGCGCCATCCGTCAGGCTCAAATTGGCGCGCTGAACCTGAAGCTGGGTTTGCGCATCCACCGCCGCCAGGGGCGTGGTATCCTGGCGCAGGCTGTCGATCATCGCCTGGTCGGCGGCCAGGCTGACATCCAGCTGCTCCGCCTGGGCGGCGACCTGCCATTCCTGCCACAAAATACCGGCATCCACCTGGGCAAGGCCGGCCCGCGCCGCCTGCTTATCCAGTTTGTAAGTGACCAGCGCCCCGACATCCTGCATGAACGCGGCCGAAATGCTCGGCATCGTGGCGGCGCCGGAGACCAGGGCGGCGAACCCGCCGCTGATCGTCGGGTCCGGCGGCAGGCCGGCACTCAGCAGCTCGGCGGCGGCGACATCATGCCGGGTTCGCGCGGCCACGAGATCCGGGTTGTTGAGCACCGCCAGCGCCGCCACATCCGGCAAAGCGAGCGGCGCGTTCAGGGCGATGGCGCGGCCATCCGGCAGCACATGCTGCAACGCGTCCACCTGGCTCTGCAGGGAAGGCGCCGTGGCCAGCGGCGCGGGGTGATAGGCCGCACAGGCCGCCAGCGCGCCGCAGGCCAGAAGCCACGGCGCCCGGCGCAAAATTGTTAGAGTCATACGCCGTGTCTTACCCTTGCGGCCTGCCGCGCCCCGTACTCCTGCACCATGCTCCGCCACGTCTCCACCAAGTCCATATGAACGCGATACTGACCTTTCCTCGCCGTCTCAACCATCATCCCCGTCTCCCGCATTGAGCTTGAAGATGACGGCGACGGTGACGCTGTAGGTCTTGCCCGCGAAGTCCGGCGGCGGGAGCGGGAAATGCGCGAGGCGGGCGGCCTGCAGCGCCGCCTCGTCGAGCAGCGGGATGCCGCAGGATTGCGCCAGGGTGATGCCGGAGGCCACGCCGTCGCGATAGTTGAAGGAGACCAGCGGGGCGCCGGTCTCGTTCGCGAACTGCGCCTCCTGCGGGTACACCTCGCCCGCCACGGCCTGCACGGCTTCGCGCATGGCCTCGCGGAACTGGTCCACCTGGCCCGCGGAGGGGGCGGGCGGCAGGCGCGGCGCCGGCGGGGTGGGCGGCGGCGGCGGCGCCTTTGGCGGCGGCGGGACCGGGCGCGGCGGGCTGTGGACGACATGATGCGCCGTGGGCTTTGGCGGCGGCGGCGGCAACGGCTTGGGCGGGGTTATCGGCTGAGGCGTGGGCGGCGGCGGCTTGGGCTGCGGCGGCGGTGGCTTGGGGGCCGGCGGCGGCGGCTTTGGCGCCGGCGGCGGCGTCGCGATCGAGAGCTGCACCACCGCTGGCCGGTTTGCCGGCGGATGCTGGTGGCTCAGCGCCGGCAGCGCCAGGCCCAGCGCCGCCAGCTCCACCAGCAGCCCGGCCCCCAGGGCCACCAGGAAGCGGCGGTTATCCGCCGTTTGCCAAGGGTCAATCGTGCTCATTTTGCATCATCCCCATCGCCGTCCGCGGCCACCGGCTGCGCGGCGATGCCGATATCGCTCACCCCGGCTTTGCGCGCCGCGTCGATCACGGTCATGAAATGCTGGAACGCCGAGGCCTTGTCGGCGGCGATGGTCAGCTCGGTCTTGTCCGGGTCGCCGTCGGCGGTGAACATGGCGGTCAGCTGGTCCGGCGTCATCGTCTGCCCCTTCACCTGCATGGTGCCGTCGGGCAGCACGTTCACGGTGATCTTGGGGTGCGCCAGCTCATCGGTCTGGCTGGCGGTGGGCAGCTGCAGGCTGACCCCCTGGTCGGGGATCATCTGCAGCGTGACGATGACGAAGAACACCAGCAGGAACAGCATCACATCGATCATCGGGATGATCTCAATCCTCGCCTTGCGGCGTTCGAAATAGCGCAAGTTCATGGCGGCCTACGCGACCGCCTTGTGCAGGGCCACCGGCAGCTGCGGCGCGCCTTGCGTGCGGTTGATGATCAGCATCTTCATGCTGTCGAGCTGATGAATGACCAGCCGCACCTGGTTGGTCAGCGCGTTGTAGCCGGTCAGGCCGAACATGGCGATGAAGATGCCAAAGGCGGTGGCAACCAGCGCATCCGCGACGCCGGCGGTCACGTCGGCCGGCGCATGGCCCGGCAGCGCCAGAACGGAGAAGGCATGGAACATGCCGATGATGGTGCCAAACAGGCCTAGCAGCGGCGCCAGGGTAATCACGGTGTCAAGCAGCCAAAGACGGCGATCAAGCGCGGGCGCGATCAGCATGATGGCCTCATCCAGCCGGCTGGCCAGCATCTCCGGCGCCTGGCCGAAATGACGCTGCGCCACATCCAGCAGCCTCGCTTCCGGCAATGTGCCTGCCTGGTCCTGCAAGGACCGCAATTGCGCGGGCTTAAGCTCAGCCAGCGCGGCGGTGGCATTGAGGCTCGCCCGGCCGCGCAGGATGGTGCTGCGCAGCATCCAGAAGCGGTCGAACATCACCCCCAGCGCGACCAGCAGCAGGGCGGCCAGGATGTAGAGAACCCCATCGGAATAATCCGCGAGATGGATGATGTAGGCGAGAGTCACAAGCAGTCTCCTCGGCAGATGATGCGGCGCGGCATCGGGCGTTCAGGTAATTTGCAAAGCCCGCGCAGCCATCTTGGCGATGCCTGCGCGGGGCTCGTGGTTTGGCGGTCGAGGCCGGC
The DNA here is from genome assembly GCA_035499915.1 of Acidocella sp. Taxonomy (GTDB): domain Bacteria; phylum Pseudomonadota; class Alphaproteobacteria; order Acetobacterales; family Acetobacteraceae; genus Acidocella. Next base: position 7,566 of record DATJXU010000231.1, read on the forward strand.
CTAGTGCGCGTCCACCAGCTTGGTGAACGCAGCCAGCGTGCAGGCGGTGGCCTTGGTGGAATTGCCGCAGCCGGGAATGGCGAGCGGTTGCAGCTCCGGTCCGTGCGCCTTCGTCAACGGCGTCAGGTCACGGATCTGCGCCATGCTCTGCACCTGGTACGTGGCGGTCACGTATTGGTGCCCGGCAGCGTCGGCCAGCAGCGAGAAGATGATGCCGCCGCCTGGCGGAATGTCATCCGCCGGGTAGCCGGAAGGGGCCCAGTGCAGATCCAGCAGCCCGCCGAGATCCGCCTGGTTGGTGTCATGCCCGACCAGCACGGTGAGCTTGGTGCCGCCGGTGAGGCCTTCCAGGATGCGGTGCGCCAGCGGCGCGGCGGTGACGGCCGCAATGCCCATGGGCCGTGCCGTGACCGTGTAGGCCAGCGGATGCATCTCCAGCAGCGCTGCCACCTGCGCCGCATTGGCGCGGCCCCAGGCGACCTGGCTCATCGGCTTGCCGTCGAGATATTCCAGCAGGAAATCCTCGGCGGCGCTGGAGCCTTCGGAGAGCGTGCCCTTGAGGCGCGGCATCTGGCCGGGCGCGGTGATGGTGATGTCGCCTTGCAGATCCAGGAAGCTCGTGCCGTGCGGCGCCAGGATCTCCTGCATCTCGTTGAACAACGCCTGGTGCGCGCGCACCGGCGCATCGGCATCGCCGCCGGCGGCCGCCAGCATCTGTGCCTTCACCGCATCGCTGTCGAGGGGCGTGCCGGTGACCAGCGGCGAGAAGAGCGGGTCGTGCGGCGTCGCGGCGTGGCCGACGGCAAGCGCGCAGTGCGGGGCAAAGCCGGCCGCATAGGCCTCGCCGGTTTTCACCGTGCGCTCGTCCACATCCGCATAGATCGTCACATCCGGGCAGGCACCGCTGGCCAGCTTCGCGAACATGCCGCGGTCATAGGCGCCGAGCAGCTTGATCGCGGCGGCGCCATGCGCGGTGAGATAACCCGGCGCCACGTCCCAGGACGGCCAGGGCGAAGGGGCAAGGGCAGGGCTCAGCGCCGGCTCCTTGGTGGGCGGTCGCACGCCATGGCGCATCAACAGCACCGCGTGCTGCAGATGCAGGCTCTGCGCCGCCGCGGGGGCGGCGCAGAGGAAGGCGGCGAGCGTTGCGTTAAGCAGACGGCGCATAGACCAGCAGCTCCAGGCTGCCCGGCACATAGGTCACCTTCGGCTTGCCACCCGGCGTGGCCGGCGGGGTGGTGCTGGCGATCTGGGCGGTGACGGTGTAAACGTCGCCGGTCTTCGGATCCACCGCCATGGTGCGCGCGCCCGGCATGGTGGGCACGTTGCCCAGCGCGACCGGGGTGGCGCCGCTGTCATCGATCACGCTCAGCGTGCCGTCGCGGTTGGAGGAGAAGGCGCGGTGGAGCTTGCCGTCGAAGGCGGCGCTGTCGGTGCCCATGCCGATCGGCAGGGTGGCGACCACGGCGCCGGTGTCGGCGTTCAGCACATCCATCGTGCCGGAATGGCAGGAGGTGAAGACCAGGCCCTTCTTCTTGTCCAGCGCCATGCCGGTGGGGCTGGTGCAGCCGGTGGTCGGCCAAGTCGCGGTCACCTGGCGGGTCTTGGTGTCGATGCGGGCGATCTCGTTCGCCTTCGGCAGCGCCACGAAGAGATTGCCCTTGCCATCGGCGACGAGGGATTCAACCCCGGTGCCAACCGAGATTTCCGGATAGGCGGTCTGCGTGGCGGGGTCGACGGCGATGACGCCCTGGGTGCTGCCGGCGGCGATGAAGATGGTCTTGCTCGCCTTGTCGTAGGTCATGCCATCGGCGCCGCCGGGAATGGCCACATGCGCGACCGGCTTGAAGGTTTTCGGCGAGAAGGCGATCACTTCGTTCGTCTTGCGGGCGTCGCCCCAGATATAGCCGGTGGCCGGGTCGACGGCGACGTTATGGCTGCCATCGAGCCCCTTCAGCGTGCCAACCACCTTGTTAGAGGCGGTGCTGACCACGGTCTCCTCGGTGCCGTGCGAAATGAAGACAAGCTGCTGCTTGCCGTCCAGGTTCACGTAATCCCAGGCCGTGCTGCCGCCCAGATTAACGGTGTGGACGAGCTGGTAGAGCGGCGCGGCCATGGCCGGAGCGGTGGCGGCGGCGGTGAGGAGCAGGGCGCCAAGCGCGGCACGGCGGAAACGATTGGTCATGTAAAGTCCTTGGTTGAGAAAATACGGCCTCGTGCGTGAGGCCGCGGCAACGTGGTCCCGGCGCGATGCGCAGCGCCGGGACCTTGTGGAAGCCGGGCTTTAGCCGCCCAGCTTCAACCTCACACCCACCAGCCAGTCGGCATCATAGAACTCGCGGTGGACGGGGAATTGGCTAGAAGAACCCTGCGTGAATGTCAGCGGCGCATTCGTCAGGTTGCGGCCCTGCGCATACAGGGTGACGCGCGGCGTGAAGGCGTAGGTCACGTTCGCATCCACCTGCGTGCGGGACGCGGCGAAGGTGTCGGCATCACGCGGGTTGAGGTCCGCGTAATGGGCGGACACCGGGTTGGTGACCGAGTCCAGGCTCTCGCCGACATAGTTCACGGACACATCGGCGCCAAAGCGGCCATAGTTATAATCCAGCTCGCCGTTGGCGGCGATCGGCGAGGTGTCGGGCAGCTGGTAGGCCTTGAATTGCGCGCCGTCGGAATGGCCGCGCGAGTCGGTGAAGCTGATGTTGCCGTCAACGCGCAAGCCCGAGAGCGGGCCGGGCAGGAAGTTGAGCGGCTGCTGCACGTCCAGTTCCAGGCCGCGGGCAAAGGCGCCGGCTTCGTTCTCATAGGTCGAGAACTCCGCAGGCTGGCCCATATAGGTTCCGTAGGAGTTGCTCTGGAAGATGTAGTTGTCGAACATCTTGTAGAAGGCATCGGCCGAGAGCATCGTCGCATACGGGCCGTAATACGACGCCACCAGGTCGATGCTGCGGCCATAGGTCGGCTTCAGGTTCGGGTTGCCGGTGGTGACAAGGTTTTCACCATTCAGCGCACCGCCGATGGATACGGAGTCCGCCGCAGAGATCTGGTCGAAACCAGGGCGCGCGATCGCGGTCGAATAGGCGGCGCGGAATTGCAGCCGGTTGGTGGCATCGTACTTCAACTGCAGCGAGGGGAAGAAGTTGATGTAGTCCTGCTTGTTCGTGTTCAGCGGCGAGCCGGGCGTGATCTGGCCTTTGGTGTTCTGGCCATAGGCCTCATAGGTGCCGTTGGTGTCCTCCATGCGCAGGCCAGCAAGAACCTCCATCTTGCCGAACTGCATGGTCTCCATCGCGTAGGCCGCGTAAATGTTCTCGTTGTTATGCTGGTAGGATTTGAGATTGGCCTGCTCTTCCGCGGAAACCTGGGGGGCGCCGGACAGCGGGGCGAGTCCGTTCAGCGTGCTGTAGCTGGGCAGGCCAGGGATCACATAGAGATTATTGTAGAAACCGATGCTCGGCGAAGGGCCGGAGACCTCGGCAAGGCTGATATTGTTGGTACCGAGCCATTCCGAAGCCGCGCTCTTCGAGCCTTCCGTCTCCGTGCGGAACTCGCCGCCGAACTTCGCCGTGCCGACATTGCCGAGGATGCTGTTGGCCACGGAGTTGTCCAGGTTGAAGGCCCAGGCCTGGTCGTTGGTGTGCGCCGGCTTGTTGCTGGCGCTGGTCAGTTTGTTGTACAGCGCCGCGTTGCCGGGGTTCTCGTTGGGCGTGGCGATCGTGCGGGCACTCGGGTCGGACACATTGTAGTTCACCAGCGTCGTGGGGCCGGCAAAGCTGGCGCTGTAGCTGTAGGGGGCGACGTCGTTGCCATCGGTATAGGAGACCGAGCCTTTGACCTTCACCTTGTCGGCGATGACGGTGTGGCCGTCCATCGCGACCACGTAGTTGGTCGCCTTCGCTTCCTCATTCGTGTAGGCGTACGTCGTCTTGGCTTTCGAGGCGACGTAGTCGCCGGCGGAATTGAGCGTCGTGCTGTTGAGGTTGCTGTAGGAAACACCATCCTTGAGGGTGGTCACATCGTAATCGCTCTTGAGGAAGCGGAAATCGACGCCCGTGTCAGCGGAAGGATCAAACCCGAACTGGGTAAAAATGCCCTGGCGGATGGTGTGCTTGTCCAGGATACGCGTATTGGCGGTGGCCAGATCGTTGGTCTTGTTGCTCGGCGAGAAGGTGTTGGGGTCGTAAGTCTCTTCGAAATCGTCGATGCCGCGCGCATCGCGGGAATCGGCATAGTTGAACAGCACCGAGAACGGCTTGCTGTTCTGGAAGCTGCGCACGCCGGGAATGTTGAAGCGGTCGCCAAGCGCGATGCTGCCCTGGAAGACGCCGGTATGGCGCAGTGTCTCTTCGCCGCCCGCGAGGTCGATGTCGGCCAACGGCTTGCCATTTGCCGGCAGCGTGATCGGCTCCATGGTGGCGGTGCCGCCAAGGCCTGTTGCGTCCATGTCGGGGGTCGGCGACTTCACCACTTCCAGCCCGCCGAACAGGCCGGGGGGGAAGCCGGCGAGGTCAACACCGCGGCCGCCGCTGGTGGCGCTGTTGCCGGTCAGCTTGATGCCACCGAAGGTCGTGTTGTTGAGGTCGGGATTCAGGCCGCGAATATTGATGAGCTGACCAGCACCTGAATCGTAGGTCACCGTCACGCCGGAGATGCGCCCGAACGCGTCAGCCAGGTTCAGGTCGGGATGTTTCTGCATCTGGCTCTTGGGCTGGATCGAAACGACATTCGGCGCCAGCTTCTTGTATTTCTGCGCCTGGGCAAGGGTACCGGTCATCGATGGCTTGGCATTGCCGCTGCCAGCACCATTGCCGCCGCCGGTGCTGGCGGAGGAGACGACGCTGCCAAGATTGAGCTGATTCGAGCCGGAAGCGGTTTGTGCGTGGGCCAGTCCCGCCGCAAATGTTAGCGCCGTCGTTGCACAAAGTGCAACGCGCATGGCGCAAGAAGCATAGCGCATGAGTCGTGAAGTCCTTCTGTC
>DATJXU010000232.1:0-6742 GCA_035499915.1 Acidocella sp.
CGGGTGTGAGGTCGTTATTCCTTATTGGGGTTCCCGCACGGAACTGATGGAAGTTATCGCATTGGCAGAAGCTGGCCGCATAAGTGCGGAGGTCGAGACATTTCCGCTGGATGAAGCGGTTGATGTCTATCAGCGGCTCCGCGAAGGACGCATCCACGGCCGCGCAGTTCTCATTCCGTGATGTCGCTCGACGTCTTTTGTGGTGAGGGGTTTCGGATGCCGCCCTGGCACGGCTGAGGCCGCACCGAGGAGGGCGGCGTTCGAAAGCCTTCACCAGCCCGGCCCATCCCGCAGGGACAGGCCGGGCTTGAAACCCTCCGCGCCGCTTAGCCGCGCTCCAAACTCTCCGCCGTAATGTCGGAGATTTTCTTTGCCCCCGTCAGCGCCATCGCCACGCGCATCTCCTTGGCGATGAGGTCCAGCAGTTTCGTCACCCCCGCCTCGCCGCCATGGGAGAGCGCGTACACATAGGCCCGGCCCAGCAGCACGGCATCGGCCCCCAGCGCCAGCATGCGCACCACATCCAGCCCCGAGCGCACGCCGGAATCCGCCAGAATGGCCAGCTCGCCCTTCACCGCCTCGGCAATGCGCGGCAGAGCGCGGGCGCTGGAGAGCACGCCATCGAGCTGGCGCCCGCCATGGTTGGAGACGACAATGCCATCCGCGCCGAACTTCACTGCCTCGCGCGCATCCTCGGGGTCGAGAATGCCTTTGATGACGATCTTGCCTTTCCAGAAATCGCGGATCCATTGCAGATCCGCCCAGGCGATGGAGGGGTCGAAATTCGCGCCCAGCCAGGCGATGTAATCCTCCAGCTTCGTGGGCTCGCCGCGATAGGCGGAGATATTGCCGAGATCATGCGGCCGGCCGAACAAGCCGACATCGAAGGCCCAGCGCGGATGCATCATCGCCTGCAAAATCCGCCGCGCCGGGCCGCCGGGGCCGGACATGCCCGAATGCAGGTCGCGGTAGCGCGCGCCGGGCACCGGCATGTCCACGGTGAAGATGAGCGTGGTGATGCCCGCCGCCCAGGCCCGCTCCAGGGCGTTGCGCATGAAGCCGCGATCCTTCAGCACATAGAGCTGGAACCAGATCGGCTGTTTCACCGCGCCCTGCACCTCCTCGATCGGGCAGACGGAAACGGTGGAGAGCGTGAAGGGAATGCCCGCCTTCTCGGCGGCGCGGGCGGCCTGCACCTCGCCCCGGCGCGCATACATGCCAGCCAGGCCGACAGGGGCGATGGCCACCGGCATCGCCATCTCGCGGCCCAGAACCGTGGTGGCCAGAGAGCCATCCGCGACATTCTTCATCACGCGCTGGCGCAAAGCGAGGTCCGCAAGGTCTGACACGTTCCGGCGCAGGGTCTGCTCCGCATAGGCGCCGCCATCGGCGTAATGGAACAGGAAGGGCGGCAGGCGCCGGCGCGCCCCCTCGCGGAAATCGGTGGTGGAGGAAATGATCATGGCTTGTCGCTCGCTTGTTGCAAATGGGGGGGTGAAAGCCGCAGCCGCCGCGCCTCGTCATCCTCGATGCGGCGCAGCGTTGCGGAAACGAAATCGAGATGCAGCAGCGCCGCGCGGCGCGCCTGCTCGGGCTGCCCGGCGAGGATCGCCTCCGTCAACGTCTGGTGCTGGCGCGCCAGGGTGCGGAATGTCTGCGGCCTGGTGTAGAGTTTTTCCAGGCTGTGGGAGATGCTGGCGGCCAGCAGCTCGAACAGCCCGCGCATCATGTGCAGCAGCACGAGGTTATGCGCCGCCTCGGCGATGAGCAGATGCAAAGCCGCATCCGCCCGCGCATCCTCCTGCGGGTTGCCGGCCTCATGCGCGCGGGTGATGGCCGCACTCTGCGCGGCGAGCCTGGCCTTGTCCTCCTCCGTGGCGCGCATCGCGGCGTGATAGGCGGCCTCGGCCTCCAAAACCCGGCGCATCTCCATCACATCCTGCCAGTAGGAGGGGTTTTGCCGCATCAGCGGCGCCAGCGGCGCCACCATGCTGGCGGCAAGCGGCGGCGCCTGCAGGTAATGCCCGCTGCCACGGCGGGTTTGCAGCCGCCCCTCATGCGCCAGCCTCTGCAACGCCTCACGCAGGCTGGCGCGCGAGGCGCCAAGCCGCGCCGCCAATATGCGCTCCCCCGGCAGCTGGTCGCCCGGGCGCAGGCCAGTAGCGCGGATCAACGCCTCCAGCTTCGCGGGTAATGTGGTGTCTGCCATTGGTCTGACCAATTTCCTGCCGGGGTGGGAAGATGGTGAGATTTGCCGCCGTCACGGGCCAGGCACAAGCGGTGAGTGGTCTGACCAATCCTACAAAAACAGCAACCCCGCCAGCGCCCCGGCGCCCAGCAGCCAGAGCGGATGCAGCCTGGTGCGCCAGGTGAGCAGCGCGGTGGCAAAGGTGAGGGCCGCCGGCAGCCAGCCCGTGTCGGACTGGCGGGCCAGCAGGCAGGCGGCGGCCAGCACCAGCCCGGCGGTGATGGGCAGCAGCGCCGCCTGCGCCAGGCGCCGCCAGCGTGCCTCGCGGTGCTTGTCAAACAAGGCCGCCACGATGGAAGCCGTGATGCCCGCGGGCAGCACCATCGCCGCGGTGGCCACCAGCCCGCCCGCCACCCCCGCCACATGCGCGCCGATCACCGTCACGATCATCACATTCGGCCCCGGCGCGGTGTTGGCGATGGCGTAGAATTGCGAAAATTGCGAGGCGCTAAGCCAATGTTTCTGGCCCACCGTGATGCGCGCGATCTCCGGCACCGTGCTGTTCGCCCCGCCCACCGCCAGCAGCGAGAGCTTGCCGAACAAGAGCGCGATCTGCCCCAGCAGATTCACGGCACCGCCCGCCAGGCCAGCGCCAGGGAGAGGGGCAGCATCAGCAGCACGATCACAGGCAGGGACAGATGCAGCCCGAAGGCCAGCCCATAAACCGCGGCGGCCAGCAGCACATTGCGCGGTATCTTCAAAATCGGCACGGCGATGCGCAGGCCCGAGCCCAGCGCCAGCCCCGCCGCCGTGGCCGCCAGCCCCAGCAGCGCATGGCGCACCGGCGCCACCGCGCCATAGCGGGCATAAAGCCCCGCCAGCCCGAGTACGATGGCCACGGGGGCGGCCAGCAGCCCGGTCACCGCCGCCGCGGCGCCGCTCACCCCGGCCTCGCGCGCCCCGAAGGCGAAGCTGAGATTCACCACATTCGCCCCGGGCAAGGACTGGCAGAGGGAGAAGAGCTCGTTGAACTCCATCTGCGTTAGCCAGCGCCGCTCATCGACGATGACGCGCCGGATGATCGGCAGCACCCCGCCGAACCCCATGATCCCCGCCATGAAAAACCCGCCGAACAGCGCCTTGTGGCTGAGTTTCGGGCGGGCAGGGGGCGTTTGCGGCATCATTCCGGTTTGAGTTAATCCTGCCGCGCGGCGCTGGCAACGCGCCGGCGCCGTGAACGTCAAGCCTTAAGGCATTGTAACCGGGTTGCGCTTGCCGCAACCTGTACGGGCGCCTACATGCGCCATAGCCCCTGACACATCACAGGAACACCGCCCATGAATTTTTCCGGCACCAGGTCCTCGCCCTTTACCCTCTTCCAGCCCGCCGCCTTGCAGGATGCGCTGGCCGCCAACAGCGTGATCCTCGTCGATGTCCGCGAGCCGGGCGAGTTCGAGGCCTTGCGCATCGGGGGGGCGATGAACCTGCCGCTTTCCTGCTTTGATCCCTCGGCGCTGCCGGCCGGAGAGGTCGTGCTGCTTTGCGGCATCGGCAAGCGCTCGCGCATGGCCGCGAATTTGTGCGAGCAGGCGGGCATGCCCGTCTCCGGCCATCTGGAAGGCGGCCTCAATGCCTGGATGCAGGCCGGGCTGCCGGTTATCAGGGGATGAAAGGCGGCATGGCGCGCGCCAGCTCCAGAAACGCCGCCGCCGCCTTCGGCATATAACGCTCTTTATGCCGCACGGCCTGGAAAGGGCGGGGCGGCAGCAGAATATTCGCCCGCTTCAGCGCCCCGGCGCTGAGTGCCCGCGCACAGACCAGCGGTGAGAGGCAGGCCGCCCCCGCCCCCTGCGCCACCGCTTCGCGCACGGCCTCGTTGGAGGGCAGGATGAGGGCGATCCTCAACTCCTGCGCCGTCACCCCGCGCCCGGCCAGGGCGGATAAAAACGCATCGCGCGTGCCTGAGCCCTCCTCGCGGAACACCCAATCCGCCCGGCGCAGATCGCCATCGGTCAGCGCCGCCCCGCCGGCCCAGGGATGGCCAGGCGCCACCACCACCGCCATGCGCTCCGCCGCCACCGGCTCCACATGCAGCGCGGGCGCCGCCAGCGGCCCTTCCACGAAGCCCAGCTCCGCCGCGCCCGCCTGGATGGCAGCCGCCACCTGGCCGGTATTGCCGATCGCCAGATCGATGCTGAAACCCGGATGCAGGCGGCGGAATTCCACGATCAGCCGGGGCAGATAATAGCTGGCGATGGTCTGGCTGGCATGCACGGCAAGGCGCCCGTGCTTCAGCCCGGCATAGTCGCGCAATGCCGCTTGCGCCGCCGCGGCGCGGGCCAGCACGGCGCGGGCTTCCTCCAGGAACAGCCGCCCGGTCTCGGTGAGGGCGATGTTGCGCCCCACCCGGTCGAACAGTTTCACATCATGCTGCGCCTCAAGTGCGGCAATGGAGGCGGAGACCGCCGCCTGGGTGAGGTTGAGCGCGGCGGCGGCGCGGGTGATGTGCTGGCGCGCCGCCACGGCGGCGAAAATGCGCAATTGCTCCAGGGTCATGGAGAATACATAAATTAAAATTGTTAATTTGACAAAAATAATCAGTTTTTAAAGTGAATTTTTTGGGCCTAATTGAGCCGGGTCAAAAAGCAGGTTCATCATGTTTTGCAGACCTTTTTCCCATCACGAGCATCCGGCCGAGATCGTGCGGCAATTCACCCCCAACTGGTTCACCGTGACCATGGGCACCGGCGTGCTGGCGCTGCTGCTGGGCCAGGTCCCCGGACCCGACTGGTTGCCGGCTTTGGCGGCCGGTGTATGGCGGGTGAATATCGCGCTGTTTGCCTTGTTTTCTGTGCTCTATGCGGCGCGCTGGGTGTTTTATCCGCGCCAGGCGGCGAGGATTTTCAGCCATCCGGTGATGCCGATGTTCCTGGGCGCCATTCCGATGGGGCTGGCCACCATCATCAACGGCACGCTGGGTTTCGGCCATGATCCGCAGCTTGCCCTGCGGCTGTGGGAGGTGGATGCGGTGCTCGCCGTGCTGACCGGGCTTGGCGTGCCCTTTGCCATGGTGGTGAGCCAGAAACATGCGCTGGAGCGCATGACCGGCGTGTGGCTGCTGCCGATTGTCGCCTGCGAGGTGGCGGCGGCGAGCGGGGCGCTGCTGGCCCCGCATATGGCGCCGGCGGTGGCGGCGGATCTGGTGCTGGCGGGCTATGGGCTGTGGGCGCTCTCTGTCCCGCTGGCGCTGGGGATTTTGACCATTCTGTTCCTGCGTTTGGTTCTGCATGCCCTGCCGCCGCCGGAGCTGGCGGTGTCCTCCTGGCTGGCGCTGGGGCCGCTGGGCACGGGCGCGCTCGGGCTGCTGCTGCTGGGCCACGCCGCGCCTTATGCCTTTGCCGGTGGCAAGCTGGCTTTTGTGGGCGGGGTGGCGCAGGGGATCGGCATTATTGGCGGGCTGGTCATCTGGGCCTATGGCGCCTGGTGGCTGGCTTTGGCGGTGGCGATGACCCTGGCGCACCGGCCGCACAAGCTGCCCTTCAATCTGGGCTGGTGGGGGTTCACCTTTCCGCTCGGGGTGTTCATTCTGGCCACAAATGCGCTGGGCGCGCAGACCGGGGGGCTGGCCTTCGTGATGGCGGGGCATGTGCTGACGGGGATTTTCGTGGTGCTGTGGGGTGTCGTTGCGCTGCGGACGCTGCGTGGGGCCTATCATGGCGCGCTCTTCGCCTCGCCCTGCGCGCCGCCGCGGGCTGCGATGCGCTTGTAAGGTTGCAACCTGCTGCCGGTATGAGACGCTTTGCCAGGGTAGCTCTTGGCAAGGCGTTGGCTTGTGGGCTGGGGGGTAATGCCGCTTGTTGTGGAGCCGCAAAGACCTGGGCGGCGTTGCCGATTGCCACGCCGCCTTGGTTGCAAGGGGCGGGAAAGCTGTGCTTGCGGGCTGTTGCCCCGCCGGGCCGATGCGGCTAGAAGGGCCGTGCCGGACCCGTAGCTCAGCTGGATAGAGCGTTGCCCTCCGAAGGCAAAGGTCACGCGTTCGAATCGCGTCGGGTCCGCCAGTAAAATCAAATTGTTATACAAAAATATCAGTCGGCCAAAAAACCGAAACTCACCAAAAGCTCGCAAGTTTTGGGATACAATGGCGCAATTTCCTTGAAATTTCAGGCTGACGTCGTCACCAAACTCACCATGATGCCGCTCAAAGAAAAGTTGGATGCCGGCTCAAATGCAAAGACTTCCGTCCTCGATGGCGTCTCCGGAAACCGGCGAACTGCTGACGCGCGGTGTGCGGCCGTTCACTTTGTCGTATAAAGGGCATTCCGTGACCGTGGGCTTGCCGGGCTACTATCCTGACGGCGAGGGAGACGGTGTGCATGTCAGGGATGATATGGCGGCTGCGGATGTGGCCCTCCGCGCCCTGAAAGAGCGCGTGGACGGCGTCCCGTCACCAGCGACAATCAAGCGGGTGCGGGCAAAGCTGAAGTTGTCGCAGCGCGCTGCTGGTGCTGTGTTCCGGGTCGGGCCCAGCGCATTCGACAAGTATGAGCGCGGGCT
>DATJXU010000233.1:0-30746 GCA_035499915.1 Acidocella sp.
TGACCCTCTGCTTCTCCGCCGCGCAGGCGCTGCTGGCCGCCAAGGCGGGTGCCGCCTTCATCTCCCCCTTCATCGGGCGCCTCGATGATATCGGCCAGAACGGCATGGAGCTGATCGCCGACATCGTGACGATCTACAACAACTACCCGAACCTGAAGACCGAGGTGCTGGCCGCCTCCATCCGCAACCCGATCCATCTGATCGAGGCCGCGAAGATGGGTGCCGACGTCGCCACCATCCCGCCGGGCGTGATCAAGCAACTCTATAACCACCCGCTGACCGACAAGGGCCTGTCCGCCTTCCTGAAGGACTGGGCCGCCACCGGCCAGAGCATTGTCTGAGACTCTGCTCACCGCATTCTGCTCCTGGCTCGGCGCTGAGCGCCGGGCCGGGGCGAAGACCGTGGAGACCTATGCCCGCGACGTGCGGGCTTTTTTGTGCTTCTGCGCCGCCCATACCGGCGAGGAGGCGACACCGAAAACACTGGGCAGCCTGCACGCGGCGGATTTCCGTGCCTTCCTGGCGCAGGCCGCCAAGGCGGGGGACATCAACGCCACACGCGCGCGCAAGCTCTCCGCCCTGCGCACCTTCTTTCGCTATCTGCACAAGCGCCATGGGGTGGAAGGCACGCAGCTCTCCCTCATCGCCCGCCCGCGCCCCAAGCGCCCCCTGCCGAAGGCGCTGACGCCCGATGACGCGCTGAACGTAACCCATGAGATCGGCGAAGCCACCGACACCGCGCTGGAACAGGCGCGCGACGGCGCGCTGATGATGCTGCTCTACGGCGCCGGCCTGCGAATCGCCGAGGCGCTGGCCCTGAATATCGGCGACCTGCCGGCCTCCGACGATGCCATGCGCGTCACCGGCAAGGGCAATAAGCAGCGTATCGTGCCGCTGCTGCCCGCCGTGCACGCCGCCATCGCCGCCTGGCTGAAGCTGCACCCCAATCCTGGGCGGGGCGAACCGCTCTTCATAGGTGTGCGCGGCAGGCGGCTGAATGCCGGGGTGGCGCAGAAAAACCTGCGCAATTTCCGCCGCCTGAACGGGCTGCCCGAACACGCCACCCCGCACGCCCTGCGCCACAGCTTCGCCACCCACCTGCTGGCGGGCGGGGCGGATCTGCGCTCCATCCAGGAGTTGCTCGGCCATGCCAGCCTCTCCACCACCCAGCGTTATACGGATGTGGAGACCAGCCAGCTCATGGAAGTCTGGCGCAAGGCGCATCCCAGGGCTTGAAGCCGCTCCTGGGGGACCATGGGGGGCGATCTCGCGCGATCAATTTCATGCGTTGGATTGAATCAGGCGATTCAATCTGAACGCATCTTGATCTAGCATGGCGCGCATGGGCGGTTTTCCTTCTCTTTCGCAACTCATCCTCGCCCTGTCTCTGGCGCTGGCCACCAGCATGCCCGCCGCCGCACAGCCCTGCTGCGGCCCGATCACGCCGGACGGGCAGCGACTCGCTGCCTTCCTGAATGCCTCAAATGTCGGCCAGCTCTGGCTTGCGCATGAGCATATACTCTGGCGCACGGGCCAGCCGGACCCGGCGCGGTCCGGTTATTCCCGTGGCACCCATTGCAGCGCCTATGCCGCCGCCATGGCCCTGCGCGCGGGCGTGCCTCTGCTGCACCCGCCCGAACATGGGCAGCGCGACCTCGCCAACGCCCAATTCCTCTGGCTCGAAGGCCCGGGCGCGGCGGCAGGCTGGCGGCCGGTTGACGCCGAAACCGCGCAAGGCTTCGCCAACCAGGGGTTTTTCGTACTGGCCGTGTTCGAGAATCCCAACCCCGCCAAACCCGGCCATATCGCCATCCTGCGCCCCAGCGAAAAATCCCTGGGCGCGCTGCAAACGGACGGCCCGGAGGAAGCCCAGGCGGGCGAACATAATTTCACCGCCACCTCCATCGCCCATGGCTTTGCCGGGCACCGGGGCGCCTGGCGGCCGGGCGGCACAGGCGCCATTCGCTTTTTCGCCCATAAGGTGGACTGGACCCACCTTCCTGCCCCAACATCCTGACCCAACCCAGGCGCGAGATGATGCAAGACGAAGATTTCTGGCAGGCCATCCAACCGCCCGGCACCCAAGCCCCGCCCGGCGCCCACGCCGCCACCCTGCCGGATGGCCGCGTGTTGATGCTGCCCATCCGCAAGCTGAAAAACGGCCAAGGCGCGCTCGCCTCGCTGATCATCAACCAGGCGGGTTTCGCGGTGGTGGAGGCGTTGGCCGCCGCCCTCGCCGAGCGGCTCGCCCCCTACCGGCCGGAGATCGTCGTCGGCTTGCCGACGCTGGGGCTGACGCTGGCCGGCGCCGTGGCGCAGCAATTGGGCCATGCGCGTTATGTGCCCTTTGGCACCAGCGAGAAATTCTGGTACCGGCCGGAGCTTTCGGTGCCCATCTCCTCCGTCACCACGCCGGACCAGGTGAAGCGCCTGTTCGTGGACCCGCGCATGCTGCCGCTCCTGCAAGGGCGGCGCATCGCCCTGGTGGATGATGTGATCTCCACCGGCTGCTCCATCACCGCCGGGCTGCGCCTGCTGGAGGCCTGCGGGCTGTCCCCCGTGGTGGTCGGCACCGCCATGCTGCAAACAGAGCGCTGGGCCGAGGCGTTGCAAGGCCAGGCCGTGGAAAGCGTGCTACGCACACCATTTCTGCCCACCTGACGCATTGCCCGGCGCCTGACGATGTGTAATTTCAACCTATGTTTTCAATAGGACATTTAGGGTTTCAGCCTGCCTATGCCGTCTCCGGCGCGCTGGTGGGGTTGCTTGTCGGGCTGACAGGCGTGGGCGGCGGGTCGCTGATGACCCCATTGCTTGTGCTGTTTTTCGGCTTTCACCCCAGCACGGCGGTGGGGACGGACCTGCTTTTCGCCTCCGTCACCAAAACCGTCGGCACCGCCGTTCACAGCAGCGGCAAGACGGTGGATTGGCGGATCGTCGGCCGCCTCGCCATGGGGTCGGTGCCCGCCACCTTGCTCAGCCTGGCGGTGATCGCGCATTTTGGTGTCACCAGCAAAACCATCACCACGGCGATTTCCTACACGCTGGGCGTGGCGCTGCTGCTGAGCGCCACCTCGCTGCTGTTCAAGGAGACGATCGTCCGCGCTGTCACCCGGCTCCACCCGGAATTCGGCGAACGCGAGTCGCTGCGCCTGACCATCCTCACCGGCTTCATGCTGGGCATATTGGTTTCGCTCTCCTCCGTCGGCGCCGGGGCGCTGGGCACCATCGCGCTGATCATCCTCTATCCGCGCCTGCCAATGGTGCGCATCGTGGGGTCTGACATCGCCCATGCCGTGCCGCTGACGCTGCTGGCCGGGCTTGGCCACTGGCTGCTGGGCACCATCAATTTTTCGCTGCTGGGTATGCTGCTCATCGGCTCCGTTCCCGGCATCGTCATCGGCAGCCTGCTGGCCCGCTACGCCCCGGATGCGGTGCTGAAAACCTGCCTTGGCATCATCCTCGCCATTGTCGGCTTCAGGATGCTGGCCAAATAAAAAGGGCGCCTCCTGGAAGGAGGCGCCCATCCCTGTGTCGCAGGGAATAAACGTAATCTTCAGGCCTTGTCCGCCTTGGCCGGCGCGGTGGTGCTATCCACCATCGCCTGGGCGGAGATCAGCCTGTCGGACGCCACGCGGTACGCTTCCGCGTCATTCAGATCCACGGCATCGAAGGCGGCCTTGGCCTCGGCCAGCTTGGCCTGCGCCACCGCCGGGTTGATATCCGCCTGGCGGATGATCTCGTCCGCCAGCACCGAGCAGCGCGATTCCGTGACCTCGGCAAAGCCGCCGGTCACGAAAAAGCGGTCGGTGATCTTGCTGCCTTCATAGATGTCAACCAGCCCGCCGCGCAGGCTGGTGACCAGCTTGGAATGACCCGGCAGGATGCCGATGTCGCCCTCCGTGCCCGGAACCACGACCATGTCGACATCACGGGCCAGGAGCAGCCGCTCCGGGCTGACGATTTCCAGGGCCAGGGGCATGGATCAGGCCTTCGCCGCCAGGGCTTCAGCCTTGGCGATCGCCTCGTCGATGGTGCCAACCATGTAGAAGGCAGCCTCCGGCAGGTGGTCGTAATCGCCCGCCACGATGCCCTTGAAGGCGCGGATCGTGTCTTCGACCTTCACGAACACGCCCGGCGTGCCGGTGAAGACTTCGGCCACATGGAAGGGCTGGGAGAGGAAACGCTCGATCTTGCGGGCGCGCGCCACAACCAGCTTGTCGTCCTCGGACAGCTCGTCCATGCCCAGGATGGCGATGATGTCCTGCAGGGACTTGTAGGTCTGCAGGATGCGCTGCACGTCGCGGGCGACAGTGTAATGCTCCTCACCAACAATGCGCGGATCGAGCGAGCGGGAGGTGGAGTCCAGCGGGTCAACGGCCGGGTAGATGCCCTTCTCGGCGATGGCGCGGTTGAGCACCGTGGTCGCATCCAGATGCGCGAAGGTCGCGGCCGGGGCCGGGTCGGTCAAGTCGTCGGCGGGCACATACACGGCCTGCACGGAGGTGATCGACCCCTTCTTGGTGGAGGTGATGCGCTCCTGCAGGGCGCCCATGTCGGTGGCCAGCGTCGGCTGGTAGCCCACCGCGGAGGGGATGCGGCCCAGCAGCGCGGACATTTCCGCACCCGCCTGGGTGAAGCGGAAAATGTTGTCCACGAAGAACAGCACGTCCTGGCCTTCCACGTCGCGGAAATACTCGGCCATCGTCACGCCGGAGAGGGCGACGCGCGCACGCGCACCCGGCGGCTCGTTCATCTGGCCATAGACCAGCGCCACTTTCGAGCCATCGGTATTGGTCTCGTTCAGCTTGATGACGCCGGCATCGACCATTTCATGGTACAGGTCGTTACCCTCACGGGTACGCTCGCCAACGCCCGCGAACACGGACACGCCGCCATGGCCCTTGGCGATGTTGTTGATCAGCTCCTGGATGAGCACGGTCTTGCCCACGCCGGCACCACCGAACAGGCCGGTCTTGCCGCCCTTCTGGTAGGGGGCGAGCAGGTCGATGACCTTAATGCCGGTGACGAGGATCTCAGCCGAACCAGCCTGTTCCTCGAAGGCGGGCGCCTCGCGGTGGATGGGCATCGTTGACGTGGCGACGATCGGGCCGCGCTCGTCGATCGGCTCGCCGATCACGTTCAGGATGCGCCCCAGCACGCCCGGGCCAACCGGCACGGAGATGGCGGTGCCGGTGTCGGTCACGGACTGGCCGCGGACCATGCCGTCGGTCGTGTCCATGGCGATGCAGCGCACGGTGCGCTCGCCGATCTCCTGCGCCACTTCCAGCACCAGGCGGCGTTCGCCAACCTTGGTCTCCAGGGCGTTCTGGATGAAGGGCAGCGCGCCGTCGAACTCAACGTCGACAACCGCACCATTGATCTGGGTCACTCGGCCGGTGTTGTTGCTTGTCATCTCTCTGTCCTCAAACGGCTTCCGCGCCGGAAATGATTTCAATCAGCTCTTTGGTGATGTTCGCCTGCCGCGCCCGGTTATAGCTGAGCGTCAGCTTCTTGATCATCTGGCCAGCGTTGCGGGTGGCGCTGTCCATCGCGGTCATCTGGCTGGCATAGAAGCCGGCGGCATTTTCCAGCAACGCGGCATAAATCTGGATCGCCAGGTTGCGCGGCAGCAGCCGGTCGAGCAGCGTGCCGTCATCGGGCTCAACCTCGTAATTATGCTCCATCGCGTTGTCGTTCGCGCTGGGGGCAGCGGCCGGGATCAACGGCTGCTCGAACGGCTTCTGGGTCATCACGTTATGGAAGCGGTTGAACAGCAGCGTCACCACATCATACTCGCCGGCCTTGAAGCCGCGGATGATCTCCTGCGCCACCTCTTCCGCGTCCGCGAAGGTTACCACCTTCTTGCCCACGAAGTTCTTGGTGCCGGTGATCTGCTCGCGCATGTCACGGCGCAGCGAATCATTGCCCTTTCGGCCCAGCGCGAAGATCTTCACGGTCTTGCCCTCGGCCTGCAGCGCCGCCGCCTTCTGGCGCACCATCTTGGCGATGTTGGCGTTGAAGGCGCCAGCCAGGCCGCGGTCGGCGGTCACCGCCACCAGCAGATGGGTCTGGCTCTTGCCATTGCCCACCAGCAGCCTGTTCGCGTTGGGATTGCCGTCCTCGGAGGCCGCGAGGGCCGCCAGCATCTCCGCCATGCGCACGGCGTAGGGGCGCGACGCCTCGGCCTGCGCCTGCGCGCGGCGGAGCTTGGCCGCCGCCACCATCTTCATGGCGCTCGTGATCTTCTGCGTCGATTTGACGCTGTTGATCCGGTTGCGCAGGGTTTTCAGCGAGGGCATGGGCTTATCCGAAGATGCGCAGCAGGTTCTCGATAAACGCGATCAGCGCCTTCTCGGTCTCCGGCTTGATCTGCTGGTCGGTCTCAATCGCGCTCACGATCTCGGGCGCATTCGCCTTGATATCGGAGAGCAGCTGGGCCTCGAAGGCGCCAACCTTGTCCACCGCGACGCCGTCCAGATAGCCGCGGGTGCCGGCGAACACCGAGATCACCTGCTCGGCAACCGAGAGCGGCTTGAACTGCGGCTGCTTGAGCAGCTCGGTCAGGCGCGCGCCGCGGGCCAGCAGCTTCTGGGTCGCAGGGTCGAGATCGGAGGAGAACTGCGCGAAGGCCGCCATTTCGCGGTACTGCGCCAGGTCCAGCTTGATCTTGCCGGCCACCTGCTTCATCGCCTTGATCTGCGCGGCGGAGCCGACGCGCGAAACCGAGAGGCCGACATTGATGGCCGGGCGGATGCCCTTGAAGAACAGCTCCGTCTCCAGGAAGATCTGGCCATCGGTGATGGAGATCACGTTGGTCGGGATATAGGCGGCAACGTCGCCGGCCTGGGTCTCGATCACCGGCAGGGCGGTCAGCGAGCCGGCACCGTACTCGTCCGACATCTTGGCCGCACGCTCCAGCAGGCGCGAGTGCAGGTAGAACACGTCACCAGGATACGCCTCGCGGCCCGGCGGGCGGCGCAGCAGCAGGGACATCTGGCGGTAGGCAACAGCCTGCTTGGACAGATCGTCATAGCCGATCAGCGCGTGCATGCCGTTGTCACGGAAATACTCGCCCATGGTGCAGCCGGTATAGGGGGCCAGATACTGCATCGGCGCCGGGTCGGACGCCGTGGCGGCGACGACGATGGAGTATTCCATCACGCCGTATTCTTCCAGCGTGCGCACCAGCTGCGCCACGGTGGAGCGCTTCTGCCCGACCGCGACATAGATGCAATAGAGCTTCTTGCTCTCATCGCCCGTGGCGTTGACCGCCTTCTGGTTGATGATGGTGTCGACGATCAGCGCGGTCTTGCCGGTCTGGCGGTCGCCGATAATCAGCTCGCGCTGGCCGCGCCCGACGGGCACCAGCACGTCGACGGCCTTGATGCCGGTCTGCATCGGCTCATGCACGGATTTGCGGGGAATAATGCCCGGCGCCTTGGTCTCGACCAGGCGGCGCTCGGTATACATCACCGGGCCCTTGCCGTCGATCGGGTTGCCCAGCGCGTCAACCACGCGGCCCAGCAGGCCCTTGCCCACCGGCACGTCGACGATCTCGCCGGTGCGGGTGACGGTGTCACCCTCGCGCACGCTCTTGTCGTCGCCGAAGATCACGACACCGACATTGTCGGCCTCGAGGTTCAGCGCCATGCCCTTCAGCCCGGCGCCGGGGAAGCTCACGAGTTCACCAGCCTGCACATTGGCGAGGCCGAACACGCGCGCGATGCCATCCCCCACTGAGAGGACCTGGCCGGTCTCGGCCACATTGGCTTCGGTGTCGAAATCCGCGATCTGACGCTTCAGAATCTCGGAGATTTCGGCGGGACGGATCTCCATATCAGGCAGCTCCCTTGAGAGAATAATTCAGCCGGTTAAGGCGAGACTTGAGACTAGTATCGTAAAGCTTGTCGCCGATCTGCAGCTTGAGGCCGCCGAGCAGCATGGAATCCAACTGCTCGACCAGCCGGACATTGCCGTAGCCGGTTTCAGCCAGACGGGCGCGCAGCTGGTTGCGCTGCACATCGGTCAAGGCATGGGCGGAGGTCACGGTCGCCACCACCTCGCCGCGCTTGGCGGCGGCATAGGCGCCGAAGCCCTCGATCAGCATCGGCAAATCGCGCAGGCGGCGGTTCGCCGCCACCACGCCGACAAAATGGCGCACCAGCTCGGCCACGCCCTGGGCGGCCAGCGCCTGGTCCAGGGCCGGGCCAACCTTCGCGGTGTCCGTCAGCGGGTTGGCGATCAGCGTCGCCAAAGCCGGAGTTTCCTTGATCAGGCGGCCAAGTGCCGCCATCTGGCCAATCGTCTCGTCCAGCGTGCCACGCTCAGCGGCGAGAGCATAAAGCGCCCCAGCGTAGCGCGCGGCGAGGCCATTGACACCAGTGCCCGTGATATCGACCAAAGTTTTTCCCGCCTTATTTTGCCGTGCTCTGAAATATATTGCCTCCGGAGAGGCTCGGCGGGGCAGTAACATAGGGTTTCCGGCGCAGCAAGGCCATAAGTGGTCTTCACCGCCAAACGTGGCAAAGCAGCCTCACCTGGAGCGGGACGTTTTTTGCCCAAATCCCCCGCAGGATCGCTCAAAACCTCGAATCCCGCCATTTCATCAGAGAGATAGAGGGCGTTTCAGGTTGACGCGGAGATTTCCGCCTCGGCCATCAGCCGGGCCACCACGGGGCCGTTCTCATTATAAGAGTGGCAGCTGTTCAGCAGCCCCGGCGCCACACCGGGCTTGTCCTTCGGCGCGCCGCCATCCTGCGCATTGTTCATCAGGCTGTAGCGGGTCTGGTAGGCGGTGGTCGCCACGGGCTGCAGCAATTCACGCAGATGGGTGCAGCCTTCCACGCCGCCCACGCGCATCGCCGCCGCCTTCAGGAAGCCCCTGCCGATCTTCAGCCCCACCAGACGCTGCATGTTCGGCGCCGTCTGCGGGCATATATTATAGGGCGTGAAATCCATCGCCGCCTCGCAGGCGGTGATCTCCAGCTCGTCCGGCGTCAGGGTCATGCGAATCCACATGTCGTGCAGCGGCTCGCCGGCGGGCATCAGGCTGCGGTCGACATTGCTCATGCTGTAGGTCTTCACATCGGTCATCCGCGCCTCGATCTCGATCTGCCCATCCTCGCGCAGATAGCCGCGCAGCTGGACATCGCGCATGTGAAGAAGCCGGCGGGAGGCTGCGGGCGGTAGAGGCATGGGTCTTCCTTCGTCTGAGCCCGCGGTGCAGGCCGTATTTGGCTGATCTTGCGCATTGCAACTGCCATGGCAAAAAGGGTCAGCACAACTACTTTAACGGATGGGCAGCCATGGACGGGGAAGCCGCGCCGGCGCTGGTATCCGGCGTGTTGGGGTTCGGCCTCGGCATGCCCCCCTGATCGCCGCGCAAAGCCTCACCCAGCCCGAGGCACCCGGCATCGCCACCCAGCCTGTAGGATTGCCCGGTAAAAAGATCCGGGGGCTGCAAGAAAAGGGCGGCAGCCACGCTTCGCTCCTGCGTCGTACCCGGCGCTCAGCCCCGCAGGCCAAGCCCCGGCACGATATAATCCAGCAACAACACCGCGGCGAACAGCAGCGCCACCCAGCCGAACAATCCACCGAGCATGCGCATGACCGCCACGACCATCAAGACGATCAAAACCAGCAGCATGCAAAGCTGCCATTGCGGCTCAATGATGCCGAGGCTTGCCATGCAGAGTAGCAGAAAACGATCAATGGCGCCGGCCATGCCCATCACCGTAGCGGCAACATCCGATACCAGCCCATTGAATGCATTGCCATTACCGTCCATCTGCCCCCCTTGGCGCGTTGCACGCTTAAAGACATTGTGACCGTCTATAGCCTAGCAAATCATTTTAATTTTTCAACATTTTTAAAAATGGAAACCATTTAGTTGACAGCCATGCCGTGGCGACAATGCCAGCCCCAGCCGGGCGATGCCGCCATCTGGACGGCAAAACCCGCCATGCCACGGGCCAGGACATAACGCAGAAGGGAAGTTCGCCGC
The DNA here is from genome assembly GCA_035499915.1 of Acidocella sp. GTDB lineage: Bacteria > Pseudomonadota > Alphaproteobacteria > Acetobacterales > Acetobacteraceae > Acidocella. The sequence goes on from DATJXU010000233.1 coordinate 10,007, forward strand.
AGCTTCGTGGCGGCCGGCGCGGATGGGATTTCCGCGGCGCCTGAATTCATATCAGGCCTATGCCAGTCCGACTCTCCGCACTTATGCCATTCGCGCATGGCGCTTGCACCCTGCCCCGTTTCGCCTTAACCCCGGCATCCTCGTTTCTTTCTTGGAGTTTTCGTCATGTCCTACAGGGTTGCGGTTGTCGGTGCCACCGGTGCGGTCGGGCGCGAGATCCTGAAAACCCTCGCGCAGCGCAACTTCCCCGTTTCCGAGGTTGCCGCGCTGGCGTCCGGCCGTTCCGCCGGGCAGGAAGTCTCCTTCGGTGAGGACAAGGTGCTGAAGGTGCAGAACCTGGAGACCTTCGATTTCACCGGCTGGGATATCGCCCTGTTCTCCCCCGGCGCCTCGGTCTCGGCCATCCATGCCCCGCGCGCCGGCGCGCAGGGCTGCGTGGTGATCGACAATACCTCCCAGTTCCGCATGGACCCGGATGTGCCGCTGGTGGTGCCCGAGGTGAACCCGCAGGACGTGGCGAAGTTCCACAAGAAGAACATCATCGCCAACCCGAACTGCTCGACCATCCAGATGGTGGTGGCGCTCAAGCCCCTGCATGACCGCTTCAAGATCAAGCGCGTGGTGGTCTCCACCTACCAGTCCGTCTCCGGCGCGGGGAAGGAGGGCATGGACGAGCTGTACCAGAACACCAAGGTCTCCTTCGTGAACCAGGCGGCCACGCCGCAGGTGTTCCAGAAGGACATCGCCTTCAACGTCATCCCGCAGATCGACGTGTTCATGGATGACGGCGCCACCAAGGAAGAGTGGAAGATGGCGGTCGAGACCAAGAAGATCCTCGACCCGAACGTGCCGGTGATCGCCACCTGCGTGCGCGTGCCGGTGTTCATCGGCCATTCCGAGGCGGTGTATGTCGAGTTCGAGAACCCGGTGAGCGTGAAGGAAGCGCGCGACGTGCTCGCCAAGGCGCCGGGCGTGGTGGTGGAGGACCGGCACGTGCCGGGCGGCTATATCACGCCCATCGAGTGCCAGGGCGAGGACGCGACCTTCGTCTCGCGCATCCGCAAGGACCCGACGGTGGAGCATGGCCTCGCCTTCTGGTGCGTCTCCGACAATCTGCGCAAGGGTGCGGCCTTGAACGCGGTGCAGATCGCCGAAGTGCTGGTGGCGCAGAAGCTGCTGAAGAAAGCCGCCTGAATTTTTGACCGGGTGGCTTTATGCCGCCCGGACCATGGCCTTCATGACGATTTTGCAATAATGGCTTCCTGCGGGTCCACCCGCATGCAGGAGAGCCATTGCGATGAGCCATACCCAGTCCTGGCCCCAGAACCGCGCCGCCAGCCGGCAAGCCACCATCAGCCTGCCCGCGGGGCTGGTTTTACTGCTGCTCGCCGTGCAGGCCGCCGGCATTTTGGCGGGGCACGCCCTGCTGCCCGGCGCCAGCCATGCCCGGCTGGCCGAGCGCCTGCTCTCCTGGGACGGGCGCATCTATTTCGGCATCATGCAGGATGGCTATGGGTGGAACCCCGCCAGACCGCAAGACAGCCAAAGCATCGCCTTCTTTCCGCTCCAGCCGCTTCTGGACAAGGCGGGCGCCTTTCTGGCGGGGCGCGCGGCGCCCCTGCCCCCCCTTCTGCTTTCCTTCGGATTTGGCGCAGCCTGCATCTTCGCCTTTCATGATCTGGCGCAGGCCGTGCTGAAACCGCGCGAAGCCGCCTATGCCAGCGCCCTGTTCGCGCTCTGGCCCGCCACCGTTTTCTTCATCATGGGCTACCCGACAGGGCTGATCTCGCTCTGCGTCATCGGCGCGCTCGGCGCGCATATACGCGGACATCATTGGCGCGCGGCGCTCTGGTGCGGCCTGGGCAGCGCCGCCGCTCCCACCGTGATGTTCGTGGCCGCGGCGCTTTACCTGGCCCGTGGCCTTAACCTGCTGCGCCAGGGCGTCACGCCGCGCCGGGCGCTGCAGCTGGCCGGCTGGGCGCTGCTCTGCGCCAGCGGGTTGCTGGGCTTCCTGCTTTATCAGCAATGGCGCTTTCACGACGCCCTGGCTTTCGACAAAGCGCAGCTCGCCTGGGGCGCGGCCCCGCCCTTCGGCCAGCGCCTGCACCGGCTCGCGGATTGGCATTGGTATACCCAGCAGGCCAATGCCGGGCGCGATGAAATCAGCCAGGGCCTGGCCCTCTGGCGGAACGGCCAGAAACTGCCAGGCATGACCGCCATCGAAGCCGGCGTGCAGCGATGGATCAACAGCTTCAGCATGGTCCTGGCGGTGCTGGGCCTTCTCTGCGCCAGTTTCGGACTGCGGCGGCGCGCCGCGACCATTGCCGCCGCGGGCTGGTGCGTCTTTGCCGGCTATGTCTGGTTCATCTTCACCACGGACCAGAACATGCTTTGCGTGCCGCGCCTGCTCTACCCCGCCATTTCGCTCTTCCTCGGCTTCGGCCTGCTGGCCGGGCGGCTGCCCGCCTTTGCCGGCGTCACCGTCCTGGCATTCTCGCTTCTCGCCTCAGGGCTGGAGGCCGCCTTCGCCGCCAGCGGCTATTGGGTCGTTTAGAGCCTGATCGCTTGAGGCTGGCGCGCAGGCGTCAACCTCTCGCGCTCTAGCGCGGCCGGGGCGCGGTATCCCACGGCTTGCGCCGCACCTCTTCTCCGGCATCGGCACGCGACAGGCCGATATCCGCCAGCATCCGCGCATCCATCTGGGCTATCGACCGCCGCCCTTCGGTCATCCGGTGCATCTGCGCCAGACTGGCCCATAAATGCCTCAGGCCTCTTGTCAGCGAGGGCAAGCTGACAGGCCGGAACCCAGTCAAACTCTGCATCGTCTTCATCCCGTGTGTTGTTTCCTTGAGGACAAGCTAGGTCCGTACATAAAATAAGAGAAACGAATTGTTGTTATAATGAAAATCAGATATTCTTATTCACATGTCTCTTCCCGCCGGCCTCGACCCTGACCTGCTGCGCGCCTTCATCTATGTGGCGGAGGAACAGAATTTCACCCGCGCGGGCAGCCGTGTGGGCCGGACCCAGGCCGCCATCTCCATGCAGATGCGCAAGCTGGAGGATCAGCTGGGCAAAACCCTCATCCGCCGGGGCCGGGGCGAGGGCATAGAGCTGACGCCGCACGGCCAATATCTGCTTGAGCGCGCCCGCGAAGTGCTGGCGCTGAACGATTCCATCTGGTCCGCCTTCCAGGCGCCGGATGTCAGCGGCAAGGTGCGGCTCGGCACGCCGGACGATTACGCCCTGCAATTCCTGCCCGAGGCGCTGCGCCGTTTCGCCGAAACCCATCCGGCCGTGGAGGTGGAGGTGGTCTGCCTGCCCTCGACCGAGCTGATGGCGCGGCTGAAGGCCGGGCAGCTCGATCTCTCCTTGATCTCCGAAGGGCATGAAACGAAGAACTGGCCCGCCAGGGAGCTGATCCGCGGCCCCCTGGCCTGGATCACCTCCACCCGCTTCTCCCCCCACAAGCTAACCCCGCTGCCGCTCGCCTTGGCCGAGCATGATTGCGGCTGGCGGCGCGCCGCGCTGCGGGGGCTGGATGAAGCCAAACGCCCTTACCGCATCGCCTATGTGTCCGGCAGCGCCACCGGCTCCATGGTGCCGGTGCTGGCCGGGCTCGCCATTACCTGTGGCATTCCCAACCATCTGCCGGAGGGGACGCGGCGGCTTTCCCCCGGTGAGGAAGGGCTGCCTGCCCTGCCCGATTTTTCCGTGCTGATGCTGAAAGGCAAAACCCCCACCCAGCCGGTGACGGACCGGCTGGCCGAACATATCGAGGCTGCCGCCGCACGCGAGGCGCAGACCGCCGGATGGCGGAATTAGCTTCCGGAATCCAGCTCGATCTCGGCGGTCACGTTCGCCGTCACCGTCACCTTGTCAGGGGCTGATTGCGGGGCGGGCGCCGCGGCGGCCAGCGCCATCATGCGCGGCATGGGCGGCACCGGGCCGGCGCCGGTATTCACGGTCAGCGTCTTCAGCGCCCCCACCTTCTTATGCAGTGCGGCGGCGATGTCATCGGCCTGGGCGTGCAGTTGCGCCAGCGCATCGCGGATGGCCGCGCGCTGCGCCGCCTCCTGCCCGGCCTGGGAGAGATCGCCGCTCAACCCGTTCAGCAGGAGCCCCTGCGCCTGCAGCTTGCCAAGCAGATCAGTGAAGGCCTGGTCCGGCACGCCGCCAGCGGCTGGCTGCACGAGGGTGAGACTCTGCTGGGCATTGAATTGCGGCTTGGACTGGCCATCCGGCGTGGCGAAATAGCTGTTATAGCCGCCGGTCGTGGCCACCACGCCCGGCACCGCGCGCGCCGCCGCCAGGGCTTTCGCCACCGCCTGGTTCACCGCCGCCTGGGCGCCGGCGGCATCCGGTTTTTGGGCCTGCACGTTGAAATTGGCCACCGCCTCATCCGGCGCGGCCAGGGCCAAGCCAGTGGCGGTCAGGGTCAGGGCTGTCTGCGCCGCGGCGGGCAGCGCCAAGCCTGTCAGAACGCCAACCAGAAGCAGAAATCGCGGCGCCATGCGCTCCTCCTTGCGTGACCAGGACGAGCATAGCGCCGCATTCTGCCTCCCGCCAGCGATTCAACCCTGGAGCATGGCCTCCGCCCGGACCAGATCGGCAGCGGTGGTGATCTTGAAATTATCCTCAGCACCCATCACCATCTCCACCCGCAGCCCGGCATGCTCGGCGATCATCGCATCGTCGGTGAACTCCGTTTCCGGCGCGGTCAGCACGGCATGGCGGTGGGCCTGCAAGATATCCTTGTAGCGGAAGCCCTGCGGCGTTTGCGCGCGCCACAGCCCGGCGCGGCTCACCGTGCCGGTCACCACGCCCTCCTCCACACGCTTCAGCGTATCCGCCAAAGGCACACCAACAATCGCCCCGGCCCCGCGCTTGAGCACCTCCAGCACGGCGGAAATCGTCTCGAGCGCGATGAAGGGGCGCACCGCGTCATGGATCAGCACCGTCTCGGGCTTCAGCGCGCCGATGGCCTCCAGCCCCAGCCGCACGGAATCCTGCCGCTCCTTGCCGCCGAAACGCACCTGCAGCAGCTTCTCCAGCCCCGCCGTCGCCTCGTCATAAAGCGCCTGGTCATCGGGGTGGATAAGCACCTGCACCGCATCGATGGCGGGATGGCGCGCCAACGCCTCGATCGTGTGCCGCAGGATCGGCCGGCCCGCCAAAGGCAGATATTGCTTGGGCAGCGGCCCGCCCACACGGTAGCCGCGCCCCGCCGCGACGATCAGCCCGATATTCATCTTATCCCGTCCCTTTTCAGCCCAAAGCCGCCTTCTGCGCCGCGAACAGCTCCGCCGTACCCTTGCGCGCCAGCCCCAGAAGTGCGGCAAAGGCGGCATCGTCGAAGGTGGATTTCTCCGCCGTGGCCTGGATCTCCACGATACCACCGCCCTGGGTCAGGATGAAATTCGCATCCGCGTCGGCGCCGGAATCCTCGGCATAATCCAGGTCCAGCACCGCATTGCCCTGGAAAATACCGCAGGACACCGCCGCCACCTGCCCGATGAACGGGATGGATTTGATCACATTGTTTTCACGCAATTTCCGGAACGCCAGGGCCAGCGCCACATAGGCGCCGGTGACGGCGGCGCAGCGCGTGCCGCCATCGGCATTCAGCACGTCGCAATCGAGCGTGATGGAAATCTCGCCCATCGCCTTGCGGTCCACCACGGCGCGCAAGCTGCGGCCGATCAGGCGCTGGATCTCCTGCGTGCGGCCGGATTGTTTGCCGCGCGCGGCCTCGCGCTCGCCACGCGTATGAGTGGCACGGGGCAGCATGCCGTACTCGGCCGTTATCCAGCCCTCGCCCTGGCCGCGCATGAAAGCCGGCACCCGGCCCTCGACACTGGCGGTGCACAGCACCTCGGTGCCCCCCATGCGGATGAGCGCCGAGCCCTCGGCATGATGGGAAAACCCGGTCTCAATGGACACCGGGCGCAGCGCGTTGAACTCTCTGCCTGAGGGCCGCATACTCACACTCCTTAGATTTGCTTCGCCGTGCTATTATCCGAGCCACGCAAGATGGACCATAGACCCAAACCCGCTTTACCCCGCCTGCCGCCAGGCCTCGACATCCGCTCCGCCGCGGTGCTGCGGGAGGTAGTGGAGCAATATGTGGAAACCGGCGAGCCGGTGGGCAGCCGCACGCTCTCGCGCCTGCTGCCGCATAAACTCTCCCCCGCCACCATCCGCAACGTGATGGCGGACCTGACCGATGCCGGGCTGCTGTTCTCGCCCCACACCTCCGCCGGGCGCCTGCCGACCGAGCGCGGCCTGCGGCTGTTCGTGGATGGGTTGCTGCAATTCGGCGAATTGTCGGAGGAGGAGCGCACCACCATCAACCTCGCCCTCGCCCGCTCCGGCCGCTCCTTGCAGGACACGCTGAAAGAGGCCTCCTCCCTGCTCTCGGGCCTGTCCGCCGCCGCCGGGCTGGTGCTGGCGCCCAAAAGCGAGGGGCCGGTGCGGCATATCGAGTTCGTGCCCCTCTCGCCGGGACGGGCGCTGGTGGTGCTGGTCTCGGCCGACGGACAGGTGGAAAACCGGATCATCGAAACCCCGCCCGGCCTGCCGCCCAGCGCGCTGCAGCAGGCCAGCAACTTCCTCAACGCGCATCTCTCCGGCCTGACGCTGGCCGAGCTGCGCCTGCACATGAATGCGGAGCTGGCGGCCGACCGCACGGCTCTGGACGAGCTGACCAGCGCCGTCATCGAGGCCGGGCTTGCCACCTGGGGCAATGAAAGCGGCCATGAGGGGCGCGGCGGCTCGCTGATCCTGCGCGGCCAGGGGCGGTTGCTGGAGGATATCGACCAGCTCGAAAAACTCAGCGCCATCCAGGCCCTGTTCGAGCGGCTGGAAACCGAGGAGACGCTGCTGAAGCTGCTCGACCTCGCCGAGGAATCGGACGGGGTGCGGATTTTCATCGGCGCCGAATCCGGCCTGTTCGGCACCGCCGGCGTGTCGATGATCGTGGCCCCCGCGCGCAACGCGCAGGACCGTATCGTGGGCGCCATCGGCGTCATCGGCCCGACGCGCATCAATTACGGCAAGATCATCCCGGTTGTGGACTATACCGCGCGGGTCATTGGCCGCCTGCTCGACTAAAAAAGGCCGCCCTCCTTGCGAAGCGCGGCCCGGTTTTACCAGAACCCCCTGGAAAGATAGAGGGCGATTCAGGCCTTGGAGCGCGATAGGTTGCCGCGCAAGGGCGCGTCAACCTCAAGCGATCAGGCTCTAGAACCGCCCGCCAGGCGGGCGGCTCCAAGGTCATCGCGCTCTGGGCTTAATTGCCGCTTTCATCCCCGCCGCCCAGCGTGATGCCGACGAACAGCGCCTGTCCCTGGCGGACGATCCGCAGCGCCACCGCACCCGCGCCGGACTTGCGGGCGGCATTGATGGCGTCCACCGCATCATCCGGGGTGCTGACATCCGTGGGGCCCACGCCCACCAGCAGGTCGCCCTGCTGCAACCCGGCCTGGTCGGCCAGGGAGTTCGGCTTCACGTTCACGATCACCGCACCCGTCGCATCGTCCGGCAGGTTGAGCTGGTTGCGCAGGTCCGAGGTCAGCGGCGCCAGAGTGACGCCAAGCGTGCCCTGGGAGGCCGTCTGCGGGCTTGCGCCATTGCCGCCCTGCTGGAAGCTGGCATCCGGGTTGTTGGGCATCTCCTCCACCGCCACGGACACATCCTGCTTCGCGCCACTGCGCAGATAGGTGATGTCGGCCTTGGCGGTGGGGTCGATATTGGCGATGTCGGCGGCAAGGTCCCCTGGGTTCGTGACCGTCTGGCCGTTCACGGCGGTGATCACGTCACCCGGCTTCAACCCGGCCTTCGCCGCGGGGCTGTTCGGCGCCACCGCCGCGATCAGCGCGCCATCGGCATTCGGGTTCCCCGCCGGCAGCTTCATCGCCTGGGCCATCTGCGGCGAGATCATCTGCGCCGACACCCCCAGGAAGCCGCGCGTCACCTTGCCATGGGAGATCAGCTGCGTGACCACGCGCTTGATCATGTCGGAGGGAATGGCAAAGCCGATGCCGATCGAGCCGCCGGAGGGCGAGAGAATGGCGGTGTTCACGCCGATCACCTCCCCCTTCTGGTTGAACAGCGGGCCGCCGGAATTGCCTTCATTGATCGGCGCGTCCGTCTGGATGAAGCGATCATAGGGGCCATCGCCAATGTCACGCCCCAGCGCGGAGACGATACCCGTGGTGACGGTGTTGCCCAGGCCGAAGGGGTTGCCCATCGCCACCACCCACTGGCCCGGCTCCACATCCTGGGAAGGGCCGAGATCGACATAGGGCAACGGCTTGCCGGCATCGATCTTCAGCACGGCCAGATCGGTCTTGGGGTCGGTGCCGATGATCTTGGCGGGGAAGGTATCGCCATCGGAGAGGGTGACAGTCACCTTCTTCGCCTCCTTCACCACATGGTTATTGGTCACGATGGTGCCGTTGGAGTCGATGATGAAGCCCGAGCCCTTGGCCTCAACCGCCTGCGGCTGCTGCGGCGCGCCGAAACCGAACGGAAAGCCCGGCGGGAAACCGGGGATTTGCGGGAAGCCCGGCGGCATGCCGTTCTGGGCCTGGCTGTCGTCACCACCGTCGCCATTATCGGAGGCCTGATCGACCTTCAGCTTCACGTCGACCGAAACCACCGCCGGCGTGACCTGCTTCACCAGCCCGGAGAAATCCGGGACCGGGGTGAAATTCTTCTGCACGGACTGGGTCGCATCAAGAGACGTATCCGCCGCCCGCGCCGGCAGCACGCTGGCCGCGACCAATGCGGTTGCCCCCAGCAGGGCGAATGTGGACGCCACGCCACGGGAACGGAATTGTTTCATAAACTTTTTCTCCTGCGTCTGACGTAAATTGTATTTCTTTGCCTCGCGGCGGCTGTGGCTTAAATGACACAGGGGGTTGGCGATCTCAATTGTAACAGGCACCGGGGTTACACTTCTTCACCCCCGGTGCACAGCCGTTTCAAGCGCCGGGAAGATTGTTTTCTGCCATCGCCCGTCTGGCCCGTTTCGGCCCGCAAGCCGGGTGTCTGGCCCATCCGGCGCCGCGCCAAGGGCCGCGGCGCCCTGGCGGGCTGCATGGGCAAAGCCAGGAGGTCAGCGGTTCATCAGCACGGAAATCTTGGCATTTTCAAGCACATGCCTGGTGATTCCGCCCAGAATCAGCTGCCGCAGGCGCGAGGCGGTTGAATAGGCGCCCATCGACATCAGATCCGCTCCGAAATCGCGCGCCGCTGCCAGCAGGCCGGCGCCGGTATTGCGCTCGATGGCGTGGAAAACCCCGATCTCCGCCTCGACGCCGTGATGGGAGATATAGTCCCTCACCTCCTGCCCGCTGGGGCCGGGGCGGCTGTAATCCTCGGACACCAATATCCGCACCACCTCCGCCTGGCGCACGAAGGGCATCACCGAGGCCAGGGCGGAGGCGGCATTGGCGGTGCCGTTCCATGCGATGGCGATGCGCTTGCCAATGCTCTGTGGCGGCGCCACCGGCGCCAGCAGCACCGGGCGCCCGGAATCGAAGAGCACGGCATGCAGCGCCTCGGCCGCCGCCACATCCTCACCTGCCAGCGGGTGCGCCACGATGGTCAGATCCGCCAGCCTGGCCTTGTAGGCCACCAGCTGCTCCTCGCGCCCGGCGAGGGTGGTGAAGCAGGCGCTCGGCTCACTGGCGCCGCGATGCGCGGCCCCCACCGGCACGCCGGCGGCCTCTGTCGCCAGGAAGAACAGCTCCTGCAAGCCGCGGGCGCGGGCACCGCCTTCACGCTCGGTGGCGCTCATCATGTCCTCGATCAACGCGCCCGACAGCCCCTCCCCGGCGAAGGGCGCGATCTCGCGCGTATCGGACTGGATATGCAGCACCTCCAGATGCGCATTCCACATGCGGGCCAGCAAAAGCCCGGCCTGAAGCGCCGCCTCGGCCGAAGCCGTGCTGCTGACCGGGAGCAAAAACTTGCGAACCGACATGCTGAAACGCCTTCACGAATGGGACCGATACCGGACATTCTGCACCGGTAACGGTAAAAGGCAAAATCAAAACATATCGCGCAGGCGAAACCAGGACATGGCCAGCACCAGGGCCGGGGTGCGCAAGAGCTGCCCGCCAGGGAAACGCGCATGCGGGATTTTCGCGAAGACGTCGAAGCGTTCCGACTGCCCGGCCACGACCTCCGCCGCCAGCTTGCCCGCCAGGCCCGTCAGCGCCAGCCCATGGCCTGAGAAGCCCTGGAGGAACACGATGTTGTCCGCCAGCTTGCCGAAATGCGGCGCGCGGTTGCGGGTGATGTCGACAAACCCGCCCCAGGCGAATTCAACCTTCGCATCCTTGAGCTGCGGAAACACGGCCACGGCGCGCTTGAGCATCGCCGCCCCCAGATTGGACGGCGCCAGCTTGGAATAAGACACGCGCCCGCCGAAGATCATGCGCTCATCAGCGGAACGGCGGAAATAATCCAGCACGAAATTCACATCCGCCACGGCCTCATTGCCGGGGATCAGGTCGCGCACATCAGCCCGCGGTTCGGTTGCCATGACATAGGTGCCGACCGGCATGATATAGTCGTCGATCTGCCTCTCCAGCCCGTTCAGATAGGCGCCGCCCGCAATGATGAGGAATTTGGCGCGAACCTTGTGCGCCCCCACATGCAGCGTGATGACCGGCCCGTGCTCCACGCGCGCAACCGGTGAACGCACATAGAGCCGCGCCCCGGCCTCCTGCGCCGCGCGCGCCAGCCCCAGCGTGTAGTTGAGCGGATGCACATGCCCGCCCAGCTTGTCCTCAAGGGCGGCGATATAGCGCGGGCTGTTCAGCCGGGCCCGCAATTGCGCCCCTTCCAGCAGCCGCCCGGCCGGCGCGCCGAGCTTCGCCAGCTCCTCCTGCTCCGCCTTCAGCGCGCGCAGCTGGCGCGGCTTGATGGCGGCATGCAGATAGCCGATTTGCGGGTCGCACGGGATGGCATGGCGCTGGATGCGCGCATGCAGAAGATCCACCGCCTCCACCGACATGTCCCAAAGTTTCCTGGCTTCGCCTTGGCCAACCAGATCCGTCAGCTTGTGCATCGAAGCGCCAAAGCCCGGCAGCACCTGGCCGCCATTGCGCCCGGAGGCGCCCCAGCCGATATCCCGCGCCTCCAGCAGCACCGGCTTGTAGCCCCGCTCCGCCAGATGCAAGGCGGCGGACACGCCGGAAATCCCGCCGCCGACAATCACGGCATCGGCTTCGATATCCTGATCCAGGGCCGGTGCTGAAAACGCCACGCGCCGCGTGGCCTGGTAATAGTTTTTCTCCATGAGAAATCCTGAATCTTTTAAAAGCTTTTGGCGCAGCCTGCGTCCCGATGACAAAACGGCGAAGCCGCGAAGTCTGAATCGGGCCGCACATCGAGACTAAAAAGCTGCGAAGCGCGGCCTTTTTTGTAAAAAAGGCCGCCACCAAAAAACTAGTTCCAATTTAGGCCGGAGCGAAACGCGCCGGCCTTGCAACAATACTCACACGTTCAGCAGCAGATGCTCACGCTCCCAGGAGGAAATAACGCGCAGATAGGTCTCGTATTCCAGCCGCTTTACCGCCACCAGCACATCGACAATCTTGTCGCCCAGAACCTCGCGGATGGGCTTGGACGCATCCATCAAGTCCAGCGCATGGGAGAGCTCGCGCGGCAGCGTGTATTCGCCGGTATAGGCGGAGCCGATCTGCTCAGGCGTTCCCTGCAATTCTTCCACCATGCCCAGATACCCGCAGGCCAAGGTCGCCGCGAAGGCGAGATAGGGGTTGGCATCCGCGCCCGGCACGCGGTTTTCCACACGCATCGCCGCCGGGTCGCCAAAGGGCACGCGCAAGCCGCAGGTGCGGTTGTCATACCCCCATTGCAGATTGATCGGCGCATTGGAATAACGCGTGAGCCGGCGATAGGAATTCACATTCGGCGCAAAAATCGGCATCACCGCCGGAATATATTTCTGCAGGCCCGCCAGGTAGCTCTTGAACAGCGGGCTGGCCTTGCCGTCGGCGCCAGCAAACAGATTCCGCCCGGTCTTCGGGTCCACGATGCTCTGATGCACATGCATGGCGCTGCCGGGCTCCCCGCCCATCGGCTTGGCCATGAAGGTGGCGTAAATGTTGTGGCGCAGCGCCACCTCGCGCACCGTGCGCTTGAACAGGAACACCTGGTCGGCACGATGCAGCGGATCGCCATGCAACAGATTGATCTCCACCTGCGCGGCGCCTTCCTCGTGGATCAAGGTGTCGAGGTCCATCTCCTGCTGATCGCAGAAATCATACATCTCCTCGAAGAGCGGATCGAACTCGTTCACCGCGTCGATCGAATAAGCCTGCCGCCCGCTCTCCTGCCGGCCCGAGCGCCCGACAGGCGGCACCAGCGGATAGTCAGGGTCGGTATTGCGGGCGACGAGATAGAATTCCAGCTCCGGCGCCAGAATCGGCTTCCACCCCTTCTCCTCGTAAAGCTTGAGCACGCGCTGCAGAACTTGCCGAGGCGCGATCGGCACCGGCGTGCCGTTCGCGTATTGGCAATCATGAATGATCTGCGCGGTCGGCTCATGCGCCCAGGGCACGAGACGCACGGTGGAGGCATCAGGGATCAGCTTGATATCGATGATTGCGGGGTCGCTCAGCTTGTCGGTCGGGTCATCGGGATATTCGCCGGTGACGGACTGAATGAAGATCGCCTCCGGCAGACGCGGCGCGCCACCCGTGATGAACTTCTCGGCGGGCATGATCTTGCCGCGCGGGATGCCGGTGATGTCGGGGACGAGGCACTCAACCTCGGTGATACGGTGCTCCTCGAACCATTCTCTCAGATCGATATTGTTGGTCATGTTATCTCCATTGGGGCGAATGCGGCGCCTTGGCACGCCGCATCGGGCCACCTCACTATTTCAGAACTGTCGTCTAAACGTCATTAAAAAGCGCCCGCCAGGCAGCGCTGCGCGCCACCTGGCCGCCAGCTGCGTTCCGCCACATGATAAATTGTATCATGGGCCGGCATGAATTTTTGGCCCGCCTGCGCCACCCCTATTGGGCGGCCGCCTCCGTATAAATCGCCTCGCACAGCGTGCCGGAAACCTGACGAGGCCGGCCTGGGCGGGTTTGGCGGCAAGGCGTGAGGACATCAAAAACTCCTCCGCTCACCAGCTTCAAACAGATTATTCTTGCACGGCCTGGTGGTCCACAGCACGCAAATCCTCGATATTTGTTACCCGCCCAGTCTCGCTTAACCGCGCGAGAGGCGTCAAGAATATTTGCACGAAGTTTTTAAATTTCCTCACTTTTTATTGCGGACAAACAGATTTTACGGGTAGATTGTTGAAAATCCTAAACGCAAGGATGGCTCTTTATGTCATTGGCATTACAAGATGCGGGTAAGTCCGATGATATCGGCACAAGGCTGAAACTGGTCCGGCAGATTTTCGGGCTGACGCAGCGGGAATTGGCCCGCCGGGCCGGGGTGACCAACGGGGCCATCTCGCTCATCGAGCAGAACCGGGTCAGCCCCTCCATTTCCTCGCTTAAAAAGATTCTCGACGGCATCCCGCTCTCGCTGGCGGATTTCTTCACATTGAATTTTTCCCCCTCGGACGAGGTGTTCTTCACCGCCAATGAGCTGACGGAGATCGCCCATCAGCCGGAGATTTCCATGCGCCTGGTCGGCCGCCGGGCCAAGGGCCGCGCGCTCGGCATGCTGCGGGAGGTCTACCAGCCCGGCGCCGACACGGGCGACGCCATGCTGCGCCATGAGGGCGAGGAATGCGGCATTGTCGTCTCCGGCAGCCTTACGGTCACGGTGGGCGTGCAGGAAAAAACCCTGTCTCCCGGTGATGCGTATTATTTCCGCTCCGACATTCCGCACCGCTTCCGCAATCCGGGCACCGAGCCCTGCGTGCTCATCAGCGCCAACTCGCCGCCAACCTTCTGAACGTGGCCACCCCCCTTACCGGCGGCTGTTTGTGCGGCGCCATCTCCTACCAGCTGGCCTATGAGCCGGGCGACGTGGCGGATGTCTGTTTCTGTCGGGAATGCCGCAAGGCCAGCGGCGCCGCCGCCCTGCCTTGGGTGCAGGTGCCGCCCGCCCGCTTTGCCATCACCAAGGGCGCCGCGAGGGCCTATGTATCCTCCCCCCAGGCCACGCGCTGGTTCTGCCCGGCGTGCGGCACGCCACTCTATATGACCGACCCGGAGGGCCGCTCCGTCGGGGTCACGCTCGGCTCGCTCGATAATCCGGAAGCCATCCGCCCCACCACCCAGGGCTGGGTGTGCGAGCGCGTCTCCTGGCAGGCGCTGGACGAAGCCCTGCCCGCCCACGAAAAATCCCCGCCCTATGATGTGTGACTGAATAAAGGTCCAAAAGTTTTTGGGGTGCAGCCCTTTTTTTCAAAAAGGGCTGCGTTTTTGCCCTTACCGCCGCCGCAGCGCCAGCAGCACCGGCGCCGCCAGCGCCAGGGCGGCGACATTCCACATGATAAAATCCAGGTTCTCCGGCCCCTCGATCACCAGATCCACAATGGCAAGCCCTGCCAGACCCAGGCCGAAGAGCATCTCCTCCCAGCCCAGGCTGGGCCTGTCCTTGGTCCAGAGCCGCAACACCGAGGCCATGACCGGGACAATGAACACCGCCATCGGCGCATCACGGTAACGGCCATCAAACACCAGCAGCGCCTGAAACACACCCGCCGAGGCCAGGAACAGGAACCAGAGCGAGCCGTAATCAAAGCCAAAGCGCAGCCGCCGCAGGCGGGCCAGCACCTCCGCCCCGCCGCGCGTGAAGGCAGGCGGGCGCCCCGCCAGATACGCATCCGCCCGGCTTATGGCGGCGAAGGCCAGCAGCGCCTGCAAGGGCAGGTTCACCAGCGCATCCAGCCGCAGCCAATTGTCATAAAGCATGGGCAGCGTGCCGATGCAGGCCACCGCGAAGCCATTGCCCAGCGCGAAGGCCGGCACGGCGAGGCGCAGATTGCGCAACCCGGCGGCAGCGAACAGCAAGCACCCGGCCAGCGCCCCCAGCCCCGCATACCAGGGCCAGCTTGGATGCTCCACCACCGGGCCGCTCAGGGAGAATTTCTGCACCCTGCCGGCGTTCCAGATGCCCCAATTGGCCCCGGCCACGCCCTCATCCTCATATTTCCAGTTCTGGTCGAAGGCTTCGATGAGGTTGTAATCCACCCCCTCCTTGTCCGCGAGGGCGACGAAGCGGCGCAGAAACACCGCCTCATTCACGCGCGAGGGCGCCGCAGGGCCGCGCCAGCGCCCGCGTGAGGGCCAGCCCGTCTCGCCGATGGAAATCTGCTTAGCCGGGAACATCGCCTTGAACCTGGCTGTGGTGGCGCCGATCTCGGCCAGCGCATCATCCACGGAAAGCGGCGTATCTTCCCAATAGGGCAGGAAATGGATCATCACGATATCCACATGCGGCGCCACTTGCGGAAATTGCTGCCAGAAATCGGTCACGTCCGCATAGGCCACGGGCTGCTTCACCCGGGCGCGGACGTAGTCGAGGTTCTTGTCCAGATCATCCACCGAGAGATCGCGCCGCAGCAGCACCTCATTGCCGACAATCACCCTTGTGACCGTATCCGGGTAGGCGTTGGCCTCGGCGATGCCCGCCGCCATCTCCCTGGCATTGTCCGCCGGATTGGAGCTGAGCCAGATGCCCAGCCACATCTTCAACCCCGCCCGCTTGGCCAGCCCCGCGATGTCCGTACCCGCTTTGATGCGCGCCATGGTCTCCTCGGGCGTGCCCTCAATGGCGGAATAGGTACGGATGCCATCCGCCTGCCCCTTGATCAGCGCCAGGTCCCGTGAAATCTGCGCCGGGGTGGGGAAGCTTTTGTCCATCGGCGTCTGCCACGCCTGGTAGGGCGCGTAGGACAGGGAGTTGAACTTGCCCGCCGGCATGGTCACATCGCCAGCCTGGGGCTGATTCGGCGCCCGCCACAGAAAGAAGGTGAGCAGGCTGAGCAGCACGCAGGCGGATAGACCTTTGATCATGCCCCATGGCTTAGCCAATGGGCCTGGATTGGAAAAGAGACATGACAGACCAGAATAGCGACCAGGAGCTGGCCGCCATCCTCACCAGCACAAAGCGCATCGCGCTGGTCGGCGCATCCGCCAAGCCGGACCGCCCCTCCTACGGCGTCATGCAGTTTCTGCTCCGCCACGGCTATGAGGTCACACCGGTGAACCCCGCCTTGGCCGGCACGCAGATCCATGGCCGCAAGGTCGCCGCCACGCTGGAAGAGGCCGCGCCGTTTGACATGGTGGACCTGTTCCGCCGCCCTTCCGAGGTGCTGGAGCCGGTGCGCGACGCCATCAGGCTGGGGGCCAAAACCGTCTGGATGCAGCTTGGCGTGGTGAATGAGGACGCCGCCCGGGAAGCCCGCGACGCCGGACTCATGGTGGTGATGAACCGCTGCCCCGCCATCGAAATGCCGCGCCTGGGCGTTGCGGGCCCGGCGGCCTGAGCCCTCCCGGCGGAACGGCACCGCATGTAAAACGCGGACCGCAAAACACGCCCGCACCCGGGACCCGGTTGCGGTCAAAATCGCCATGTTTTGGAAGTTTGTTGGTGGGTGCACAAGGATTCGAACCTTGGACCTACTGATTAAGAGTCAGCTGCTCTACCAACTGAGCTATGCACCCAACCCGTGGCGCCGTGAAGCGCTGCGGTGGCGGCCCCTATAACGACTGAAAACGGCATTGAAAAGCCCCCAGGGAGAAGTTTTTAGCCCCTCCCCCTGGGAAACATAACGCGTTCCGGGGGCATTGACCTTAACGCAATGCTCATATCCAATAAGCGCATAGACTGTAGCCGCAAGGAGCCCCCCATGGCCTACGCCCTCCAACAGCTCATCAACGGACTGACGCTGGGAATGATCTACGGCTTGATCGCGGTCGGCTACACTATGGTTTACGGCATTATCGGCATGATCAATTTCGCCCATGGCGACGTGTTCATGATCGGCGCTTTCGTTGGCATCATCGTGCTCACCGCACTTGCGGGCATCACCTCCATCCCACTGGCGCTGCTGGCCGCTTTCATCTTTTCCGCCTGCATCTGCGCCGTGTATGGCTTCTCCATCGAGCGTGTGGCCTACCGCCCGCTGCGCGGCTCCTTTCGCCTGGCGCCGCTGATCTCGGCCATCGGCATGTCCATCCTGCTGGAAAACTACGTGCAGGTGAGCCAGGGCGCGCTGGAGCGGGCGATTCCCAACCTCATCCCCGGCGGCATCACGCTGATGAACGAGGACGGGTTCGTCGTGCAGCTCTCCTGGATGCAGCTTGCCATCATCGTCGTCACCCTCACGGTGCTGGCGGTGTTCACCTACATCGTCACCAAGACCCCGCTGGGCCGCGCCATGCGCGCCGTCGAGCAGGATGCGAAAATGGCCGCCCTGCTGGGCATCGACACCAACCGCACCATCAGCATCACCTTCATCATCGGCTCGGCCCTGGCCGCCTTCGCCGGGGTGATGTTCCTGCTCTATTATGGGGTGATCGATTTCTACATCGGCTTCAATGCCGGCATCAAAGCCTTCACCGCCGCGGTGCTGGGGGGCATCGGCTCGCTGCCGGGCGCGGTGCTGGGCGGGCTGCTGATCGGCCTCATCGAGGCGTTCTGGTCCGGCTATGCCACCGTCGCCTACAAGGATGCCGCGGTCTACTCGATCCTCGCCATCGTGCTGATGTTCATGCCCAGCGGCCTGCTCGGCCGCCATGAGGTGGAAAAAGTATGAGCCCGTTTGTTGAAGACCTGAAAGACGCGGCAAGCGTCGCCTTCTTCGCCTTCCTGATTTTCGGCCCCTTCATCGGGCTGCAGCTGGGCGACAGCATGTCCGGCAATTTAACACTCTCCAGCCGGCCGGAGGCCCTGGCCTTGGCCGTGGGCCTCACCTTCCTGGCCCGGCTCGCTTTGCTCAGCTGGGGCCGCCACCGCCCGGCGAAAATCGCCCCCGGCCTTGGCGCCAAGGTGCAGAAAGGCGGCAAGTTCATTGCCCCGGCGCTGCTGGTCTTCGCCGTGCTGATGCCGCTGGCCCCCGGCCTGCCCAACGCCTATATCGACCTCGGCGTGCTGATCATGACCTATGTGATGCTGGGCTGGGGCCTGAACATCGTGGTCGGGCTCGCGGGGCTTCTCGACCTCGGCTATGTCGCCTTCTACGCCGTCGGCGCCTACTCCTTTGCCCTGATCTCCACGAATTTCGGCTTCGGCTTCTGGGAGTGCCTGCCCCTCGCCGGCATCCTGGCGGCGTGCTGGGGCATGTTCCTGGGCTTTCCGGTGCTGCGGCTGCGTGGCGATTATCTCGCCATCGTGACGCTGGCCTTCGGCGAGATCATCCGCCTTGTCATCACCAACTGGGTATCGCTCACCGGCGGCCCCAACGGCATGCTCGGCATGCCCCAGCCCACCTTGTTCGGGCTGCGTTTCTCCATGGCGGGCGGGCCGGGCACGTTTGCCGGCTTCTTCGGCATCTCCCCCACCCCCGGCCAGCGCGACGCGTTTCTGTACTACGTCATCCTCGCTTTGGCCCTGCTCACCAACTGGGTGACGCTGCGGCTGCGCAAGCAGCCTCTGGGCCGCGCCTGGGAGGCGCTGCGCGAGGATGAGATCGCCTGCCGGTCGCTGGGCATCAATGTCCGCAACACCAAGCTCACGGCCTTCGCCACCGGCGCCTTTTTCGGCGGCTTCGCGGGCTGCTTCTTCGCCGCCCGGCAAGGCTTCATCAGCCCGGACAGCTTCACCTTCATCGAATCCGCCACCGTGCTCGCCATCGTGGTGCTGGGCGGCGCGGGCAGCCAGCTTGGCGTGGTGCTCGCCGCCTGCGTGATGATCGGCGTGCCGCAAATGCTGCAAAGCCTGCAGATCTATCGCATGCTCATCTTTGGCATCGCGCTCGTGGTGATCATGATCGTGCGCCCGCGCGGCTTCATCTCCACCCGCCGCCCCACGGTTTCGCTCGGCAAGGCCAAGGCCATCGGCGCGGCGCTGATCTCGCAGGGGAAAGGCTGAGCCATGACCGTTCTGTCCGTCACCGACCTGACGATGCGTTTCGGCGGCCTCACCGCCGTCAACGATGTCTCCTTCGCCGCCGAGCGCGGCCAGATCACCGCCGTCATCGGCCCCAACGGCGCCGGCAAAACGACGCTGTTTAACTGCATCACCGGCTTCTACAAGCCGACGGTCGGCAGCATCGTGATGTCGCCGGAAGTCGGCAAGATCGTCCAGCTTGAAAAGCTGCCCGGCCACGCCATCGCCCGCAAGGGCAAGGTGGCCCGCACCTTCCAGAATATCCGCCTGTTCAGCGGCATGACGGCGCTGGAGAATTTGCTGGTCGCGCAGCATAACGCGCTGCAGGCCGCCACGGGCTTTGGCGTACTCGGCGTGCTGGGCATCGGCCGCTACCGCGCCGCGGAGCGGCGGGCCATGGCGCTGGCGAAATATTGGCTGGAGCAGACCGACCTGATCGACCGCGCCGACGACCCGGCCGGCGCCCTGCCCTATGGCGCCCAGCGGCGCCTGGAGATCGCCCGCGCCATGTGCACAGAGCCCGCCTTGCTCTGCCTGGACGAGCCCGCCGCCGGCCTCAACCCGCGCGAATCCGCAGTGCTGAATGATCTGCTCCTGAAAATCCGCGCAGGCGGCTGCTCGCTGCTGCTGATCGAACACGACATGGGCGTGGTGATGAAAATTTCCGACCACATTATCGTTCTGGACCACGGCAAGAAAATCGCCGACGGCACCCCGGCGCAAATCCGCGCCGACGCTGCGGTGATTGCCGCTTATCTTGGCGAAGGCGATGAGGATGACCCCGATGCCCCCCTGGCGGAGGGCGCGGCATGAGCAATGTTCTCGAACTGCAGAATGTCAGCAGCTTCTACGGCCCCATCCAGGCGCTGCGCGATGTCAGCATCGCCGTGCCGGAACACGAGATCGTCACGCTGATCGGCGCCAATGGCGCGGGCAAGAGCACGCTGATGATGACGATCTTCGGCCAGCCGAAGGCCAAAACCGGGCGCGTGCTTTATTATGGCGAGGACATCACCGCCCTGCCCGCCTATCAAATCGCCCGCAAGGGCATCGCCCAATCGCCCGAGGGGCGGCGCATCTTCCCGCGCATGAGCGTGGAGGAGAATCTGCTGATGGGCGCGCAGGTCATCAATTACAAAGATTACGACATCAGCCTCAAAAAGATATTTGCCCTGTTCCCGCGCCTTGAGGAACGCTTCGCCCAGCGCGCCGGCACGCTCTCGGGCGGCGAGCAGCAGATGCTGGCCATTGCCCGCGCGCTGATGAGCAAGCCCAGGCTGTTGCTGCTGGACGAACCCTCGCTGGGCCTTGCCCCCCTGGTCATCAAGCAGATTTTTGGCGCCATCCGCGCCCTCAACCGCGAGACCGGCCTGACCGTGCTGCTTGTGGAACAGAATGCCAACCAGGCCCTGCGCCTGGCCCACCGCGCCTATGTTCTGGTCAACGGCACGCTCACCATGCAGGGCACTGGCGCGGAATTACTCGCAAAACCCGAAATCCGGGCCGCCTACCTGGAAGGCGGTCATTGATACATCGCAACTTTTGAGCGCATACTGGACCGTCGACGCGTTTCAACCCTCTCCATAAACAGCAACAGGAGCAGAAACTTGCGCAACATCCTACTTGGTACAGCGGCCCTGCTGGCGCTTGGCACCGGCCTCGCCCACGCGCAGAT
>DATJXU010000234.1:0-5940 GCA_035499915.1 Acidocella sp.
AATTACGCGACCAATATCCAGGCAGGCGCGGCGTTTGGTTACAGCCTCCTCTGGGTCGTGCTGATGGCCAGCCTGATCGCCATGCTGTTTCAGGC
This sequence comes from Acidocella sp., assembly GCA_035499915.1. Taxonomy (GTDB): domain Bacteria; phylum Pseudomonadota; class Alphaproteobacteria; order Acetobacterales; family Acetobacteraceae; genus Acidocella. The sequence continues at coordinate 96 of DATJXU010000234.1, forward strand.
CCTTTCGGCCAAGCTTGGTATCGTCACCGGCCGAAATCTGGCCGAGATGTGCCGCAAACAATTCCCGCGCCCCGTTGTGTATGCGATGTGGGGCATCAGCGAGGTTGCCGCCATGGCCACCGATCTCGCCGAGTTCCTCGGCGGGGCGATCGGTCTCTCCCTGCTGTTCAAAATTCCCCTGATCGCTGGCATGGCCGTCACCGCCTTGGTCACTTACGGCATCCTGCTTTTCGAGCGGCGTGGCTTCCGTCCCATCGAGCTCATTATCGGCGCGCTCGTCAGCGTGGTTGGTCTTTGCTTCTTGATCGAGATGTTCATCGCGCCGGTTGCCTGGGGGCAGGCAGGGCTGCACGTGGTTGTCCCGTCCATTCCGAATGCCGCGGCGTTGACCGTCTCGGTCGGCATCATCGGCGCCACCATCATGCCGCACGCGGTCTATTTGCATTCTGGCCTCACCCAGGTCCGGACTCCGGCCCGTAACGCGGGCGAGCGCCGGTCGCTGCTGCGCTTCTCGAACTGGGAGTGCATCATTGCGCTTACCATCGCCGGGGCTGTCAACATGGCCATGGTGATGATGGCCTCCGCCGCTTTTCACGCCGGTCATAGCGACGTCTCGGAAATTGAGACCGCCTACCATACCTTGACGCCGCTGCTCGGCGCCGGGGCGGCCGCCGTGTTCCTGATATCTCTGATGGCCTCCGGCATTTCCAGTTCCGCCGTAGGCACCATGGCCGGACAGATGATCATGCAGGGTTTCGTGGGGGTCCGCATCCCGATCATGGTGCGTCGCCTGGTGACGATGATCCCTGCCTTCGTGGTCATCGGCCTTGGCGTCAACGCAACCTACGCGCTGGTGATCAGCCAGGTTATCCTGTCCTTTGCCCTGCCGATCCCGATGATCGCGCTGGTGTTATTCACCCGCCGGCGTGACCTCATGGGCGAGTTCGTCAACAGCCGGGTGACCAATATCGCCGCAATCGCGGGAACGGTGATCATCCTGCTGCTTAACGCCGTGCTGCTGCTGCAGACGTTCGGAATCACCGTCCCCGGCCTTTCGTCCAGTTGAGCGAAGGTCAGATATAAACCGCGCCGTGCCGGCACTGCTTTCTGTCGCAAAAAGCCTAGAAGGTTGTAATCGCGCGCATGCCCACCACCAGCTCGTTGCGCAGCTTGTGGCTCGGATCGTTCGGATCCTGGATGCCGCCGCTAGGGCTGATGATGTATTGGATGTCCGGCTGCACGGCGAGCCAGGGCAGGACCTGCGCCTGATAGGTCAGCTCAAGCAACTCTTCCGTGCCCTGCACCGGCAGCCCGGAATCGCGGTCGAGCGCCGCGGCCCGGCTGCCCACCTTGCCGATTCCAAAATCGATGCCGGCCTGGTCGTTATCCCGCCCCGGCAGCGGAGCCGTAATGGTCATGCCGCCATTGAAGGAGAAATCGACATAGTTCTGCGTCGCGGGCGCGGCCATCACGCGGCCGAACAGGTTCAGCGTGCGGGCGCTGTTGGCGCGCGACTGCCAGATCGTCTGGTCGGCCACGATGTAGATGCCGTAATTGCCGCGATGCATGATCGGGTCGCCGTTGCTGTCCGGGCTGGCGAGGGAGAGCCCGTCCGTGCCGAAGCGCTGGTCGGGGAAATGTCCGGTGTCGTACCAGCCCCCCAGCTTGTAGGTGCCAGGCAGATGCCCGCCCGGGAGGCTGTACTGATACTCGGCGATATACAACGCGCCGGTGTTCAGGTTGAATTTGGCGCCGTTGCCATCGAGTGTCTGCGCGTCGTCGGAGAACGGACCGCCACCGGGGTTATCGTCGAACACGCCGGCGAGCAGGGTCTGGTTGTCGGCCGGCTTGAATTGCAGCCGCGCGCCGAGGGAGGATAGCGGATAGGCGGGACCGCCACCATAGAGATCGACCGAGGGAACCAGCGGCCACCCCGCCATCGTGTTGACGAACAAGCCGGAATATTGGCTGACGATGAACTCGTTATCGATGCTCTGCTGGCCGATCTTGATATCGGCACGGCCATGGTCGAAGGACTGGTCGTACCACATCTCCCATAGCCGCGTGCCGTCCTCGGCCTCGTTGCCGTTTGCGGCCTGAAGGTTATCCAGATACGGCTCGCTCAGCGACTGGCCATGGATCTGCAGCCCGCTGATGTGGAAGGTGCCGCCTTGCAGGCCGAAGGCCTTGCCGGTGTCGACCTCCAGCGTGCCGGTGGTCACGCCCTGCAGCGTGGCGCCGCGCTTCACCCCGCCGCTTACATTGCCCAGCAGGTTCTCGCTGTCGTTCAGACCCAGCGTGACGCCATGCTCGCCAAGCAGCGTGCGCAGCCCGCCAATATCGCCCAGCAGTTCCGGCCGCTGCCAGATCGTGTCCGCGGCGCTCTGTGCCAGCGCCGGTTTCGTCCCCAGCGCGCCAAGCGCCATACCCGCAAGAACGAGAGGCAACCGCCCCCGCGTCCTGTTCTTACTGAAGCTCCCCATAGTTCCGTCCTCAAAAGTTTCTAAGCGCTAGTCCAAGTCGCCTTGAACAATGTCAGGTCGATACAGCCGCCCCGCTCAGCGCCAAACAGGTGGCCGAAACAACGCCACTGGAAAGCCGATGAGCCGTCCATGACTGTGGCGGTCAGCCCAGGCCGAGAGCGCAAGCGGCGTGGTAGGTAGCAAAAGCCGCCACGTAGGCCAGGGCAAACATGTAGCCGAACACGAGTGCTGACCAGCGCCAGCCGCCCGTCTCGCGGCGGATGGTCGCCAGGGTCGAGGCGCATTGCGGCGAGAACACGTACCACGCCAGCAGCGCCAGCGCCGTGGCAATGCTCCAATGCCCGGCCAGCACATGGCCTAGCGAGCCAGGATTATCGGCCGAGGCGGAGATGGAATACACCGTGCCCAGCGCCGCCACGGCCACTTCGCGTGCCGCCATGCCGGGGATAAGCGCTACGTTGATCTGCCAGGAGAAGCCGATGGGGGCGAAGACCGGGGCCAGGAGATGGCCAATCCAGGCGGCGGCGCTGTAGTCAATGGCCGGGGCGCTGCCTCCCGCGGGAGGACGCGGCAGGGTGCACAGCGCCCAGATGACCACCATCATCGAGAAGATGGTGGTACCCGCCCGGCGCAAGAACGCCTTGCCGCGCAGCAATAGCCCGATGCCCACGCTGCGCGGGCTCGGCAGCTTGTAGTCAGGCAGCTCGAGCAGGAACGGCTCGGTGGGCGTACGCCGCCACAACAGACGCTTGAACACAAAGGACATGGCGAGCGCCGAGAAGATGCCCACCGCGTAGAGGCCGAACATCACCAGCCCCTGCAGTTGCAGCCCGCCCCACACCGCGCGGTTGGGCACGAACGCGCCAATGATGAGCGTGTACACCGGGATGCGCGCCGAGCAGGTCATCAGCGGGGCCACCAATATCGTGGCCAGGCGGTCGCGCTTGCCGTCGATGACGCGCGTGGCCATGATCCCCGGAATCGCGCAGGCGAAGCTGGAGAGCAGCGGAATGAAGGCGCGGCCGTGCAGCCCCGCCCCGCCCATGATCTTGTCCATGAGGAAGGCGGCGCGCGCCATGTAGCCGAAATCCTCAAGCACCAGGATGAAGAAGAACAGGATGAGGATCTGCGGCAGGAACACCACCACATTGCCCACGCCATTCAGCACGCCGTCGCGCAGGAAACTGAGCAGCAGTCCATTTGGCAGCATTTGCCCGGCCAGTGTGCCCAGCCAGTCGAAGCCGTTGCTGATCAGGTCCATGGGCATCTGCGCCCACGTGAACACCGCCTGGAACATGATGAACAGAATGCCCAGGAGCACCAGCAGCCCGGCAATTGGGTGCAGTAGAACCTTGTCGATGCGCGTGGTCGCGGTGTCTGGCTGGGCCGGGCGCTGCACGCACAGGGCGTTGATACGGTCGGCCTCGCGTTGCAGTGCGCGCAGCTCGGCGGGCCCAGGAGCTGCCCAGCCGGTGCCGCTGGCGCAGGGGGGCGGCGGGGCATGGGAGAGTTCGTCGAGCTTGGCCAGCAGCGCCGCCGTGCCGCCGCGCCGCACCGCCACCGCCGGGAGCACCGGAATGCCCAGCTCCGCCGACAGCTTCGCTTCGTCGATGGTGATGCCGCGATGCCGCGCGATGTCGGCCATGTTGAGCACCAGCACCACCGGCTGAGGCAAGGCGCGCAGTTCCAGCACCAAGCGCAAGGCGAGACGCAGATTGGTGGAGTCGGCGACGCAGAGCAGCAGTTGCGGCGCTTCCTCGCCCGGCAGCTGGCCCAGCACCACGTCGCGGGTCACTTCCTCGTCAGGGCTGCGGGCGCGCAGGGAGTAGGTGCCCGGAAGGTCAAGCACGCGCAGCTCCAGTCCGCCGGGGGTAAGGAAGCGGCCTTCCTTCCGCTCCACCGTCACGCCCGGGTAATTCGCCACACGCTGGTGGCTGCCGGTGAACGTGTTGAACAGCGCGGTCTTGCCGCAATTGGGGTTGCCGATCAGGGCGATGCGGGTCAGCGACGGGGTGGCGGCGGGGCGTTGCTGCAGGGCTTCGTAGCTCATTTAGCGTCCTCCGGCGCAAGCAAACGCACCATCACGGCGCTGGCCTCGCGCCGGCGCAGAGCGAAGGTGGCGTGGCAGTCCACCCGCACGGCGATGGGGTCGCGCCCGAATAGCCCCTGATGACGGATCTCCACCCGCGCGCCCTCGACCATGCCCAGCTCAAGCAGCCGGCGCTCCAACTCAGCCGGCGGCAGGTGGCTGTGGATCATAGTGGTGTCGATGGCGGCGATGATGCCGCATGCGCCACGCGGCATTTGGCCCAGCGGCACTAAGGGCATGGCCTGGGAGGACGCTTGTGCCGTTTGAGGCGAATGTTGCGTGGTCTGCAAGGGTAACTCCAAGGCCGGTGACGCCGCGAAAGGTGCGGTAGGCCCGCCATAGCGATAATAATTCTTATTTGCAACTCGCAAAATGCCGCCACGCCAGTGCCCGGTAGGCAGTGCGGCATGATTAAATCACAAACTGCCTCTGCACGGATTTTTTGGAGCGCGCCGGCTGGAGTAAACGCTGTCTAACTATTTGTTAACAAATATTGTCATGATCTTAACGGGCAGATGGACCATGACCACTTAAGATACTGTTGTTCTTAACTTTGGAAACATTTTATGAAAGCAGTTGTCGGCGCTATCATCATCTTGATAGCAGTATTTTTTCTCGTGCCCATGGTCGTCGGCGGCAGCACGAATGCCTGCCAGGCCCTGGAGAAGCATAATGTCAGCAATACCGCGTCCAGCATCGCCGGCGGTTCCAGCGGGCCCATTTATGGCGTAATCAATACCATTGGCCAAATAGGTGCCACGGGGCAGGCGACCAGCATGGCGGAGGCGAATGCCCATCCCAATACCCCAACCTCCGTAAGTTGCACGATTTCTTTCTGGAAATCTTTTGTCTTCTGATCTTTCCGCCGATTTGAGGAATAAATGCACAACGCAAACACGTTGCACACATCCCCACAGGCGCAACAACGACAGGCGGAAAAGGGTACAATCTATGCTGATAAAGCGCTGCCTTCCACTATCGAGCCCCTGGTGCGGCATAATAGATCACTTGAACCAGCGTGATTCTCTCCCAACTCAGCCAAGTTTCGGTCGAACTAACGGGAGCCGCCGCACTCACTCAATCAACGGAGTTTCACCATGTTTCGTAAATTGACATCGGGCCTGATGTTGGCCGTCGCGATCACCGCGCTTGCCGGCTGCGGCGAGACGACCGGCTCGCGCGCCCTCTCGGGCGGTGCCATCGGCGCCGCCGGCGGTGCCGCCATCGGCGCCGCAACCGGCGTGGGGGCAGGCAAAGGCGCGCTCATCGGCGG